>JAZDKU010000045.1:0-2518 GCA_043802745.1 bacterium | reverse complement strand
CAAGAAGACTTTAACCAGCGTTGGCTTTTAAACTCAGGCTTCGGTCTCTTGCAGAAAGACGTTAATTATATTAATGAATGGCTTTTCGATTGGTTAGATAATGGTTACTTGGCTGAAGCTGCTATGCAAGGCTTTGTTGAAGGAGAACAGTTAGGGACTTTAAATATTAAGAAAATTGTTGAAAAATGACTTGGCTGATAGTTACTATTCTATCTTACTTGATTTTAGCCGTTGCCTTTTTGGTTGATAAATACCTTTTAATCGGCTCTATCTCTAATCCGAAAGTTTATACTTTTTACGTGGGGATGTCGGGAATTTTGGCTTTAGCCCTTATTCCTTTTGTCGGTTTTTATATTCCAGGAGCCTGGCAAATTTTTTTAGCCCTCGCTTGCGGAATTTTCTTTACTGGAGGACTTTTTTGGTTTTATAAAGCCCTGCGACTTTTTGAACCATCAAGAGTGGTACCGGCTGTCGGAGGAATTTTACCTGTTTTCTCTTTTTTATTAATTCTTATTTTTTCTAAAGGAAAGGCAGTCTTTTCTCCTTTTGATTGCGTAGCTTTTGTTTTGCTTATTTTGGGGAGTGTTTTAATTACTTATAAAAAATCGCAAAAGATTTCTTTGAAATGTCTTTTTATTTCATCGGTAGCCGCAATTTTACTCGCTTTTTATTTTGTTTTGGCTAAATATGTTTATCTGGGTCAATCTTTTTGGACGGGGCTTATTTGGATAAGAATCGGTGGTTTTTTGGCGGCGCTGGGGCTTCTTTTAACTCGAGAGGTGAGAAGCGAATTATTTAAGGCCAAAATTGGCCTCCAGAAGAAAACAGCGGTTCTTTTCCTTTCTAACCAAGCCGCAGGAGCCGGAGGTAATATTTTGCAAAGCTGGGCGATTGCTCTGGCCCCTCTGGCTTACGTGGCCACAATTAATGCCCTGGCCGGTATTCAGTACGTTTTTTTGTTTATCTTTTCTATCATGCTTTCTTTTAAATTCCCTAAAATATTAAAAGAAGAAATTTCCAAAGAAGTAATTATCCAAAAAATTGTCGCTATTTTACTTATCGGAGGAGGATTATTGGTTTTAGCCTTAAAATGAAGAATATTTTTAGGAAAATTTTACTTGGATTTATCGTTCTGTTTTTAATTTTCATCGGCTATTTTTTTACAGGAGCTGCGCCCCAGACAGAAAAAATTAGCTGGGGAGTCAATTTTTCTCAAGCGCAGGCTAGCTATTTAGAGTTGGATTGGCAAGAGGTCTATCTGGCCTTACTTAATGATGCTAAGGTTAAAAAACTAAAAATCATTACTAACTGGAATCATCTTGAGCAAAAGCCTGGAGAATATAATTTTATCGACCTGGATTGGCAGATAGCGAAGGCAAGAGAAAATAAGGCTGAAATATTTTTAGTCATTGGAATGAGGACGCCTCGCTGGCCGGAATGCCACATTCCGGAATGGGCAAAGAGTTTAAATAAACAAGAACTGCAAGAGGAAGTTTTAACCTTAATTGAAAAAACTGTTTTAAGGTATCAAAACGAAGACTCGATAGTCATGTGGCAGGTGGAAAACGAGCCATTTTTCCCTTTTGGGCAATGTCCTCGGGTTGATAAAGAATTCTTGAAAAAAGAGATAGCTTTGGTAAAATCGTTAGATCCGCAAGATCGTCCAGTGGCGATTTCTGACAGCGGGGAATGGTCGTCTTGGATAACCGCCGCCAAGTTGGGAGATAGAGTTGCTACAACTCTGCATCGGAAGATTTGGTTTAAAGAACTTAAAACATACATTTCATATCCTCTGAACCCAACCTTTTATTGGCGGAAAGCCCAAATTATAGAAAAGTTTTTTGATAAAGAGGTGATTGGGGGTGAATTGCAGGCAGAGCCTTGGTGTCAGGGCGGTCTTTATGAGTGTGCTCTTACAGAGCAGAAAAAAACAATGGATTTGGAGCGATTTAAAGAGAATATTAAATTTGCCCAAAAAACCGGCTTAAAAGAATTTTATCTTTGGGGCGCCGAATGGTGGTATTGGATGAAAGAGACGCAGAATAGCCCCGAAATTTGGGATGAAGCTAGTAATTTATTTCAATAAAATTTTATGAATTTTGATTTAATCGTCCAAATAATATTTCTTTGTTTTTTCTCTTTGGTTTTAGCGTCCTTGGAAACGCAAATAGAGGGGGGATTCGGCTGGGCAGCCAAGTTACCAACCTGGCGGCCGCGGCCAGAGGCATGGTACGCCCGTTTTTACCGAAAGGTTATGTGGGACAAAGAGCTTACCCTTTATCATGTGCTGATTTTTAGTCTGGTTTTGCTGTTTTTCCATTATCCCTATTTTGTCGGCCAGGACTGGAATTGGTCTTCTGAGTCCAATACCCTTTCTTTGTTTTTTTTGGTAATTGTTGTTTGGGATTTCTTATGGTTCGTGGTTAATCCGCGGTATGATTTCCATGATTTTTGGGCAGAAAGAGTTTGGTGGCACAAAAAATGGTTTTTACACTTACCAGTTGATTATTGGTTTGCT
>JAZDKU010000044.1:0-2076 GCA_043802745.1 bacterium | reverse complement strand
TGAGCATTTTGGCAAATTAATGGCTGAAGACTCGGGCTATGGTTTTGTTAATTTAAGAGAAGAAAAAATAGACGAAGAAGTTTTAAATTTAATTCCAGAAATAGTGGCTAGATCAAAGGGGATAATGGCTTTTGCCAGGGACAAAGATAGTGTAAAGCTGGGCATGGTAAATCCAGATGATTTAGAAGCCAGGCACACAATAGAAAAAAGAATAGGGCAAAAAGTTTTGCCCTATCTTATAACTAAGCGGGATTTTCAGGCAGTTTTTTCTCGCTACAAGGCTAGCTTAAAAGAGGAGTTTGAAAATATTTTAAAAAAATTAAAAGATAAAGCTCTTTCCAGAGAGGAGCGGGATAGTCTTACCATTAAAATAGTTAATATGCTTTTGCAATATGGCTACCAGAATAAAGCGTCTGATATTCATATTGAGCCTCGGAAAAAAGAAGTTTTAGTGCGTTTTAGAATTGACGGGGTTTTGCATGAGGTGCTAAGTATACCAAAAGACTTACATGAGTTAATTTCTATGCGCATTAAAATTTTATCTAAAATGAGAACTGATGAACATCGGGCTGCCCAAGACGGTAAACTGCATTTTTCCGCTTCTGATGGGACAGCGGACGAAATGGTTGATGTGAGGGTTTCGGTGGTGCCCGTTACCGAGGGGGAGAATGTGGTTATGCGGCTTCTTTCGGAAAAAGCTCGAAGCTTTAGCTTGGAAAGTTTAGGCCTTTCTGATAAAGATTTAAAAAAGGTTATGCTGGCTATGGAAAATCCTCATGGTATGATTTTGTCTACTGGCCCTACTGGCTCTGGGAAAACCACAACTCTTTACGCAGTTATAAAAATTTTAAATAAACCCGAAGTTAATATTGCTACTATTGAGGATCCAGTTGAATATGAAATTGAAGGGGCAAGCCAGATTCAAGTAAATGCAAAGACAAATCTAACTTTTGCCAGGGGCTTGCGAGCAATTGTTCGCCAAGACCCTGACATCATTATGGTGGGAGAAATTAGAGATGAGGAAACAGCTAGCATTGCCGTTAACTCAGCGATGACTGGCCACTTGGTTTTATCAACTTTGCACACCAATGATGCAGCCACCACCTTGCCTCGCTTGCTTGATATGGGCATTGAACCATTTTTAGTGGCTTCAACAGTTAATGTGGTTGTTGCCCAAAGGCTGGTTAGAAAAATTTGTGTTAAATGTCGAGCATCCTATCAGCTAACTGGCGAGGAAAAAAAGATTATCAAAAGCGACATTCATCTTAAAAGTATTTTCAAAGACCAGAAAATTTTTTTGTATAAGGGTAATGGCTGTCGAGTTTGCGGAAATACTGGGTATTTGGGTCGCATTGGAATTTTTGAAATTTTAGAAATGGCCGATAATATTAAAAACTTGATTCTTAAGCGAGCTTCTAGCGGGGAAATTATGAAATTGGCCCGTCAGAACGGTATGACCACTATGTTGGATGATGGCGCAAAAAAAGTTTTTAGTGGCATAACCACTCTAGAAGAAGTATTGAGGGTTATAAAAGAATAAAAATTATGAAGCCTGTTTATAAAAAAAAACCTTTAAATCAATACAGGGTGGCCGAAGTAATTTCCGTGGTTTCTCATCAGCTTAAAACACCGCTCTCGGTGATAAAAGGATATCTTGAGGTATTAATTTCCGAAGACTTGGGCCAGATTAACCAGGGCCAAAGAGAATATTTAAAAGATGCCCTAGAAAACACCCAGCGCATGATAGGCTTGATAAAAGACCTTTTAGATGTTTCTCGCATTGAGGAAAATAAACTAGAAATAAAAAATCAGCTAGCCAGCCTTGAAGATATTGTTAAAGAAGTTATTTGTGAGTTTACTCCTCTTATTCGCGCTAAAAATTGCGTAATTTCTTTTAAGGTTTTAGGAAAGATACCAAATGTAAACATTGACGGCTTAAAAATAAAGCAAGTGGTTATTAATATTATTTCCAATGCTATTCAATACAATGAAAGAAAGGGAAAAATAGAAGTGATTATAGAAAGAAAGGGAAATGACGTATTGTTTTCTTGCCACAACACTGGCATTGGCATTGGG
>JAZDKU010000043.1:0-6906 GCA_043802745.1 bacterium | reverse complement strand
GAGAGAGATTAACCGGGGGCTGACAAGCAATATCTCCGTGTTGATATTCAAAGTATTTGTCTCCCCGTTATCTTCAGCCGCAGTGCTTACTGTAGAGATAAAATCATTTTTCAATAATTCAATATCTCGCGCTATTGTTTTATTTATCATATCCTCTAATTTATAATCATCGGGAATAACCATTCTGGGCAGGGCTATATTTATAGAAATATCTTTTGCTTTTTCTGATATGGTTATTTTCTGCCAACTGATAAATATTTTATTATCCATTACGGCCTCAACAGCGTCTTTGCTATGATGTTGCGCGAAGAAATAAAATAAACCGATAAAAATAGAAATTGAAACGACTATTGCAATAATAAATACCTTTTTCAACATAAAGATACTAATCAACTACCTCCAAAATGCCCACACTCACAGAGTCACCTTTACGCGCTTTCAACAATGTCTCGCAAAGCGCGTCCCATTTTTCAACTTCAATAATAGTTAAGCAACCAAGCGACACTCTACCTGTGTGCAAATAACGGCTTCCGCTGTGTCCAATCCGAAACCAAATTTTTGCTAATTTCGCTTTGTTTAGATAAGTTACTCCGCCTTGATGGGGCGCGTCCGGCATTTCAATATCATACAATCGCTTTTCAAGAGGGGCATCTGGGTGATCGGTGGCTTGATATTTTTTACCATTTAAAACGAGGATTTTCTGTGATATTGAATAGCTAGCCAAAACCATTGGCATATTTGTTATGTTAGAGATAAGTTGAGAAGATCCATTTTTGTTTAGTTCTATAGATGCTATTCTGCCGCGATATGGGCCTTCTAAAATAGTAAAATATTCTCGCCCATTATTTTTATTATTTATTTTTACTTTTAAGTATGCTGGCAACGCTTCTGTTTTTCCATTGTTTTGTAATATAATCTTTAACCATCCATCGCCTTTATTTGGCACATATTTTATTGCATTTGACACTTTAACTTCCAATGTAATTTCAAAATAGGCTTTTCGTTTTCCCCAGATTTTACCTAAAATAGAGCGAGTTTCTTTCACTTGCACCTGAAAGACAAATTGTTGGAGTTCTGTGATAGTGGTATTTATTTTTAAATTACCCCTCACGCTACCAACATCGTTAAAGAGCAAGTCCTTTTCAATGATGGTAATTAAAACTCTAGCTCGAAATATTTCTTGGTCGGTTTCAAACTCTCCTATTTCTTGGTTTATCGTTGCTGTTTTTCCAACTTTAATTTCTTTGTCAATTTGTAAAAATTTGCCTAATACCTCAATCTCAACGCGCACATCGTCGCCGATAGAATCTCCAATATATTTTACTTTGTTAAGTTTTATTTGGATAGATTTTAACATAGGCCTTGTATTTTTAGCTTTTTTAAAATTCTGTTAGGAACAATAATAATAATGTTGGCTTAATTATATGTCATTAAGATGATAAATAAAAGGGATGTTGACTTTACTAATTTTGTCCAACATACTAAAGCAAATATAGATTTTGACGTTAGATTTTAAGAGGAGTAGAATGAAAATAAGGAAAAACTAAAATAAAAATTTATGAGTATTGTAATTTCTGAAAATGGCAAAAATGCCAAAAAAATTGATAAGTCCGATTTTGATAAAGAGGGGTATTTGCAAGAGTATATCCATCAAAACCCCGAATCAATTCCAGTGTATGAAATAGAGGAAGACAAAAAACTTTTTGTGGTAGCCAGAGAATTTTTAACTGAATCTGGGCCGATTGATGCATTAGCTATAGACAAGGACGGTGATATTTATGTAGTGGAAACAAAGCTATACAAAAATTCAGACAAAAGAACAGTGGTTGCTCAAGCTCTTGATTACGGAGCATCTCTTTGGCGTCATAGTGATTTTGGAGAATTTAAAAGCAAAATTGACAATGAGGTTAATAAAAAGTTTCAAATAAGTTTTGAAGAAAAAGTAAAAGATTTTTTTAATGTTGATGATGAGCAAGCAGAGGCAATACTTGGGGCAATAAAAATAAATCTCCAACAGGGGAATATAAAATTTGTAATATTGATGGATGCAATAGAAGATAGGTTAAAGGACTTGATTGTTTATATCAACCAAAACAGCCAATTTGATATTTACGCAGTTCAAATGGAATATTATAAATTTGAAAGTTACGAAATTATGATTCCTAAATTATTTGGTGTTGAGGTTAAGAAAAGTATGTCGTCAATTAGTTCTAGAGTAATGAAAGCATGGACACCAGACGAATTTTTAATTGACGCTAAAAAAAGATTGACTGATGAACAATATAAAGCGGTAGAAAAATTATTTAACTTTTCTAAACAAAATTCCGACGACCTTGTTTTGGGCAAAGGACAAGGCAAGGCAACTATCAACCCAATTTTTAGCAAAATTTCCGAAAGGAAAATTTATGGATTGAGTAGTAAGGGAAAACTTGTTTTTCATATTAACTGGTCGTTGTCTGAGGCAAAAAATGATGAGGCAAAAAATAAATTGAAATTAATATCAAAGAGAATTAGTGAACTAGGATTATCGGTATCGTCAGAAGCTGAGCTTAAAGATAAGAAAAACGAAATAGAAAAATGGGCGGGTAAAATTGATAAAATTATTGAAATTTTAGATGAGATAAAAAAATAATTTAGAAACAAAAATGAAAAGGTTTTTCAAGGAAAATAAAATATTTTTGGCGGTTGTTATCGGGGCGTTGATTATTGGGGTGGCTATTTATTTTTCGCCAAAGAATAAAATTGAAAAGCAAAGCCAATCTGACATTTCTTCGACAACCACTTTATTGGTTCAATGTTTAGCACCCGAAGAGGCGTTGGCAACTAAAATTGTTGACGGAGACACTGTTATAGTTGAGGGTGGCTACAATATTCGACTTTTGGGCATTGATGCTGACGAACGGGGCTATCCTTGTTATAGCGAGGCAAGTAAACGGCTGGAAGAATTGATTTTAAATAAAAAAGTGCGGCTGGAAAAAGATATCACAGATGTTGACCAATATCAAAGATGTTTAAGATATGTTTTTTTAGATAGGCAAAATGTTGGTTTGGAACTAGTAAAAGATGGTTTAGCCATTGCCCGATTTTACGAGCCGGATATAAAGTACAAAGAAGAAATTGTTTTGGCTGAGAAAACAGCAGTTGACAATAAAGTTGGCTGTAAATGGTCTGGCTCAAAACCAGTAGTTCAAGAAGAAAAGAGCCAAGCTTTTTTCCAATGGGAAAAGTTAACAGTCGAGGCAACAGGTTTAAAAGTTGTTGGGGCTTGTAATACTGGAAACAATGTTGGCCAAGAAATAATAGTAGAGGGAAAAATTGTTGACGCTTACAAGTCAAAAACCAATACTGTTTTTTTGAATTTTGAAAAACCATATCCCAACCACTGCTTTACCAGCGTAATTTTTAGCTCTGACCAATATAAATTTGTTGGCTCGCCAGAAGAATATTACTCTGGCAAAACAGTTAGAATTAAAGGAAAAATCCAAGAGTATCAAGGCAAGCCAGAGGTTATTTTAAAAGATCCTTCGCAGATTGAAATAGGTAAGTAATTGGTTTTAATATATGCCTCCAAAATATGATTTAGATAAAATTAAATTTGCGACCGACGAGCCGACTTTTGAAAAGGCGGTCTCTTTGTATGAGGCTGGAAAAGTGACGAAATTTAGAGAAGGAATTGGAGCTTATTCAGCGGTGGTGCTTGGCACAAAACCATATCGAGTTTCAGTGGAGGCACGGCAGTATGGCCTTGCTAATTGCGATTGTTATCTTGGCGAAAACGATACGCTTTGTAAGCATATGGTGGCGGTGGCAATTTATGCGGTTAAGGGAGGAGGAAAATTAAGCAAAGAAGAAAAGGAATTAGTTAGCAGTCCAAAATGTAACGGTAAATTAGGAGAATTAAGCAAAGAAGAATTAGCTCAAGCAAGAGAAAGCATTTCTTTGGCAATAAAGTATATTAAGCCATATAACGGCCTGTCTCGGAATTGGTTTACATATCAGAATTCACTTGACGAGGGAGTTGCTCGCTTATCAAAGTTAGTGTCAGAGTTGCCAGTGAGCGAGCAAACAGCAAAAGTATTAATTGATTTGCTCTTGCGCTTGGACAAAAAACTATGTGTGGGCGGGGTTGATGATTCAAACGGCACGGTTGGTGGGTTTGTTTATGAAGTGGTTGGCATATTAGAAGAATTTGTTAAGCTTGACCAAAAATGTATTAAGGCATTTGAAAAGCTTTGTGGCAAGGAAACTTGCTTTGGCTGGGAAGAACCACTTTTGCAACTGATTAAAAAATAGAATATGCAAATCAAGAGTAAAAAGATAAAAGTGGCAGTGGCGTTGTCGGGTGGGGTGGATAGCTCGGTGGCTTGCGCTTTATTAAAAAAGCAGGGCTTTGAGGTGGTTGGTTTTCATATGCGATTGTGGAAAGCAAAGCCGAGGGCAGCCCTCGGTGTACTCAACCGAGGTCTGCCCTCGGAGACTGAGAAGAGGGTCAGGGAAATTGGCAGGGTTTTGAGTATAAAAGTTTTTATTTTTGATTTTCAAAAAGAGTTTAAAGATTACGTTGTTGATTATTTTGTTGAGAGTTATAAAAAGGGGATAACCCCAAACCCTTGCGTGGTTTGCAATAAGGAAATTAAGTTTGGTTTATTGTTGCAAAAAGCCAAAACTCTGGGCTGTGATTATTTAGCCACCGGTCATTACGCCCGCCTTCGCCAAGGCTTCGGCGGGCAAGCTCGTTTATTACAGGCCAAGTGCAAAGAGAAAGACCAGGGCTATTTTCTTTGGAAGTTAAGTCAGGGGCAGTTAAAACATATTTTATTCCCAATTGGAGAAATAGAAAGCAAGCAAAAAGTTAGAGATTTGGCTAAAAAATTTGGCTTGCCAACCTATAAAACTCCAGAATCTAATGATGTTTGTTTTTTACAAGATACAAATATTAACGACTTCTTAACTCGGCATTTGTCCCGCCCCACCCCTCGGCCCCAAGCCGAGGAGTGGGGCGGAGGCGGAGGTATTGTGGATATAAAAGGCAATGTTTTAGGACAGCACAAGGGTTTGTGGTTTTACACTATTGGCCAGCGAAAGGGCATTGCCTTGCCCCAAGGACCCTGGTTTGTTATTGCTAAAGTGCCCGATTCCACCCCTCGGCCCCAAGCCGAGGAGTGGGGTCGTGGCACTTTAGTAGTTTCCAAAAATGAAAAAGATTTGGATAAAAAAGAAGTAAGATTTAAAAATACTAATTGGATTAACCAGCCCGTAAAATTTCCCTTTAAGGCCAAAGCGAAAATTCGTTATGGCGCCCAATTAGCAAGCTGTTTGGTTTATAAAGATAGAGCGATTTTCACTAAGTCCCAACGCGCCATCACCCCCGGCCAATCCGTTGTTTTCTATAAGGGCAATGAGCTTTTGGGTGGTGGAATAATACAATAGCTTATGATAAAATAAAAATATGATTCAGGATTTATTAAAACCATCGGGGAAAGCAATTTTATTGGGCAATGAAGCAATTATTCGGGGAGCTTTGGAGGCAGGGTTGCAGTTTGTGGCAACTTATCCGGGAACGCCGGCTTCAGAAATTGGCAATACTTTTTATAAAATGGCCAAAGACGCCAATGTGTATTTTGAATTTTCCACCAACGAAAAAGTGGCCATGGAAGCGGTTATGGGGGCTTCCTACTCTGGCTTAAAATGTTTGGTGGCGATGAAAAATTTTGGTTTAAATGTGGCTAGCGATAGCTTGTTGCCTTTTTTATACACAGGCAGTAAGGGTCCAACTGTTATTTTAGCGGCTGATGACCCTGAATGCCACTCTTCAGCTCAATCCGAAGAAAACTCTAGAGGGTTTAGTTACTTGGGGCATATTCCAACCCTTGAGCCATCAGATGCAGAGGAGTGTCGAAGTTTTACAAAATTAGCTTTTCAATTATCAGAGAAATTTAAAATTCCCGTGATGATTCGCCTAACCACAAGGGTAGCACATCAGAAAATGCCAGTTACTTTGGGAGCTTTACCACAAAGCAAGTCGCTTTTGGCCAAGTTTGTTCGCAATCAAAAAAGGTTTGTCACCATGCCCCCAAGAGTGTTAGAAATGCACCAGGAATTATTGCAAAAAATTCAGGATATCCAAAAATATGCAGAGAAAAGCGTTATAAATAAAGATTCAAGATTCAAGATTCAAGATTCAAGATTGGGCGTAATAACTTCAGGGGTGGCTTATTTGCATAGCATGGAAGCTATGGAAATGCTTGGAGTAAAAGCACCAGTTTTAAAATTGGGTTTCTTTTATCCCTTGCCAGAAGAAAAAATTAAAAAGTTTATCAAGCCTTTAAAAAAAGTTTTAATTGTGGAAGAGCTTGACCCTTATTTAGAAAAAGAAATTGAAAGAATTGCTCGGCTAGTTAATCCCAAACTGCAAATTTTGGGTAAAAATGTTTTGCCAGAAGTTGGCGAATTAAATCCAGACAATACTGCTATGGGCATAGCAAAATTATTTGGTAAAACATATAACCCAAAAGTTATTTATCCAACAAAAAAGTTAAAGCATTTACCAAGATTTTGCACGGGCTGGCCAACCTGCCCCTACTGGAAGCTTTATGCGGCTGTTAAGCAAGCAGCCCCTGAAGGCACAGTGTTTGGAGGAGATATTGGCTGTTATATGATTGCTGCTTTGCCCCCGCATAGCTTGTATGATTATTTAATTTCAATGGGTTCTGGCGTGGGTATTGGTCACGGAGTAAAGAAGGCCACTAAACAAAAAGTCATTGCTTTTATTGGAGATGGCACTTTTTTGCATTCAGGGATTCCCGGCTTAATGAACTCTGTTTATAATAAATCAGGATTATTATTAATTATTTTAGATAATAGCATCACTGCCATGACTGGCCACCAAGTAAACCCAAGTATGGG
>JAZDKU010000042.1:0-8011 GCA_043802745.1 bacterium | reverse complement strand
ATGCTTTGCCTGAAACTTACCATTAGCTTTCAAAAAATCCAAAAGCGCCCCAATATTATCCACCTGAACTTGTATTTCTATTTCTGTATCTCCCATAAAATTATTTTTTATTTTATCGTCTTACTTGTCCCGCTGTAAGGCTAGGGCACTATAACTAATAGAGTAATGTATCGCTCGAAGTAGTGGTAGCTGTTCTGGGATAGAAGTTTCTCGGGCATGCCTCCTTTTTTGAAAATCACTATTAATGCCTGCAATAAAAGTAGGAATGTCCCATATTTCAATTGGAGAACCACTTACTGTTTGCCAATTAAGATCTTTTGGTTTTTTCGTATAGCTAACAATTGCGATACGCTCTATAGATTTAGGAGTAAATCCGAGTACTTTAGTATATTCAGCCGTAGCAAGTTCAGTAAATTTCTTCTCTTGAAATTTTTTCTTTCTGCTTTCCCAAGTATCACAGTCAGACGAAGTTTCGATATGTACAACAATACTATTTTTAGGTTGATAGGCGATTATATCAATCTCCCCACTACGCCCACCTGTCGATTTTCCTGCAGGGCCACCAAATTTTATATTCCTTTTCACGAAATACCCCTTATACTCATACCATTCTGCTGCTAACTCCTCTAAAAAATTCATACATTATTTATTAAAAATTATCTTTGCCAAAAACCTTTTTACCTTTTATTTAACTATAACCGAACTAACTTCCGCGAGCTTATTTAAGTGCCAGCCAATTTTTGAGGGATAATCTTTTTTAATATAATGCCGTCTTTTAATGTTTTGCCACTCCTCAAAAACTTTTCGCTTCCGCTCAAGATAAAGCTCTGGGTTATTGCCGTACATAAAGCTATAGATCTTTTCAGAATCACTAATATACAAACAAGTTGAATAAAGAATTTGGCTCCTTCGCTTATCTACAGTTTTATGAACAGCCTTTGGAAGAATATTCAATAACCGACAAAGCTGTTCATTAAAACTTGTAAGAAATGACAAGCTTGCGCATACAAACCCAACTTTTACTTGAGGCACATTGTTAACATTGTAGATATAAACTGAACCATCACCGTCAAAGAATCCCCTAACAAAATCAGCAAAATATTTATCTGGCACCTTAATTTCGCCAAGATTGTAAGTTTTCCTAGGCATAATCCCAAAGTCCATTAAATCTTTCGTAAGAATTTGACTACGAATTTGTATTTGATAAGCAAAGCTTCCTTTCATTCCAGGTTTTTTACTGATTTTATGATCTGATCCAAGAGCGTCTTTTATTTTATCTAAATGCTCTTTATCAACAGAGGTTATATTAAAAGTGAAAGGACGATTTTTTCTTGTTTTATCAACACATATACAACCATCAGCAATAAAATAACCCAAAACATAACTCATATTTGAGTTCCAATTTTTAAAAAAATCATTATTAACTTTTTTCGTGGTAATAGTGTTCACGAAAACAAAATAAATTTGGTTGGTGCCCGAGGTGGGAATCGAACCCACAAGGCTTTTGGCCACATCATTTTAAGTGATGCGAGTTTCCCGTTTCTCCACTCGGGCATAATATTAAATTGTTTTCAAGGCCGAGATGGGAATCGAACCCATGTGAAGGGATTTGCAGTCCCTCGCCTAAGCCACTTGGCTACTCGGCCAATTTTTCTTTTGCTGAAATTTCATCTAAAATTTGCTCAATTTTTTCTTGACTATTGGGGCCAGTATATGGCAAAAATTTAATTCTAGGAATTCGCCTTAATTTTATTCTATCATTTAAGGCCTTGTGTAAAAAATAGGCTTTTCTCTTTAAAACATTTATCACAAACTCGCTTTCTTTTTCTGGAATCACTGAAACAAAAATTTCCGCCCAAGATAAATCGCTGTAAATTCTCACACTCATTACTGTGGCAATAATGCCTTTAGGAAAATCTATTTCCTGTGAAATAACCCCAGCCAACTCTTCTTTCAAAACTTCTTGTAATTTATTTAATCTTTTACTTTCCATAATCTTGATTCTTAATTCTTTCCTACAGTGTTCCTTTTTGTTTCTCCTCACGATAAATTTTCAAAATATCATCTATTTCAATTTTAACATCCCCAGCAAACATCATGCCAACCTCCTGGCCCTTCACAGCCTTGCCAACCTCTTTTTTTTCCCTCTCCAAGCTTTTTATTCTGCCACGACCAACCATTTCATCATTTCTAAACACTTCAACCATTGTATTTTTAGTAAATTCTCCTTCTAAAACTTTACCCCCGATAATTTGCGTGTCTTTGGCTTTTTTGAAATAAGCAATAATTTTTAATTGAGATAAGTCAATTCTTTTGGTTTCTGGAGCCAGCACTAAAAGCATTTCTTGTCTAGCCTCTTGCACCATTTCATAAATCACTTCAAATGTTTTTATTTTAACTCTTTTCTGCCTAGCAAATTGCTTGGTTGATTCATCCACTTTTACTCTAAAGCCAAATATAGCTCCATTGGAACTTTCTGCTTCTCTCACATCAGCTGAAGTAATGTCACCCACGCTATATCTTAATACATTTAAGCCAACTTTATCACAAGGAATGCTTGATAAAACATGCTCCACTGCTTCCAATGAACCATGAACATCAGCTTTGACAACAACATTAAAAATCTTTTTTTCTTCGTCTGTTGCTCTTTGCTCTTGAATCTTATCAGCCTTAATTGCCAAACTATTTTTTGCCCTATCCAAACATTCATAAACAACAGCCACCTCCCCCACAACTGGAGGAATCTCAAACCCTAAAATGCGACATGGCTGGCCTGGTAAAACTTCAGCAATTTCTTTGTTTTGAAAATTTAACAATCTTTTTATTTTCCCAAAAGCTGTGTTTGTTCCTAAAACATCTCCTACTTTTAAAACACCTTTTTCTAAAACCAAAGTAGCAATAGCGCCCTTTTTCGCGTCCAAAGAGCTTTCAATAACCGTGCCTTCTGGCTTAGCTGTCAAATCAGCTTTTAATTCTTCCATTTCCGCAATTAATAAAACTGTTTCTAAAAGCTCTTTTATGCCTTGCTTCATTTTAGCTGACACTTTAACGGAAAGAACTTTCCCGCCCCATGATTCAGTTAAAACATCCACTTGCGACAATTGCTGTTTTACTTTTTCAACATCAACCCCGGGTTTATCAATTTTATTAAAAGCTACTAGCATAGGAATGCTGGCTGTTTTGATAAATTTTATGGCTTCTTTTGTTTGGTCTTTAACACCTTCGGATGCGTCCACCACCAAGATAGCAATGTCTGCCACCTTAGCGCCCCTTTGCCTCATAGCTGAAAAAGCTTCATGCCCCGGAGTGTCAATAAAAGTGATTTTGCGATCCCCGTCAGCTGAGGGCACAGTCACTTCATAGGCTCCAATATGCTGGGTAATGCCACCTGACTCTTTAGCGCAAATAACAAAATCCTCTCTTATGGCTTCCAAGAGCGATGACTTGCCGTGGTCAACATGCCCCATCACCACCACTACTGGCTGTTTTATTTCCTTGTTTTCTATTTCATTTGTCATAATGGAATAATAACCCATTATGACAGTTATTTCAATCTTTTTTGGATTGCTTGGCTGGTTAGTTCTCGTAGAGCGTCGTTAGTAATCCATTTGGCGGTTTTGCTGCTCCGCCCGCTGGCGGATTTTTGGATTTCTTTGGCAACTTTAATAGCTTGCTTTCTTAAGTTTAAATTTCGTTTGCCGATTTGGCGCAAGGCCCAGTTAACTGCTTTTTTCACAAAGTTTCGTTCGTCTGTTGAGGCTTTAATAATATATGGAAAAAATTCTGCAAATTGGCTATCTTTGGCTTTTTTATCGTGAACCGCCAAAGACGCCATTAAAGCAAAGCCAGTTCGCCTAACAAATTCTTTATTTTTCTGGCTATACTCTTTAGCTTTCTCAAAAGCAAACAAAGTTTTATCAAACAAGTTCATACAAACCTGGTCACATACGTCCCAAGAATCAAAATCATTTGCCCAAGAATCTATTTGCTTTTTTGTCACAAGGGTAGGCACATCAATTAACCCAGCCAAAATACGAGCTTCATGGATTCCTGTTTGCCAAAGCTCTAAAGCTAATTTATGGTCTTTGCCAATTTCTTTGGCCATTAATCGCAAAGTTAGCATAGAAACCCCCAAAGTATTTTTAGAACAAATGCCAAACCTCGCCATACCCTCCACATTTTTAGCATTAGCTTTCTGCTTTAATTTTTTAACAACCTCTTGGCAATTCATAAATTAGGGACTAACAATTATCTTGCCAGTCATTGAGGGGTGAAGGGAACAATGATAATTAAAACTGCCAGCCTCGCCAAAAGCACGCGAGAAGCTTTGGCCCTTGGTTAATTGCTGGCTCCCAAAACCATCTCCCATAACTGTGTGGTTTTCTGAATCTTGATTTGTCCATTTTACTTCCTCGCCAATTTTTACTTGCACCTGGGCTGGCTCAAAAGCAAGCTTTTTAATAACCACTTCCGTAACTTGAGCTGTTGGCTCGGTTGTTGAGGCTGTTGGCAACGCTGGGCTAATTTCTGGAGTAGGAGTGTTGTTTGCTGCTGGCAAGTTATTCGTTGCTCGAACTACTGGAGCTTTTTTAGAAGCGGAGAAATAATAAATTCCCCCAGCCAAAATAACTAACACTAAAATTATAACTACAATAGAAATCTTGTTCATAAATTTTTATTCTTTAATTGACAACACAGCCAGAATCATTCCCGGCCACACTTGAATTGGTTTTCCAAAAATAATCGGTATTTGCATATCGTGGTATTTTTATTATAACTCTTTTCCAACAAATCTAAACCTCGGAACCTTTTGGCCATTTACCTCAACTTGCGCAAGAAACATTTCTTTTGGCCTAACCCATAAATCTTCTTCGCCATAAAGCGCCTTATAGACCACAAAATCCTCCAAAGTTTCGCTGTGTTTTGCTATGCCAAGCACCTTATAAAAATTCCCTTTGTAATGCTGATATTTCCCTAACTTTATTTTCTCCATTTTATTTTTGAAAAGTTTTTAATGATTTTGGGCGCTAAAAGCATACCCACCGCATAAAAAACAATTAAAACAATAAATAAAGATTTTCCTTTTAACAAAGATGCCCCAACATAAATAGCAAGAGCTAGCGGAGCTAGCATTCCTAAAAAGGACGCGAGAATAAACTTCCAATAATTCATTTTTGCCATGCCAGCGACAAAAGCAATCAAATCAGTATCCGCGCTTGGCAGAAAACGAGCGATAAAGGCAGTCTGCCAGCCGATTTTTTCTGTATATATCCTTAACTTTTCTTTTTCTTTTTCATTTATTAGTTTTAAATATATCCCTTTTCTAATGCGCGTTCCTATCCAATAGTTAATGCTTGAGCCAATAACTCGAACAAGCAATCCCAATAAAAATGCTATCCAAAAACCAAAAATAATTCCCCCAGCAATTGAAACAATTTCATTGGGCAATGTTGGCACCATAATCGCAAAAATGCCCAGAACAACATAAACAGTCATAGCCCACTCTCCATAAGAAAGGGCCACAGCTTTAAACCCAGCTGGGTCAGTAAAAATTTTAGCAATAGGAGTAAAAAATAGTAACGGCAAAAAAATCAGAAAAAGCACTACAGCAGACAAAGCTAATAAAATCCAAAATCTCTGCCTTGAATAAAAACTAATAATTTTCTCGAGATGCTTCATGGTTATTTTTCGTTCCAGTCGGTTCTGGTGCCACCTCTTTGGGCTATTTTATAATCAAAGCCATTGGGGTATCTCTTTTTTACTTTTTCTATATTTCCCTCAATAACCTCCTCTAGGGTCCAGCCATAAAAATTACAAATCATAGCAATATACCACAAAGTATCGCCTAAATTTTCTTTTATACCCTCGGTTTGGTCATTTTTGTGGCCAACGGTTTTTTTAATACACCCAGCAATGTCCCCAGCCTCCCCAGCCACGCCCAAACCCCACCACATAATTTCTTTTTCTTTGTCTATTTCTTCCCCCGGAGGCAGGGCACTCCATTGGCAAAACTTTTGATACTCATCTAAAAATTTATTTTTTTCTTCCATAAATATTATTTAGCTTTATCTCACAATGCCCAAGGGCATATACCAGCCTTGGGGCTTGGCGCATACTGGGCATTTATCTGGGGCGGATTTGCCTTTGTGGATATAGCCACAATTTAAACATTTCCACTCTATTTCTTTTTCTGATTCAAACATTTTTCCGCTCTCCAAAAGCCCAGCTAAGATATTGTATCTTTCTTCATGCTTCTCCTCGACTTCGGCGATTTCTTTAAAAAAATCAGCGATTTCTATTTTTCCCTCATCTCTGGCCTCTTGCTCAAAGTTAGGATACATAGTGCCCCACTCATATTTTTCCCCAAAAGCAGCATTTTTTAAATTTTCCAAAGTTGTAGCTAGGGGGTGAATATCGTAAGCATTGGTCATTTCCACTATGTTAGTAATTTTTTCTAATTCTTCTTTGGCGTGCACCCTTTCATTATCCGCTGTTTCTTCAAAAACTTTAGCCACCCACACCAAGCCCTCTTTCATGGCAATCTCTGCGTAGTAAGTATATTTATTTCTCGCCATTGACTCACCCGCAATGGCCTTGAGTAAATTTTGTTGTGTTTTTTGCATATATTTTTTATTTAGTTATTATAACAAAAAAACACTTTAGAAAAAAGCGTTTTTTGTTTTGCTTGCTTATCTAACAAAAGTTAAAGCAAATCCTTTTTTATCTCCCCGTCCAGTTCGGCCGATTCTGTGAATGTAATCAATGTAGGTTCGAGGAAGAGTATAGTTAATAACATGGGTAATATTACTAATATCCAAGCCACGAGCTGCCACATCAGTGGCCACAAGGATTTGCACTTGATTTTCTTTAAATTTAGACAAAGCTCTTTGGCGCTGGGTTTGCTTTTTATCGCCATGGATTGAATCAGCCCGAAAACCATCTTTTACCAAATCTTCAGCTAATTTTTGCACTCCTCTTTTTGTTTCAGAAAAAATTAATACTTTTTGAAGCTCCTGAGTTACAAGTAACTCTTTAAGCCGGTCAAATTTCTTGCTATCAGCAACGCGAACAACGTCTTGGTCAACATTTTTTGCTGTGTCTCCTGTGGAAACTTGGATTAATACTGGATTTTTCAAAAACTGATTAGTTAGCTCTTTAATCTTTGCTGGCAGAGTAGCAGAAAAAAATAATGACTGGCGGTCAACAGGTAGTTGAGCCAAAACTGCTTTAATTTCTTGCACAAACCCCATATCAAGCATTCGATCAATTTCATCTAATACTACAAATTTAAAAGCAGAAAAATTAATCACCTTGCGATCTTTGAGGTCTTTTAACCTTCCGGGCGTGCCAATAACAAAATTAGGATTTCTCCGTAAAGCAGAAATTTGCGAATAAATCGGCACCCCACCCACACAAACCGCAGAGTATAGCCCCATTTGTGAAGAAAACTTTCTAAACTCGCTTTCTATTTGTTGGGCTAATTCGCGAGTGGGAGCGATTATTAAAACTTTTTTTGATTTGTCACTAAAACATTTTTCAATTAAAGGCAATAAAAACGCCGCAGTTTTACCTGTGCCGGTGTTGGCCAAACCAATCAAGTCCCGACCCCTTAAAATATGGCTAATTGACTGGTCTTGAATTGGCGTTGGAATAGAATAATTTCTATTTGATAAATTTTTATTTAAAGCAAAGCAAAAACCAAAATCCAAAAAAGTATTTTTTATCTCTATTTTTTCGCTTATTTGATGAGAGTTAGACTTATTAATAAACTTTGACTCAACGATTATTTCGCCTTTATTTTTGCTAATATTTCGATTTCGTCCAAACTTATTTGAGCTTGCTCTAAAATTATTTGATTTATTGTATTTTCTCGAAAATTCTCTTTTGAAATGCAACTTTGTAAAATGAAGTTGTATGAAAAAAAGAATCAAGCGACGGCCACCCTTTCGTCATCTCAATCAGTTTGACCGCGATCGGATTGAGGCACTATTGGAAGCAGGTCATTCACAAG
>JAZDKU010000041.1:0-43160 GCA_043802745.1 bacterium | reverse complement strand
TCAACTTCCTCATCTGTTAATTTAGGAAACAAAGGCAAGGTAATAGCTCTTTCATAGTATTGCTCGGTTATCGGGAAATCCCCCTTTTTATAGCCAAATGTTTTTTGATAAAACGGCATGTAGTGCACTGGCACGTGATGCACTTGGCATTTTATACCCTTTTGGGACAATTGCTCAAAAATTTCTCTCCGGCCAATTTTTAATTTATCTAAATCAAATTGCACAGGATAAATATGCCAAGCGCTTTTAGCAAAGATTTCTTCTTTTATTAAAATAACTTCTGGCATATTGGCAAACGCCTCCTGATACTTTTGCACAATCTCTCTTCTTCTTTTAACAAATTCGTCTAGCTTTTTTAATTGGGAAAGCCCTAAAGCGCAATGAATGTCAGTTAAACGATAGTTATAGCCTAAATTTTCAATTTCATAATACCAAGGCCCTTTTTCAGGTTTTTTAACAATACCATGGTGTCTGAAATTTTTTAATTTATTGGCTAGCTCTTCACTGTTAGTTAACACCATCCCCCCTTCTCCGCTAGTAATTGTTTTCACTGGATGAAAACTTAAAATAGTTAAATCCGCCATTGAGCCTACTTGCCTTCCCTTATACTGTGAGCCCAAGGCTTGGGCTGCATCTTCCACAATGGCTAAGTTATGTTTTTTGGCAATTGCGCTGATAGTGTCAAAATCGCAAGGCTGACCAGCCAGATCCACAATAGCAATAGCTTTGGTTTTAGAATTTATTCGTCCTTCGACAAGCTCAGGATTTATATTTAATGTCTCTTTGTTTATATCGCAGAAAACTGGCGTTCCTTGGCAATAAACCACTCCATTACTAGTGGCGGAAAAAGTTAAAGGCGTTGTAATAACCTCGTCCCCTTGCTTTATCCCCAAAGCGTTATAAGCTCCATGCAAAGCAGAGGTGCCCGAGGAAAAAGCCACTGCATATTTTGCGTGGCAATAATCAGCTATAGCTTTTTCAAACTCATCAACCTTTGGCCCGCAAGTTAGCCAATCGCTTTTTAATACTTCAACCACAGCCTCAATATCGCTCTGGTCGATCCATTGTTTTCCATAAGGAATTATCATATAATTTTTCGCAAATCCTCTTGCGTAAGCCACTGCTTATTTGTATCGCTGGTATATCTAAATCCTTCAGCTAATGGCTTTCCACCTTTTTCTTCTTTATACTGCCAAAAAGAAAACTCTGGCTCAATAACAAAATGATCATCGTATTCTTTGGTGTGCCTGGCTTCTTCTTTGGTAATTAAATCCTCATGAATTTTCTCGCCTGGCCTAATACCAGTGATTTCTTTTTCCGCATCTGGAGCCACCAGATTGGCTAAATCCATAATTTTCATAGAAGGAATCTTTGGCACAAATATCTCGCCCCCGTCCATTCGCTCAATAGACTTAATAACAAATTCAACCCCCTGCTCTAAAGTTATCCAAAACCGTGTCATGTCTTTGTGGGTAATAGTGATTTTCCCAGTTTTAGCTTGCTCACGAAACAAAGGCACCACCGAGCCCGACGAACCCACCACATTGCCATATCTAGTGCAGGATAATTTAGTGGCATTATTCTTGGAATAAACATTGCCTTGAACAAAAATCTTTTCCATAACCATTTTCGAGGCTCCATACAAATTAACTGGATAAACAGCTTTGTCAGTGCCCAGAGCAATAACTTTTGGAATGCCCTGGTCAATGGCGGCATTAACCACGTTAACCGCGCCATCAATATTAACTCTCACCGCCTCAATAGGGTTATACTCACAAACCGTAACATGTTTTAGGGCGGCAGTATGCACCACAATATCAACGCCAGCCATAGCTCTTTCTAGCCTATTCTTATCTCTCACATCCCCAATAAAAAACCTTAAACGAGGGTCATTAAACTTTCTTTCCATGGCCACTTCTTTTTCTTCGGAAATATCAAGGACTCTAATGGCTTTGGGGTTATACTTTTTCAGGGCAATCTCCACAAACTTAGAGCCAAAACTCCCCACTCCCCCAGTTACTAGAATTGTTTTATTATTTAATGGCATGGTTGTTTATTCTTTGTTATTTGTATTACTCTACTCTTTTTTAATCGATTTTTCAATCTCTAAAATAATATTTAAAGAAGCTGTTTCAATGTTGCTATGGGCAAATTTTTGCAAATATTGGGCTTGTTTATCTTTACTAAAAGAAAAATCAGCTAAAGTTTGTTTTGGCAAGTTAGCAATACTCTCGGGAATTGTTCTTAAGTAAGAAGCCCCAGGAAAGTCAAAAAAATCTCTTGCTTTAGACAAAATCATTTGCCAAAGAGGGGTAGCAATGTCTTGCCAATCCTTTGTTTCTGGGGCTATGCAAACATTGGGAACGCTCATAGCAATTGCTTCAATAACCGCTGTTGAATAAAAGTTAAAACAAATATCAGCTATAGAAAAACACTCCATAGTGGTTGACGGATAAAAGCCCTCATCATAAACAACCTTATCTGCCATTTTAGTTAAATACCTTTTAGCTGGGTCTTTTTTCCGACATTTAACCAACAAAACCGCATTGTTATTGTCACAAAATTTTCTTATAGCCAAACAAACATTGTAATCATTTTGCTGGCTAAAAAATCTTGTTCCGTATCTATATCCTGTCCAAAATGTCTTCAAGCTTGAGCCAAAAGGAAACGGTAAAAGCAAAACAACTTTTTTATCCAAAGGAATCCCCCATTTGTTTTTTATGTCTCTTTGAGATGATAAAGCGTCCTTTTCGCAAAGCCAAAACCCAACTGGCTTAACCTTTTCTTGCAATTTATTTTTAAATGCCAAAAAGTTATCTTCTTGTGCCTTGCCTGCTCTTTCTAAATAATCAAAAATACACTCAAGCCACTCCCAAGAATATATAAAAAACTTATCAGGTACAGCTAAATAATCCCCGGATATTGCAACTGTGTCAAATCCATTTTGCAAAGCCACCCAGTAGATACCCCTCAACTTCAACTCTTTTATCAAAGCAAGGTTACTTTCTGATGTATTTAAAGAAACAACAACATGAATGCCATTTGTTAAAACTTTTTCAACAAACTCATTTTCTGTTTTAAATTCCAAGGAAACAACCTGCCCATTTTTAAATTTAGGAGCTTGATTTATATCTGGAAATTGATAACCTTTTGAGCCAGTTCTGGGTTGGCTGTAATTATAAAAACAAAAAACCTGATGACCTCTTTTCATGGCTTCGTCAATAACTGGACCAAATGTCCTAAAATAAGTATTCCTCTCTACAAGAAAAGCAACTCTCATAAATTATAATTTTTTAAGTAAAATGGCAATTTCACTAGAAGCTCGACGCCACCAAGAGTGGTGGGATAACACCCTATTTTTCATAAACTTTTTAGGCAAAATAAACCACTCTTTCTCAATGACCATACCATTTTTCGAAGCAAGCTTTTCATATTCCTCAGACGAACACATATGGTGCGTGCCTAAATTTTCCAGTTTTGAATAATAAGATTTTTTTAGATAAAAACACATGCTTTTCAATAAATGCAACTTTCTTCGCCAATAATGGCTGGGGTCAATGCACAATATCAAGCCATCTTTTTTTAAAAACTCAGACAACTTAAAAAATAAATCCTGCCTATTTGGAATGTGATGCACAGTAGAAAGAAGAACAATCAAATCAAAACGACTAGCGTAATTTAAATTCATAAAATCATCACAAGCAAGCTGAAAAACAAAGTCGCTTTTTTGAGTTTTTAAATTCTCTAATCTTGGCTTTAAATAATCTAAAAACGGCTGCACAATGTCAATACCAATATACTCTTGAACATATTTTTTTTCGCAAATCAAACGAGTATAGAAACCAGGACCCGGACCTATTTCCAAAATGCTTTTTGGCTTCTGACCCTCTAAAACTTCGTTTATTATAGCCCCCCTAAAAAACGACAAACGATTGTCTGAAGCGTCCCAATTTTCTCCCCCAACAACCCGGCCATCGCCGTAAAATTCAGGATTTTTATAATCATCTCGAATATTGTTGTAGCTTTTATTTGCCTGTAAAACTCTTTCTTGCTCTTTTTGGCTTAATTTTGGCCATATTTTATCGTTTCGCCACAAAAGATATTTAAAAAATCCGATTTTATCGTTTAGCATAGATTTTTTGGATGAAAGGACAGTACCATTTTGGCTTGGCAAAATCATCGATAGCGCCGTCGGTAATTTTAATAGGAGAAAATTTTTCCTGCCATTTGGCAAAATTGCAAGTGGCAATGGCAAAAAGATAAACTGGATTATTATTATAAGGTGTTTGGGAAAGATACAAAATCTGAAACCCCCGTTCCTTGAAATTTCTAATAATATTTTGCGGGGTAAATCGCCAAAAATCGCCATACGAATCAGTCCAATGCTGTTCCTGTAAAAATGGAACCACCAAAATCACAATGTCTTTAGACAAAAGGCAAAGACTATCAAAAGCAGCGTTAATATGAAAAATATGTTCAAGTGTAGTATGACAAAAAGCCACATCAAAATTCCTTTGAAGTTGCTCGGATAGAGGTTTCTCTAGGTCTAAATAAACTTCGTCTACTAAGTCCGAAAGACCTTTGTCGCCTTCTATATTAGAAACAAAATACTCTTTAGCGTTAATAAAATAATTTTTATATAATCCATTCTGTTTATCTTCGTCTTTCCAGCCACTCACGTTAATTATCCTGCCACTAAAAAATGAAGCAAATTTCGCCAATTCATTATTAGACCAAACCCTTGCCTGTCTCTTTCTCTGGCATTGTTTTTTTACAGCGGTTTTAATGTAATTAAAAATCATAAATTTATAATTTAAGTTTATTAAGAACCCTTCGAATATTAACAAAAAAACGTGCTTTGCCAAAATCCAACATAGCCATTACTCCAACTTGGCGAGGAAAATAGTATCCATTTTTTACATCCTCAAAAATCTTTAAGCAAAAATCAAAATATTGCCCGCTAATTTTTTGCATAGAAAGATCCGGCAAATTATTTTGGTAATAAGAATAGTTATTTGCCACCTTTTCAATTTTAACAATAACATCTTCTTTTTTCTCAAATAGCTCCCCGCCTTTTTGTAATAATTCAGGATGACCTCCATCGTTTAAAGCAATTGCTGGCAAACCACAGCTCAAAGCCTCAATTAGAGAATTAGAACAAGCGTCTTCTTGGCTGGCTGTAATATAAATGTCATTTTGTTTTAAAATTTCAGCTACTTCTTTGGACGGCACTGGCTTTACCCATTTTATATTCTTAAAGGTTACGGGTAAATTGCCCACAAAAGTCATTTTATACTTTTGAAAATTCAAATTATTGTCTAAAAACTGATATGTCCCAAAACCTTTTTTTAAATTAGCAGACCAGCTAGTAGCTACTAGCCTTATTTTCTGACTGGGATTAAATTCTTTTCTGCCTTGGTTATTAAAAATATCCGGGTCAGAAGCATTATAAATTACTATTTCGAATTTAGCGAAATTTCTACCACATAATTGACGGTTTTTTTCTTTAGACCAGTTTGATTGAAAAATAACGCCATCAGCTATAAGCGTGCTAATTTTAAAAATCATATTGTCAATCTCCTTATTCTTTCCTCTATATAATTGAATGGGTCCGTCAATGCGATGCACAAAAACCTTTTCCGGAAATTTTTTCTTTAAGCGAAAAACCCTGTTTAATTCGTGGTGGCTGTTAAATAAAATAACATCAGCCTTTTCTGGACTTTCTTCATAAATACCCTGCTTCTGCCAAAAAACCTTCAAGGCCTTCAAAAACTGATTTCCCCCACCCGTCGGTCCATCCTGAAAATTGTACAAAATATGTATTTTCATCTAATTAAATTGTCATTAAAACATTTTAAACCAAAATATCATTTAAGTAAAGCCGCCAAATTTATTGACAAAATCCTAAATATGTGCTTATATTTAGTTGTGTTCTTAACATAAAAAATATACTAGAGGGAGGTAAAAAATGACAATCCAGAAAATTTCCACGGAAACCGATAAAATTCAGGCACTTGATTTAATTAAAACAAGTTGGCCCGAAAAGGACAGGGGCTATCTGAATTTTTTCTTAAACGCAAATTCAGATTACTGCTTTGAAGCGAAAGAAGCAGACATCGTCCTTGGAATTGTGCTGGCGAGGGAAGCTAGCAAAAAAAAGATACAGTGGCTGGAAATTTCGGTTTTAGTCGTGGGGTACGACTACCGAAGACAGTACATTGGATCAAAACTTCTTGATACGTTGGAGGTGGCTGGAAGGCAAAAAAACATTAAATATCTTTTCCTTTCCAGCGGAGAGCATGACTTGGTCAACGGGTCATTTCTCTTCTACCTCGCAGAAGGGTTCAAGATAGTGGGTTCTGTCCAGAACCCGGCAGAATCTATTCTGTTTTTCCAAAAAGATCTGTAAAATTTTTTTTAAGAAAGGAGGTGATTGAATTGATTAAGATTAATCACCATGTTCACGGAGACTTTCAACCAGCCCCGCCGAGTCAGTTGACAGCGGAACAAATTGGACAATACTACGACATTTTTGTTTCCGCCTCATATGACATTGTCATGATGGTTTCAACACCAGAGGGGCTAAAAATTCTTTTGGGTCGACGCTCGCAGGAGCCAAAAGTATGGTGGACAATTGGCAGGACAATAAGGCCAGGCGAGGCGCCATCGGACACGGTCCACCGTACTTTAAAAGAGGAGTTTGAGCTGGAATGGTCAAGGGAAAAGATTGAAGAAAGAATGCAATTTATTTGCATTAATTCTAATGTCTTTTCTGTCCGAGACCAACCGCCCGAAGAAAATGGACGGCATTGTCTTGTTGTCGTCTTCTCGCTGGAAACAGAAGAACAAGACATAGAAAAATTTGTCGTTTCATCAACCAGCAAATATCGAGAGATGAAATGGTTTTTCGTCTCGGAGGTTGATTCAACATTTGATCCGGTGATTCAGGCAACAGTAAAATCACTGAAGTTAAAACTGGATACTGGATAAAAATCAAAAATGATCATAAATAAAACAGGCATATTGCCTGTTTTAATATTGGTTAATGGCTATTTTTTGACAAAACGTTAGAAATATGCGAATCTTTAACTAAACTATTTAGAAATAATAATGAAACTCAAAAACAATTTAAAAAATAGAACGCAATATGAGATATATAAATTCTGTCCAAAATGCAGTGGTAATTTAACACAAGAAGCGTTGCAAGTATGCCAAAATTGCGGTTTCAAATTTTTCCAAAATTCCAAACCGACTGTTGGGGCAATAGTGTATGATTCTTCAAATAGGGTGCTACTTGCCAAAAGGACAATCAGAGAAGCTCCCGGATTTGGTAAATGGGATATTCCCGGAGGATTTTTAGAAAACGGTGAAGGCCCAGTTATGGGGATAAAAAGAGAAGTAATGGAAGAGATAAAAGCAAAAGTTAAGATTAAAAAACTCTTCGGGGTCTATACCGATAAATACACCTTCAAAGATAAAACCAACTTCACCTTTAATATTGTGTATATTTGCGTGCTTTTAACTGAACCGAAACCAAGCGAGGAATTTTCCGAGCTGAAATGGTTTAGTAAAAGCGAAATCCCTTGGGAAGACATAGCTTTTGAAAATGTTAAATTATCCCTAAGAGATTACTTTGATTTTGGTGTTTAGATTTAGAAAAAATAGTCGCCGAAGTCGTTGATGGTTTCAAGATCTTTAAGTTTTTCAGGGTGGTTTATTAAATCTTCAATCCACCAATTAATAGGAGCGTAAAGGCAAAGCGCCTTGCTACAAATTTTTTTAGCATCAAAATCATCTATCATTTTTACTCTATTTTGATTTAATTCCCCATGATAGGCCTTATTTATTTTTCGGTCAGTATCTATAATTTTAGTATTGTTAAACCCACGCCATAAAGAACAGCTACCAACCCCAGCAGGAATAACCACAGAACGAAAAAATTGAGCATGGCAAACTTTTGGCTGTTTCTGAAATTGTTTTTTGAGTTCGTTATCATAAAAACAAAGAAGATTAACACTTTCAATCACTTTAAAATTCTTGTCCTCTAATTTTTTAGCTTTTTCAATTTCTTCTCTTATCTCTCTTAAGTTCTTAACGCTAATTTTTGTTTCCCGAGCCCCTTCGGGGTTAATAAATGGCTTAAGCGAAAGATAGCTAAAACCATTGTCTTTGGCCTGTTGAGCTGCCAAGCTAATTTCTTTAATATTGTTAACCAAAGAAATATTATTAACTTTTTTATTCTCGCCAATGATAAGATAAGAATACCCTATTTGAAAATTAGGATTTTTTTCACGGATTTTTTTTACCTGACCCAAGGTTTCGCTTAAAGTTATCTTAACTTTGGGGCGGTGAATTTTTTCAAACGTTTCATCAGTGCCCGCATCCAAAGAAAGCCGAACCCAATCTTTTTCATTTAAAAGATGGCAAATATTTTCAACTTTATCCATTCTCGTTCCGTTAGAAACAAGCCCCATCCCCATAAAAGAACTCTTTAAAAACTTAACTACCTCTTCAAATTTTGGATATAAAGTGGGCTCTCCCCCACCAATTAAAATAACTGATTTTAATCCATTCTTACTCCAGTCCCTAGTTATTTTTTTAACATACGCTAAGTCCAAAAGTTTTCCAGTGTCAATAATATCACCGTCAATACAATGGTCGCAGTGAAAAGTGCAGGCAGTTATTAGGTCTAAATTTATAGAAATAGGAGCAAACTTTTCAATTTCTAATTCCTTCTTCCCAGAACGCCAAAGCACATATTCTTTCAGATAAGAAAAAACTGTTTCTTGAAGTAATTTTTTAGAAAAATTATGAATTGCATTTTCTGTCATAGTTATTTTTTTAAAATATTATTTTGAACTTCTAAAATTGACTCTTTAAAAATATCAACAATTTTATCAATTTCTTTTTTAGTCACAATAAATGGAGGCGCCACCATCACAGCATCACCGCTATCCGCGCCATCTGTATTATCAATAAAACCAATGGCAAAGTATAGATTTAAACCTTTATTCAACGCCGTTTGTGTAATTTTTTCCGCTATCTGCGCTTTACGAGGAAACGGTTTTTTAGTTTTTTTATTCTCCACAAACTCCACAGCTGTCATCAAGCCCAAACCGCGAATATCCCCAACAATAGGAATGTCCGAAAAAGTCATAAGACGCGATAAAAGATACTTTCCCATTTTAGCGCTTTGTGCCACTAAATTTCGCTCTTTAACATATTTTAGAACCGCTCTGGCTGTTCCAGTAGTTAAGGGGTTATTTTCAAAAGTAAATCCATGAACAAAATTGCCACTACCACTTTTAATAGTTTCCACTATTTTCTTTTGGCAGAAAACCGCAGCAAAAGGAACAAGGCCAGCGGCTATTCCTTTGCTGGTAACAAAAATATCCGGAAGAAAATTCCAGTGCGAAAAAGCAAACCATTTACCAGTTCGGCCAAAACCAGTCATCACTTCGTCAAGAATCAAAAGAATGTTATATTTATTGCAAATTTGCCGAATAATGGGAAAATACTCCTTTGGGGGAACTACTGCTCCAGCTGAAGCGCCAATAATTGGTTCAGCAATAAAAGCGGAAATTTTTTCTGGCCCTATTTTTTTAATCGTTTTTTCTAACTGCCAAGCGCATTCTAAATTACATTGAGAATATGCCTTGCCAAAAGGGCAATGATAACAAAAAGGAGCGGGAATAATGGGAAATTTTGAAAGCAAAGGAATATAAGGTTTACGATGGCTTTCTCTACTGGCCAAAGAAAGAGGCAAAATAGTGCTACCATGATAAGCTGGTTTCCTAGCAATAATCAAATATTTTTCTTTATTGCCTGTGTCATAATGGTATTGCCTGGCTAATTTTATAGCTGATTCAACAGCCTCCGAGCCTCCCGAGACAAAAAAAACTTTTCTCAATTCTTGAGGAACAACAGCACAAAGTTCTTTGGCGTAATCCTCCATCTCTTGAGTGGTAAATTGAGAACCGTGAATATAACTAAATCTTTGGGCTAATTTGCCAATTTCTTTAGCAATTTCAGAAAGCCCATGGCCAAGATTAGCCACCAAAGCTCCCCCCACTGCATCAATATATTTTTTACCTTTTTCATCAAAAAGATAAATCCCTTTGCCGTGAGTAATCACTGGGTATTGATAATTTAATCTACGATGAAAAACAGAACTTTTATTAATATTATTTTTCATAGGCCTTTGAATAAAGAATAATTTTAACTGCTTCTAGTAAATTTTTAACATAAAAGTTTGGCTCTAATTTTAATTCAGAAGGCATTTTCTCTCCGATTTTAATTGTTTTAGTATTTGCCTCCCTGCCAGCTATAATGTCGTCTTTACTATCTCCTACCATCCAGCTTTTTGCCAAACTAACTCCATGCTCTCTAGCTGCTTGAATCAGCATTCCGGGCTTTGGTTTTCGGCAATCGCAGTCAATGGTAAATTGCGGATGATGGGAACAATGATAAACCCTATCAACTCTAATATTATTTTTTAAACAAAAATCTAAAAACCAATTGTTGAGTATATCATAATCTTGTTCAGTGTAATACCCCCGAGCAATACCCGACTGATTTGTAACAACAAAAATTTTATAATCAGTTTGAGAAAGTTTTTGCAACGCCTCAATAGCGCCATCAGTAAATTTAAAATCCTCAATTTTATGGGTATATTCTGGCTCATTAATATTGATGGTGCCATCTCGGTCTAAAAAAACAGCTTTTACAATTGGCGTATTATTAATTTTGATAATTTTTTCTATAAGCTCTGTGGTAGAAAAGCCATCTTGCCATTTTAAAACATAGACTTTCCCCCCGTTTTTTTCCACCACTTCTCTTTCAATACAATTCTCTCCCCAATCAGAGCCATTGCAATAAATATCTGGCTTTATATCTCCTAAAAGCGCCTTAGGATTTATCTCATCAAAGATCACCACATAATCAATTGCCTCCAAGGCAGCCAACATTTGAGACCTTTGGTCTTGAGGAATAATTGGTCGACTTAGCCCTTTATAGCTTTTTATTGATAAATCGCTATTTAGAAGCAAGATTAAAATATCCCCTTGAGCTTTAGCTTCTTGTATAGACCTAATATGGCCAATATGCAATAAATCAAAAGAACCGCTAAAAGCAACAACTTTTTTGCCAAGCGCCTTCGCCTTTTTGGCAACTTCAATAATTTCTTCTTGGCTTTTAACCTTGTTCATAAATTAGTTCTCAAGCTCTTTACTAACTCTTCGGGTAAAGCAACAGCTGTGCCTACTTTACCAACCACAACAGAACAGGCATGGCTAGCGATAATTACAGCAGTCTGCAAGTCAGCTCCGGCAGCTAAAGCTAAAGTAAAAGTGGCGATAGCTGTATCCCCAGCCCCCGAAACATCAACTGGATTTTTATTTATAGCCCCAAAAGAAAAAATATTTCCGTCTTTCCCAAAAAGCGTCATACCATTTGCCCCTCTTTTAACCAAAGCGTTGTCGCAGAGAACATGAGAAAGAAGCATTTTCCCAGCCTCTAAAAGCTGGCCCTCGCCACGAATTTCTACACCTAAAGCCTGGGATAATTCTTTCTCATTTGGAATAATAATATTACAATTTTTATATTTTTGATAATCCTTTGCCTTAGAATCAACCAAACAGAGAACATTGTTGCTTCTGGTAATTTCAATAATATTTTTAGTTAAATTTTCAGTGACTACTCCCTTAGCATAATCAGAAATTATAACGGCATTAACTTCTTTAATTTTTTCCCTAATAAAATTAAGAATCTTTTGTTCTTCTGCCGATTCAATAGAATTTCTATCTTCGGAGTCCAGACGAATCATTTGTTGATTTTTAGCAATCGCCCGAGTTTTTATAGTGGTCTTCCTATTCTCATCAATAAAAATTCCTTGAGCTTGAATTCCTCTTTTCTCTAATATCTCTTTGAGCAACTTGCCTTTATCTTCTGGCCCAATCACCCCAACCAAAAATACCCTACCCTCTAAAGCGCTTATATTGGAAGCAGTATTAGCTGCTCCACCCGGCACATAAGTAATACTTTGAATATCTAAAATTGGAATTGGCGCTTCTGGAGAAATTCTATTAACTTCACCCCAAAGATACTCGTCTAGCATTAAATCGCCAACTACTAAAACTTTTTGATTTTTAAAATTTTCAACAATTTCTAATAAATTTTGTGGCATAGTTTTAAATTTTATTTAGCGCTAAAAAACTCGTCTATTAAATCGCAAATGATATGGGCTATTAAAATATGAACTTCCTGAATCCTGTCTGAGCTTTTTCCTGACACAATTATGGGAAACTTAGCCATATCTTTTAAACGACCTCCTTCTCCGCCCAAAAAAGCAATGGTGGTCATTTTTTGAAAATTAGCCCTCTCCACTGCCCGCACAATATTAATAGAATTCCCCGAGGTAGATATGCCAATCAAAACATCCCCCTCGCCCCCCAAGGCCTCAACTTGCCTAGAAAACAAAAGCTCATACCAATAATCATTAGAAATAGCCGTTATTATTGAAGTATCAGTTGTTAAAGCAATGGCTGGTAAGCCCCTTCTTTCTCTTTTAAACCTGCCCACTAATTCAGCAGCAATATGCTGGGCGTCCGCGGCCGAGCCACCATTACCACACAAAAGCACCTTGTTGCCTTTTTCATAGGCCTGTATAATAATCTTTGCTACTTCTTCGATTTTAGGGCAGATATCGCTTATAACTTGCTGATGAAGCTCGATATTATCTTGAAATTGTTTTTTAATTTTTTCTATCATAATAGATATTTTATCATAGTAAACATGTTAAATAATATCAAGAATACTATTATATACCTCCTCAACAGTAATTTTCTCCATACATTTTCTTCCAAAAGGACAGGGGGTCTTTAAGCCACAATTAGCACATTCCACTTTTTTATAAATGTTTAAGTTTTGGGGATAATTAGCTAGCTCTAATGGCTCAAAACCACTCGCTAAAATTACGGCCATAACATCCATTGCCCTTGCCCCATGCATTAAGCCACCAGAATATCCAACAAATAATTTTGCCTTTCCAATCAGCCCAACTGCCTCCCGAAAAGAAGTTTTGCCAGTCAGATTAACCACGCCAGATAAAACCGGCGAGCCATCTGGCCCTAACTGAACCATAACTTGGCCTTTTTTCTTTAACAAATCCGCTAACTCTTGCCATCTATCAAAAAACCATTGGTTATTTGGAGCAAAAGATGTTTTTGAGTTTGGCTCAATAACAATAAAATCCTTGCTTTTTAAATTATGGACAATTAACAACTCATCAACCTTTTTTAATTCTTTATCCGTTAACCTTAAGACCGGTTTTAATAAAATATTTTTTATCTTAAAATACTCACACTCCCACTCAATTGCATGTTTTCCGCTTTTATAAGTTATTTTTTCCTTCTCATCTTTTTCCCAATAATGCAATTCAGGGTTATCCATCTTCACAATAATCCAATCTTTTTGTTTAAATTTGTTTTTCAAAAAAAAGTATTTGTATTTAGATAGTATCTTGTCGATATCAGGATTATTCTCATAAATAACAAAGTCTGAGCTCGTTCTTTTGTACACAAAAAGCACTTTCTTGTTAGGGTAAGTTTTTTTAAGATTGGCCGCAAGGGCCGTCCACATTAAAGCTCCACCATATCCCATATATTTTAACTTTTTTATTTTACCAAAAATAACCCTCTGCCACAACCCCAGGCACTAGTAATACTCGTCCCATGATTTTATCTTTAAATCCCCTACTTTCAAGGTAGCAATGGATTTAACAAAAAGCTTAGTAGCTTGCAAATTAGTGAGTAGGGGAATATTAAAGTCAACGGCTTTGCGTCTGATTAAGTAATCATCATGAATATAATTGACAAATTCCTCATCAGTAATATTAATGACTAGATCAATTTTGGCTTTTTCTATATATTGTTTTATATTTGGCTGTTGGTTTTGCGATATTTTATGCAAAACAGAACAATTAACGCCATTATCTTTTAAAAAAGCGGCTGTACTGTTGGTGGCAAAAATTTTGTAACCCAGCTCTGCTAATTTTTTCGCTGATGGCAAAAAATCAACCTTATTTTCAATGCCTCCCAAACTAATTAAGATATTTTTTTTAGGCAGTTTAAAGCCAGTGGCAATAATAGCTTTTAGATACGCCTCCTCCACTGTGTCGCCAAAGCAAGCCACCTCACCTGTTGAAGACATCTCCACAGTTAAAATAGGATCAGCCCCTGAAAGACGAGAAAAAGAAAACTGGGGCGCTTTTACTCCAACATAATTTAAAGAAAAACCATTTTTTACAGGCGTAACCTTTTTACCTGCCAAAACCTTAGCTGATAAATCAGCAAAATTTATCCTGCTTACCTTGGAAATAAAAGGCAAAGTTCTTGAAGCCCTTAAATTACATTCAATTACCATTACTTTGTTATCTTTAGCTAAAAACTGGATATTAAAAGGCCCAGTTATTGCCAAACGCTGGCTGATCTCCTGGCTAATGTCTTTTATTCTTTTTAAAGTGGCTAAATAAATTCTTTGCGCTGGCATTAAAATAGTAGCGTCTCCAGAATGAACGCCTGCGTTTTCCACATGTTCAGTGATGACCCAATTAATTAATTTACCATTTTGGGCAACTGCATCTATCTCCACTTCCTTGGCTCCCGTAATAAACTTAGTTACCACCACTGGATGTTCGTGGTTAATATTAGCGGCTTTATTTAAATACTCTTTTAAATCACTGCTGTTAAAAGCCACGCTCATAGCTGAACCAGATAAAACATAAGATGGCCTCACCAAAACAGGATAGCCAACTTTATTAGCAAACACCTCCGAGGCCTCAACATTTGAGCACTCTTTCCATTGGGGCTGTTTGATGTTTAATTCATCTAACAGCTTGGAAAACTTATGCCTATCTTCGGCTTGATCAATGCTTTGGGCTTTAGTACCCAATATTTTCACTTTTTCTTTAGATAATTTTAAAGCCAAGTTATTAGGAATTTGCCCAGCCATTGAAACCACCAGGCCATTTGGCTTTTCTTTTTCGTAAATGTCCAGCGCCCGCTCAGCAGTTAACTCTTCAAAATAGAGTTTGTCGCATTCATCATAGTCAGTGGAAACTGTTTCTGGGTTGCAGTTTATCATAATAGCTTCTTGGCCCATTTTTTTAAATGTTCTGACTGCGTTCACACAGCACCAATCAAACTCCACTGATGAACCAATACAATAAGCGCCCGAGCCCAAAACAATTACTTTTTTATTTTTAGCTTTATCGAAAACAATGTCGTCTTCTTGGCCATTATATGTTAGATAGAGATAATTTGTCTTGGCTGGATATTCCCCAGCCAATGTATCGATTTGTTTTACTTTGGGAATAATATTATTTTTTTTTCGATAGCTTCTCACATTATCTTCAGTTGTGTTAATTAAACGGCTGATTTGGCTATCAGAAAAACCCTGCTGTTTTGCTGTTAAAATTTTTTGCTTTTCTAAAACTCCTGTTTTTTTAAGCAAATTTGCTGTTTTAACAATATTGGCAATTTTATAAAGAAACCACTTATCTATTTTTGACCAATTGTTAATTGTTTCCACTGAAACGCCATTTTGTAACGCATTAGCAATACAAAAAATTCTTTCTGGCGTAGGATTTTTTATTTGCTCTTCATTATTTTTATTTGCATTGTTAGAGGCAAAGCCTCTAACAAGGTTTGCCACCAAGCCATCAACTCCAATATTTAACATACGCAAGGCCTTTTGCAATGTCTCTTCAAAATTCCGACCAATAGCCATCACTTCTCCCACTGATTTCATTTCCGAGCCAAGAGTTTCTGTGGCCCTGCGGAACTTTCGTAAATCCCATCTAGGAATTTTAACAACAATATAGTCCAAAGATGGCTCAAAAAAAGCCGAGGTAGTTTTAGTAACCGCATTTTTTAAATCAGCTAAAGAAAAACCTAAAGCCAATTTGGCGGCCACAAAAGCCAAGGGATAGCCAGTAGCTTTTGAAGCCAAAGCCGAGCTTCTTGATAGCCGAGCATTCACTTCAATAATCCGATAATCGTTGGAGTCAGCGTCTAGGGCTATTTGAATATTGCACTCCCCCACAATATCCAAAGAACGCACAACTTTTACAGCAATGTCTCTTAAAAAATGGTATTGAAAATTATCTAAAGTTTGCGATGGCGCCACCACAATGCTCTCGCCAGTATGAACACCCATTGGGTCAAAGTTCTCCATATTACAAACTGTAATGCAATTATCAAACTTATCTCTCACTACCTCATATTCAATTTCTTTCCAACCCCCCAGATATTCTTCAACTAAAATTTGCGGGCTATGAGCCAGGCCTTTCCTTACCAGCTCATTTAAGTCTTTTAAATTATGAGCCACGCCCGAACCCTTTCCCCCCAAAGCAAAAGCTACTCTTAACATTATAGGAAAGCCAATTTTTTCAGCCGCTATTTTCGCCTCTTGAATTGAGCTAATTGCTTGGCTTTTTGGATATAAACAGCCAATTTTTTCTAAGTGTTTAACGAAAAGCCACCTGTCTTCAGTTGTTTCAATGGCCTTTATTGAAGTACCCAAAACCTGCACATTATTTTTGGCCAAAACCCCTTTTAAAAAAAGCTCTAAACCGCAATTTAAAGCAGTTTGTCCGCCAAAACCAAGCAAAATTCCCTGTGGCTTTTCTTTTTCAATAACTTTTTGCGTAAAGTAACTGTTAACTGGCAAAAAATAAACCCTATTAGCTAAGTGTTCTGATGTTTGAATAGTGGCAATATTGGGGTTAATTAAAATAACTTCAATACCTTCCTCTTTTAAGGCCTTAATTGCTTGAGAGCCAGAATAATCAAACTCGCCTGCTTCCCCGATTTTTAAAGCTCCAGAACCCAGTATAAGAATTTTTTTAATGTTTTTATCCATTATTATTAAAGAAGTTTAATGAAATCATCGAAAATCCATTCGGTGTCATTTGGCCCTGGATTTGCTTCGGGGTGAAACTGAACAGAAAAAAACGGTAATGCTTTATGCTTTATACCTTCAATGGTTTGATCATTAAGATTTAAAAACCAAGCCTGCCAATTTTTTGGCAAATCTGGCTCAACGGCAAAGCTATGGTTTTGACTAGTAATAAAACACTTTTTTGTTTGAACGTCATAACATGGCTGATTTTGTCCCCTGTGGCCAAACTTTAATTTATAGGTCTCTCCCCCACAAGCCAAAGCCATTAGCTGATTGCCCAAACATATTCCCAAAGTTGGAATCTTTTTTTTAAAACACTGCTGAATTGTCTTTATTGTTGCCTGGCACATTTTGGGATCTCCCGGGCCGTTAGAAATTACAACTCCGCTGAATTTTTCTTTAATTTTGGAAACATCGCAATTATACGGAACCCTAATAACAGTAATATTTCTTTTCAATAAATTTCTAATAATACTCAATTTAACCCCGCAATCAAGCAAAAGAACTGCCTTTTTCCCTTTGGGATAAACTATTGTTTCTTTAATAGAAACACAGCCAACCAAATCAAGTTTATTTGAATCAATAAAATCCAAATTATCTTTTTTACTTATAATTTTAGCTGGCATTGTTCCTTCTGTTCTTAACTCTTTAGTTAAAGCCCTTGTATCAATACCAAAAACTCCGGGAATATTTTGTTCATTAAGCCAATCAGCCAATGATTTTACCGCTGAAAAATGGCTATAATTAAAAGAATAATCGCTAATCACTAAGCCAGCAACTTGAATCTTTTCTGACTCAAATTCTTGATTTGAAACACCATAATTTCCAATCAACGGATAGGTTAAAACCAAAATCTGCCCCCTATACGAAGGGTCGGTTATGGCCTGGGGGTAACCAACCATACTGGTATTAAAAACCATTTCCCCAGAAACAGATTTTTGTTTGCTAAAAAAATAACCCTTATAACAAGAGTTATTTTTTAGAATAATTTTTGCTATTTGCAACATAAAAGTGGTAAAGGGCTGGGCTTTACCGAATAGCGCCCGCCCCTGATTTTTTATATTCTAACCAACCATTAACAAATTTTTTACAACCTTCAATACCCTCCATAACTTCTAATAGCAAATCTCTGCTGGTTAAAGACGGAAAATTCTTTCCGCCAATATAGTCAGCATAACTTGACCATTTATAATTCTCAATAAATTGCTTGGTTTTCTCTAAATCTTTAATGCCCCCTTCTTTCCACCCGGGCTCAACCAATGAAACAGGGTTAGTATGCACATAAACAAAAGCGGTTTTTAGTTGCTCGTCATCTTTTATATGCACCGACCTAAAACGATCTTGAAAAAGATGGCCCCTACGTTGATATTTCTGATTAAAATAATAAGCATAACCGCCAAATTTATTCATAAATTTAGAAATACCATCATCTTTTAACTGACGGACTAATAAATGAATATGGTTTGGCATAAGGCAAAAAGATAGAACCTCAACAAACAAATCCCTTCTTTGCGCCTCAATCCTTTCAATTTCTTGTAAAGTGGTAAAGGGCTGGGCTTTACCGCTTTTTATTTGTGAGCGTTCTCGTCGTCTATTTCTTATATTCACTGGGTCAGAGTTATTAAATTCATAAAGGGAAAATATCCCCCTATAGTAATCGTTTTCATCCTCAAAAATCTTACGGTCATCAACTCCTCTAAGGATTAAATGATAAACTTCGCCATTAGTAAATTGTCTTATTATTGTTGACATAATAATGGTAAAGCCCAGCCCTTTACCATTTTTAAAACAAGGCGTAAATAAATGGGGCCAAGGCAGAACCCTCTGTAGCCACTAATAAAACGCCTATACCTAAAAGAAAAACAACAATGGGCAAAAGCCACCATTTTTTGCTGCCTTTTAAAAACTGCCAAAACTCGACAAGAATAGATACTTTAGACATATTACTTATTTTAACTTATTTAAGAAGTCAACTTCAAGTGCTGATGGCACAACGCTAATTTTTTTACGATTGAATTTATTCATGCTCGAAGCAAAAAACCCTGGTATATCATTATCTAAAACCTGTAAAACAACTATGTCTGGCTCTACAAACTTTGCTCTTTCTAAAAATAATGATACCTCGTCAGTAATAGTATAGCTAGCTATACCAGCATTAATAATTTCTTTTTCCGGATATTTTTTATTAAGCAAAACAGGATAAGTATCGTGATTATTTAAATATGGTCCGAATGAAAAAGAATCGCCCAAAACCAGAACTCTCTGTTTTTGCTTGGGGAATGCCAAATCATAATCCATCCTAAACCCTTGCTTATTACTAATAACCCGGTAAGGCATTGTTGGCCCATACCCCCAAACAGTGTTATCGTTTGGTGATAAATCGCCCATAATTTTCGGACGTTTACTAAACGAAAAATCGCTTTTTTGATTTTTATATCCTTCTTTTTCCAAAAAATTCCCTAACTCTAAAGCAACAATTTGATTACCAAACCGAGAAAGGTGGCCGTTTTCCGGCAATAAAGTAATTTGGTCTTCTGGATATTGGAAAAAAATATCAGTTAAATCCAAATAATCAACTTTGTATTTTTCTGCCAATGATTTAAAAAACTCCCTGTTTAGCTTAGAAAAAAGAAGCTGTTCAGGATTCTTATAGTCATCGGAAGGCAAATATAAAACAATAAGCTTGGCCTTATTAGAAACAATCTCTTGATTTAATTTTTCAAAATTTTCTTCGTATCTTGCCTTAAATTCATCTAATAATTGTTTACCCTGAGCAGAGTATAAAGCTTGCCAAAGGTTTTGTTCTTTAGGCAATGTTGCGACAAATCGGCTTGCCATTTTAGACAAAACCTTAAACCTCACTTCATTGGCAACAGCGATAATTGCCAAAGCACCTTTATTTTTACCAGTTCTTTCATAGTAAAAATATCTCGCTCCTGTTTCAGCCAAAAGTAATAATAGAAAAAGAGGTAACAAAGCAAAAACAAATTTTTTAAAATTGTCTTTCATAAAAATTAGTTGGTAAGTTTTGGGGAACATCGCCTTTTTTTTGCCAGTAGCTTTTTTTATTTTTATCAATCTCCAAATCCAAGAAATGTTTGCCAAAAATTCTAGCTATAACAGCCACGGGTGTAACAATCAAAAAAAACACTATAGCTAAAATAATCCTGGTCATAACAAACCCCAAAGCCAAAGAAAACTTCATCCAAATGAAATTAATTGGCCTTAATGCCTTTGGCAAAAACAAACCAAAAAAAGCGAATAAAAATCCAAACAAAGCAAGAATTGTTGCAGTAAGTAAATGACTCTTAAAGCGAAATAAGATTCCCAAAATAATAAAAGCTCCTGCCATTACCATTCCAAATTTCTTTAATTCATTTTTCATATGTTTTAATCAAGCTCAAATTCTTTTTTCCAATTACTGTCTTTTTGTAATTGTTTTTGCTGTTTTTTATCCAGTAAAAAATTACCCAAAACCAAATAATCCATTTCTGTTCTCATGAAGCACAGATAAGCGTCTTTGGGAGAGCAAACAATCGGCTCACCCCTCACATTAAAAGAAGTATTAATAATAACTGGACAATTATGTTTTTGGTCAAAAACTTCTAACAGGCGATAATATAATGGATTAGTTGTTTTATTAACAGTTTGCAAACGAGCTGAATAATCAATGTGGGTAATCGCTGGAATAGTTGAGCGTGGCACATTGAGTTTTTCCAAACCAAATAAATTTTCTTGCTCTTTTGTCATTTCGCGAAGAAGATCTTTTTTAACTTGCGCTGTTAAAAGCATATATGGACTTTCTCTATCAATTTCAAAGTAATCGCTTGCTTTTTCAGCTAAAACCGATGGCGCGAAAGGCCGAAAACTCTCTCTAAATTTTATTTTCAAGTTCAAGGTTTTCTGCATTTCAACCGAACGAGCGTCCCCTAAAATTGACCGCCCCCCTAAAGCCCTTGGCCCAAATTCCATTCTTCCCTGAAACCAACCAACTACTTTTTGTTGAGCTATTAAATCAGCGGTTGTTTCTACTATTTCTTGATAATTTAACTGGCGATAAGAAATTTGATTGCTTTCTAAATATTTCTTAATCTCTTCTTGGCTAAATTCTGGGCCCAAATAAGAACCTTTTTGAAAGTCATTAATATTATCAGCTATTCTCTCGTTGCCTAAACACTGATACCAGGCAAATAATGCAGCCCCCAAAGCCCCTCCAGCATCACCAGCTGCGGGTTGAATCCAAATATCTTTAAATAATCCGCTTTGCAATAACTTGCCATTAGCCACACAATTCAAAGCCACCCCGCCCGCCAAACATAAATAATCTTGATTGGTTTCTTTTTTAATGTGTTTGGCAATTTTCAAAACAATCTCTTCGGTTGCTTCTTGTACAGAACGAGCCAAATCCATTTCTTTTTGTGTTAACTGCGATTCTTTTTTACGGGGTGGACCGCCAAAGGTCTTGTGAAATTTTTCACTGGTCATTGTTAAACCAGAACAATAATTAAAATAATCCATATCTAACTTAAAAGAACCATCATCTTTTAAATCAACAATTTTAGATAAAATTAAATCTTTATATTTCGGCTCGCCATAGGGAGCTAAGCCCATTACTTTATACTCCCCTGAATTCACCTTAAAACCGGTGTAATAAGTAAATGCTGAATACAAAAGCCCCAAAGAATGCGGAAAGTTAATTTCCGACATTATTTTTATTTTGTTGCCTTCTCCCACACCAAAGCTAGTAGTTGCCCACTCTCCCACGCCATCCATTGTTAAAAAAGCAGCTTTATGAAATGGCGAGGGGAAAAAAGCCGAGGACGCATGCGATTGATGGTGTTCAGGAAAGATTATCTCGCCAGTAAAACCAAGCTCTTTTTTAATTTGTTCTTTTATCCAAATCTTCTGCTTCATCCAAATTGGCATTGATTTAATAAAAGAAATTAGCCCTTTTGGCGCATATTGCAGATATGTCTCTAATAATCGCTCAAATTTTAAAAACGACTTATCATAAAAAGCTACTGATTCAAGATCACTAGCTTTTATATTGGCTACTTTCAAACAATAATCAGCTGCGTTTTTAGGAAAAGATGAGTCTTGCTTTTTTCTGGTAAATCTTTCTTCTTGGCAAGCAGCCAAAATTTCTCCATCTTTTAATAAAACAGCAGCCGAGTCATGGTAAAAGCAACTTATGCCTAAAATATATCTACTCATACTTTTTACACTAAAATTACACACAAAATCTCTCCAAAATTTATTGAGAACTTTTCTATTTTTAAGCCAGCATCTCTCATTTCTTTTTCAAAGCTATCCTTAGTATATTCCACAAAATGGCCTCTATCGAGGCGGTATTCCACGCCCATTTCTTTTTTATATAAAGTAATCCAGTCCCTATCTAGTATAGGCACTCTTATTAAAAACTTATTTGCCAAGGACTTTATTTTCTCTAAAAATTCTTTTCTTTTTTCAATATGCTCTAAAACATTAGACAAAACTATAAAATCAAACTTTTCTTTAAATTCGTAAGTTGTAGCATCTCCTAAAATGTAATCAATATTTTGGGCTTGCTTATTTTTCTTGGCCTTGTTTAAATAGTTTTTATTTAAATCAATACCAACAACTCTGCTTGCCTTTTTAGCTAAGTCAAAAGCCAAGTTTCCGCTTGAACAGCCAATATCCAACACCACGCTACCCTTCTCTATATTATCTAAAAAAAACTGATGGTAATTTATAAGCCGGTGTTTTGGGTGCAACCCTCCTTCTGCTTTTATTGCCAAAATGGAACTTGCCCTGTAAGCCATATTGTGCAGAATCAACGCTCCTTTAGCTAAAATTTTCCACATAATAATTTATATAATCTATAAAATAGTTAATCACTGTTTCTTGAAAGTTTTCTCTTTGGCTTATTTTATAAAATAATTTTTTATAGGACTCCCCAGCAAAAACATAATGTCCAGCAATAATAGAACACAAAAAAGCATTTGATGGCTGGCTTTTATCCATCCACTTTTCCCACTTTCGGCTGTTATAGGCCTCTTGCAAAAAATCAGTGAAGTCAATACCATAAAACAAACACTTTTCTATGGTTAACTGCGTTTGTAAAACACCGCACTGCGGGGCAACATTTAAAGCGCTAATTATACCTTTTCTTTGGCCTATTAAACTGCTGTCTAGATAGTCGGCATTATGTTCTTTTAATGCCAGATTAAATTTATCAGCTTTTTCTTTAACTTTTTCTAAAAATGAAGCATTGAAACCTCCTCGCTGATTTACTTCTTTTACTAAACTTCCAGTTTGGCAGACAAAAAATTCAATTGGGCAAATTGAGGTAAAAAACTGCATTTCTTTTTCAATTCGTTCAATATCTTCTAAAAAAGCTCCTGTGTTTTCGTCAGTGCCCACCTCTATCATTACTTGTGGATTTTTTGCCTTAATGTTTATTATGGCTTTTTTGGATTCTTGCAAAATATCATCATAAGACCCTTTTAATTTACTAAAATCAATATGGATAAGATTAAACCCATTATCAATGTCATCATCAATATTTTTTTGCACATCAAGCAAATTATCACCATTAAACCCTGGCCCGCAGTGATCACGACACATATAAACAACGGCTTTCTGGTATTTCTTGCGCATTAAGGCAATAAATTCTGCAAACTGGGTCGTAGTCCAATTATTAACATAGCCACCGCTAAAATTTATCTGGCTAAGCGAAGGAATTAACATCAATGGACTTTCTTTGGTATCTGAATACCTAAAAACCGCTTCAATGATTTCTAAACTCATCGGACCAACCCCCAATTTAGCTAAAGGTTTTTTCATATTATTCGCGCTTAGAATACTTTTCTGGGTCATCAATGTTCTGCATTTTCATCAATTCGTTGTTTATCTCTTCGGTTGTTTTATGGAGTTTCAAATCAACCCCAATTGAATCTCCAAACTGAATCAATGCTCTAATATCTTTTGGAAGGCACTTGCCCCCATATCCCCTATAGCCCTTGTGCATTACCACTAGATGCGAAGGCCCAATTCTTTTGTCAGCTGATGCTCCCTCCATTACTGTGTCATAGCTTATTCCTAGTTTTTGGCACACATCATACATTTGATTAGCAAAAGATACTTTCACCGCAAACCAATTATTGCCAAAATATTTCACCATTTCAGCTTCAATGGCTGGCATTATTTTTTCATAAGGCGCTAGGGGTAAAAGCATCATAATATCTTTGGCCACATTAAAACTCTGCTCTGTGCAGCCAATAATTTGCCTGTCTGGATAGCTCATATCTTGCTCGGCCGTTAGCTCGGTTAAAAACTCTGGGTTAAATAAAACTTTGTGCTGGGGGTATTTGTCTTGAAATTTTTGCGTGGTTCCTGGCAAGGCCGTTGATTTTATAACCACTACTTTTTCGCCTTTTATTTTAGAAAAAGCATCTTCCACATACGACAAATCAAACCCTTCGGCTTTGGGCTTCGAGTGAGCCTCAGCCGGACTCCTTAGGGCAGGTCCTTTTAAATAAGGTGTTGGCACGCAAATAAAAATAACATCGGCCTTATTGACTTCGTCAATCGACTCAAAACCCTTAAAAGGATCGTATAAAAAAAGGTTTTCTCCAACTTTCTTGCCCCTTTTTTCAAAATAATCTTTCAATGCTCCCCCCACCATACCCACGCCCATTATCCCAATTGTTATTTCGTTAATTTTTTTGTTAATCATAAGTTTTAAATTTTATTGCTCATCGAACCATTTTTTAGTTATCTCAACTCCTTCTATAAAATCCATCTTAGGAGTCCAATTTAATAACTCTTTTGCCTTCGAAATATCGGCTTGAGTGCGACGGATATCGCCAACTCTGGAAGGGCCATAAACTTTTTCTCCTCCAACCAAATCTGCTAAAAAATTTATTGAGTATGCCTTATCACTACCTGCGTTTATTGCCTCCCCGCCCTTTATCTTTTGGCTTTGCATTGCCAAAACAAATGCCTCAACCAAGTCCCCAACATAACAATATCCCCTGGTCTGCTCACCATCGCCCTCAATAGTCAGGGGCTTGTTTTCTTTTTTTAATTTCAAAAATCTTCCCAATGCCAAAGAATAATCAGAGCTAAAATCCAACCCCGGACCATACACATTAAAAGGCCTTAAGGAAACAACTTTTAAGGAATATAACTCGCTGTAAAGGTCAGCAAACCGCTCCCCAACCATTTTTTGCAAACCATAAGGGCTCACTGGAGTTAAAATCATATCCTCTTTAAGGGGCAACTTCTCTTGGTTGCCATAAACCGAAGAAGAAGAGGTATTAACCACTCTTTTCACATTATTTTTTCTGGCAGCCTCAAAAACATTGATAGTTCCCATTATGTTAACATTTGAAGTTTTAATTGGGTCTTCCACTGAAACCAAAACTCTTGGCAAGGCAGCCAGATGAAAAACATAATCAATGTCTTTAAAATATAAATTCATTGTTTCAAAGTCACAAATATCTATTTGATGAAACTCGGCTTTTGAGTTGATGTTCTCTTTTTTACCAGTGGAAAGATTGTCTATCACCAAAACATGATGCCCCAACTCCACTAATTTATTTACCAAATGCGCACCAATAAACCCAGCCCCTCCAGTTACTAATATTTTAAACATATAATTATTTTGATTTTGATTTTAAATATTGAAACTCTTTTTCTGCAGTTTTTTCCATAGAGAATAAACTCTCCACTTTTTCCACTGCTTTTTTTCTTAAATTTTTTATTTCCTCAAAAGAAAGGCGCTCTATTACATAATCTAACTTCTCCTGAATGCTTTTAATGTCGGTTCTGCAAAGAAACCCGTCAACCTTATCCTCAACTGTAGTTTTGTGAGCCTCAATATCTGAAACAATAACCACATTGCCACAAGCCATTGCTTCTAAAATACCTTTGCTCATTCCAGAGGCAAAAAGCTGGGGCAATAAATAAATATCAGAATTACTTAAAATTTTAGCAATTTCATTGTTAGCTAACGGCCCCCAAAATTTATAATTTAATTTTTTTTCTTTGGCAATACCAACTAAATTATCAGCAAAATCTCCCAATCCCACAATATCAACACACACTTGACTTTTTAATTCTTCTTTTAAATTTGCAATGGCCATTAATGCTGATTGGAAGTTTTTCATTTCAACTAATCGGCCAACAAGAGCAATATGAATTTTGCCATCGCCAGAAGGATTATTATTTGGCTTGAATAAATCCGTATCAATGGAATTAGGCAAAATTCTACATTTTGCTATAAATCCTTGGCCGTATTTTTTCAAGTAATCATCTCTGTCTTCTGGGGAAACAAAAAAAACCAAATCAGCAAATTTCAAGCAAATACTCATTGAAGCATCAATAAGCCAAGCAATAAATCCTTTTTTATTAGCATGCCAGGCATAGCCACCCCTCATTACAAAAACCTTTTCTTTATGCAGTAATTTTATTAATAACCCCACCCAAGCCCCAGAAAACTGGTTAGTTCTTATTATATTATACTTTTTGATTGCCTTAAAATTTAAAAAAGGCCAAATAAAGCTAAAAATGATATTCGGTATTTTATAGCGGTTATAGTAATAATCATAACCCCCATCAAACGGCTTTTCGTTGGTTTTATCATAAACCATAATGCCAAACCCATCTATATACTTTCCCAATTTTTTATAATAGCCAATCTCACGGTCATATAAACCACCGTCTTTCCATACTTTCAATCCTACGCCATAAGTTGAAATAACCAATAAAGATACATCCTTCATGAGTTTAAATACTTTTTTGTTTCTTCAATAGTGGTTTTGAGCGCTTTATGAAAATCTGTTTCAAATTCCATGCCTAGCGATTTAATCTTTGCGTTGTCAATGTTGAACTTTTTTATATCCCCAATTAACCAATCTTCATACTTTGGCTCCACAATTCCTTTTTTGCCAAACTCTTCAATAACTTTCTCGCACAGCTCTTGAATTGTAACTGAAATGCCAGAAGCGCAGTTATATACTTCCCCAGTTGATTTTTCTTTAACAGCCACTAACAAATTTGCTTTTACAACATCTTTAACATAGGTAAAGCTTCTCTCTTGTTTGCCGTCGCCAAAAATAATTGGCTGATGACCTTCAAGTAAACTTCTTATAAAAATTGGTACAACCCCGCCAAACTCATTTGATTCTTGGCGAGAACCAAAAACATGAAAATACCGCAAAACCGTAACGTTAAGACCGAATAGTTTATTAAACAAAATAGCATATTTTTCGCCAGCCAACTTGCTAACCCCATAATAAGAAACAGGATTTAATGGGTGTTGCTCGTTTTGGGGGATGTGTTGCGCTTCCCCATAAACCGAGCCTGTTGAAGCATGAACAAACTTTTTAACGCCATTTTCCTTAGAGAGTTCCAGCATATTATAAGTGCCCCCTGCATTAACATCCAAATCCCTTCTTGGATCTTTCAAACAAATGTTTTTCTTAGAAGCAGCGTTGTGAAAAACCAAGTCAACCCCTTGAAAATGTTTTGACAGCTCTTGGCTATTGGTAATATCGCATTTTACAGCTGAAAAATTTGGGTGCTTTTCTAAATGGCTATGGTTTTTTTCTTTGCCAGCCGAATAATCATCAAGAGAAACAACCTTTATGCCAGAAACAAGCAAGTCCTCACAAATATGACTGCCAATAAACCCTGCCCCGCCTGTTACCAAGGCCTTTTTATACATTTTTCCAATATCCTCAATAATCATTTTATGCAATAAAAAACTCTTTTATCTTTTTAATAACCTCGTCTTGCTCTGTTTCTAAAAGTTCAGGAAAAATAGGTAAACTCAATACTTCTTGGGATGCTTTTTCTGCTTGGGGGAAATCGCCCTCTTTATAACCAAGCCCAGAGAAAACTGGCTGAAGATGAAGGGGCAAAAAATAATAAATCATTGTTGGAATGCCAGCTTTACCCAAGAAATCCTTTAACGCATCTCTTTGTTGAGCCCTAATTGTATATTGATGAAAAATATGTTTTTCTTGAGAAACCAAAGGAACCTTAATGCTTGAGATGTCTTTTAATCCTTCAGAGTAATACTCTGCTTTGCTGGCTCTTTTGCTGTTCCATTCTTCAAGATACTTTAATTTTACCCTTAAAATACTAGCTTGCAGTCCATCTAACCGCGAATTTACCCCCAAAATTAAGTTTAAATATTTTTCTTGAGGCGAAGAACCATGGCTTCTTAACGACTTTATATTTTGAGCCACTTCTAGCTGATTAGTTGTTATCATTCCTCCATCGCCAAATCCTCCTAAATTTTTAGAAGGGAAAAAACTAAAACAAGAACAATCTCCAAAAGAGCCTGCTCTTCGGCCGTTAGATTTTGCGCCAATTGCTTGAGCTGCATCTTCAATCACCTTTAAATTATATTTTTTTGCTAAAGCCATTATGGCCTCCATATCCGCTATTTGACCAAAGAGGTGTACTGGGATAATAGCCTTGGTTTTATTGGTAATTTTCTTTTCAATTTCTTTTGGGTCAATGTTAAATGTTTCAAGGTCAATATCAGCAAAAACTGGCCTTGCTCCAGCATTGGCAATAGCCTCGGCTGTGGCCACAAATGTAAAAGGGGTGGTAATAACTTCATCCCCATCCCCAATTCCCAAGGCTTTTAAAGATAAAAACAAACCGTCTGTGCCCGAATTAACCGAAACTGCCTCTTTAGCTTGGCAATATTCTGCTATTTCTTTTTCAAAATTTTCAACTTCCGTTCCCCCAATAAATTGGCAACTGTCCAGAGTGCTTTGGACTGCTTTGTCTATTTCTAACTTTATAGATTGGTACTGGAGAGATAAATCAAGAAATTTCATATTTTTTTGGCTTACTTTTTCTTCAACTTTTTGATACCTTTTAGCGCAAACTAAGCATGTGTCCTCAGCTTTATTTTCAAAATTTAATTTATTACCGCATTCACACATCCAGCCAATTATTTTAGCAGGATTGCCTGCCACAATGGCATAATCAGGCACATTATGAGTTACCACTGACCCAGCCCCCACAAAAGCGCACACGCCAACAGTATTTCCACAAACAATTGTGCAATTGGCCCCCAAAGAAGCTCCTTTTTTTATTAAAGTTGGTCTCCATTTTCCGTATTCTGGAAATTTTGATTTTGGATATTTAGCCCTTGGATTTGGATCATTAGTAAAAACAGCCGATGGTCCAACAAAAACATAATCCTCAAGCTCCACTAACTCCCAAACATCAATATTAGATTCTAACTTAACACCATCTCCTAGTTTTGCGCCAAAATTAACAAAACAATTATGGCCAATAACGCAATTTTTGCCCACCACAGCTCCCTTTTTTACTTGGCTATTATTCCAAACCTTACTTCCCAACCCAATAAAAGCCCCTTCCTCAACTTGGGCTGTTTCATGAACCCAAAAATCTTTTTGTTCTGGCTGGTCTAATTGCATATATTGATTATCTTAAACTAAAAACAACGCAAAAACAAGAAAAATCCTACAAAACTATTTTTGTTCCCTCTTCTAATGATTTCTGGGACCCCTCCAAGACCCTTAAAACCGCTAAGGCCTCTTTTCCATCCGACAAAGGAGTTTTGTTTTCTTGAATGCTTTCTAAAAAATGTTTGGCTTCTTGCATAAGTGGCTCTTCGTTGCCAAAATCAATTGCTTGGGCCTGACCTGGCATAGCTTGGATAAAATTTGAACCGTTTGTTTGAACTTTATGTTCAAAAACCGATAACTGGTTCAATACTCCATCAAAAACCGCCATTTTTAAAGAGCCGATAATAGAAAGCTTCTGCTCTTTAAAGGGATTTAGCCAAGAAACAAAAATGTGGGCTGCTTGATTATTGTCAAATTCTAAAAAGGTTAAAGTAACATCTGGTATATTTTTTTGCAAAAAATCTTTTCCCAAACAATTTACTGATTTTGGCATACCCAAAAAATCAAGAACAATAGCTATGTCGTGGGGCGCGAAAGACCATAAAACATTTTCTTCTGTTCTTAATTTTCCAAAATTCAAGCGGTTAGAATAAATATAGCGAATTTCTCCTAAATCACCAGATTTTATCATTTCTTTTAATTTCACAATGGCTGGGTGATACAAAAGCAAATGGCCAACCATCAAAACAAGCTCTTTGTCTTTTGCCAATGCCACAAGCTCTTCACCGTGTTGAACCTTTAATGCCAAGGGTTTTTCCACAAAAACATGCTTGCCTGCTATGAGCGCTTTTTTTGCCAGCTCGTAATGGCTAACAGCCGGGGAGGCAATTACTATACCGACTAATTCTCTGTCTTCTAATAAATTGTTAAAATCTTGAACCACAGAAATTTCTGGATAATCTTTTTTAACTTGAGAAATAACCTCTGTATTGCAGTCGCAAACCTTTTTTAAAACACCTAAAGTATTAAAGACTCTTACTAAATTTTTGCCCCAATAACCAGCCCCAACCAAACCAAGAGAAATATTTTTTTGTTCTAAGGTAGTCATATTTTTAATATAAAAGGCCTGCCAATAAAGAATTAATTTTAATTCTTGTTAAAACCCCCACGTCTCCTGTGGGGTTAAGGCTGTATTTTTGTTGAAATCTAATAACCGCTGATTTAGTTAAAACACCAAAATACCCGCTCACTATTTTTTCTGGATAAACATTTTGGCTTATTAAAAAATTCTGCAAACACTTAACCTCGTCTGACCTTACGCCAAAATAAAGATTCGAGACGACCCCACCCCTCGGCCCGCAAGCCGAGGGGTGGGGTCGGGAAACTGCCAACTGGGCTTGAACCTTGGCTATTTGGGCTTTTAATTGCTCAATCTGCGCTAAAAGCGCTTTTATGAGCTCCTCTTCTTGTACGGCTTGCGATGGCTCATTGCTTGTTTGCGCTAAAACAGAAAAAGAATAAGCATCGCCAAGAGTGGCTATGTTTGAAAATCTTGGCTTAACTGAAGGTATCAAGGTTAGGCTTAAATAATTCTGGCTAAAATTATTAATTGTTAATTCTTTTTTCAAAGAACCATCTGTGTCAAAATCAAAAACAGAACAGCCATCTTTTATCTCACATAAAATATATTTTAAAGTAAACAAAGCTTTGGGGTCAAAATCAAATGCCAGTTTTAAATCACCTTCCGAGCCAATAAACCTATACCAACTGCTTGACCAAGGAGATAAAGAATAATTAAGCGATAAATTTGTTTTGCCAGTGGAAGGCAAAACCACTAAATTGGGAGCAATTCTTAAATTTACTAAAGCTGAATTTTTGTAGCAATAAACATCCCCCAAAGAACAGCTATTTAAAGAAACAGCCAAAGCCCAATCATTAAAAATTTGTAAAAAGCTCTTGTTTACCCCGGCTTTTGATAAAGCTTCGTCAAGAGAATCAATACCTGTTTTTTTTGAATGAAGAGAATCAGACAAAACCCCTTCTCCATATTTCTCAACCAAATACTGCGTGAAAATAGCCACTATCCCATAATCTACTTCTTCGCCATTCCAAATAACTAAAGAATCACTTGGCTTTTGGCTAAATTGATTTATCCTTTGCCCTAAATCGCCACCCGCAGAATATTCAGCCCGAGCTTCAGACAACCAAACATCTTCGCTCACACCATGAAGCCTGTCTTTCTGGTTAAAAGAAATCAGATGTGTAAATTCATGAGCCAAATAATTTTTTATTAAACTACCCTTTAGATATTCGGCTGAAAGATAAAGCATTTCTCTCTCATTAGAAAAAGGCGCTTGCTGTTTTAAATATTCGTTGGCATCATTAAAATAACCAGCTGTGCCCTTAGTTAATTGCTCAAAAACAATAGTAATTCTTGAGTCGTTATCAATGCCAGGAGTCCATTCGCTTCCCCATAAAGCAGTTAATTTTGGATAAACTTCTTTGTCAAAATCATTGGCCAAGCTAGCTAGGTTTTGGTTTATTACTCCCCTTTCTTGGTCGGTTATGTTTAAATACCAATCGCTTTCAATATAAAAATAAGCTTGGCTGGAAACCTTTACCAAACGAAAAGAAACCTGCTCTCTTTGCTTTAAATCGTATAGTTTTTCCACAAAAAATGTTTCTTGCTCGCCCTCGGCTTTGGCTAAAGCAAAATTATTCGCCAAAAATAAAAAAGCAAAACAAAAAATAACAGCAACAAAAACTTTTCGCTTTAAATAAAACATAAGTCTATTTTAGCATAAAAATAAAAAAAGTGTAGGAGGGCTGACCTCCTCCCAAATCTTGAGCCCGAGCCTTGGGAGGTCTGCCCTCGTACACTTTTTTCGGAAAACAAACGACCCCACTCCTCGGCTTGGGGCCGAGGGGTGGAGTCGCTAGGGCTTTTTATTGGCCGAATAAGCTGTTTAGTTTTGCTCTTGTCGATGCTCCCACTAATCCTGTGCCTTTTGTTAATCCATTTGGAGTTAAGACCTCACTAGCGTATTTTTCTTGAAATTTTATCACAGCCACCTTGGTTAAAGCGCCAAAATAACCAGTTATTTTTCCTTCAGGATACACTAATGGATCGCGAGAAAGCCAAGTTTGCAATAACTTTACTTCATCACCCGAGTTCCCTTGCTTCAAGATTTTTTTAATCCCACTAACAATAAGACCGGGTGGTTGTATGCCTGAATTTCCAGCTGTCCCTATCATTGCTATTAGCTGATTTATCAAAGCTGTAATTCTGGCAATTTCTGCTTGCAATTCTGGAATAGTCATTTGAGAAATCGGCTTTGGAGTTACTGGAGTTACTGGAGTTATTGGAGTTACTACAACAGTAGTAGCGGTGGTAGTTGAAGTTGTTGTTGCTAAATTACCAGTTGCTAAAGTAGTGAAAATGTAATCAGAAGAATAACCCACATTTCCAGTGCTGTCCTTGGTTTTTACTTGGTAATGGTAAATAGAACTGGCATTTAGCCCAACTATTTTGGCCGAATGGCTTGTGATGTATGTTGTTCCTAAACTCTCGTTGCCATACGAGCTCGAAGCGCCATACAACACCCACGACAATGACGCTTCGTTGGTGTTCCAAGTTATTTGCGCTTCAGTTGAGCCAACTTGGACACTAACCGCAGAAGCTGTTGGGGCTGTGGTGTCGCTAACACTACCACCACCGCCCTGAGTTCCACCTCCCGGGTTTATGGCCGGACAACTCTCCCCGATAGTCACTGTGATATCAGCTAATGTTGTGCTGGTTGCTGTTAAAGTAACTTGTGCTGTAGAATTAGTGCAAATCGTTTCTGTATTTAACGAGTTAGTCATTAACTTTCTATCTGTGTTGGTAAGTGAAATTACAGAACTGGGAACCATTCTAAAAACAACACTGGCCGCATTAACGGTGGTTGAAGCCACACTGCCAGAAATAACTTTCAAGTTTATAGTTCCCGTTGTTAGGTAAAGCAGAACATCATCTCCAGCGGTATATGTAACATCATCGTAAGCAGCAAAAGCAGAATTTCCAACAAAAACTAAACCCACAGCCATAATAACTATTAAAAATATTTTCTTAACCATAATTATAATTTGGTTTACCCCCTAACACCAATCAGATTGGTGTTAGGGGGTTTAGGTTTTAGTTTAATGTTGCCAAACATCTGCTCGAAAAGATCCGGAAGCAAGGTCAGGAGTAGCATCTGAACTGCCTACATTGCACACTCTCACATAAACAGTATCGTTAGCAGCTACCCAACCACTCCAAGAAATAGTTGAGGTTGCAGAAGCTACTGCGTTTGGTATCCCTAAAACGACTGTATTTCCGTCAAGAGCACCGGTAACCGTGATAGAACTCGTAGCGCAATTTAAAGCAGGTATGGCGGCAAAATCAATAGTGGCAATTCCGCTCAAATGCCTTGCTATCATCTGACCTCCGCCAATACTTAACAATGTAGTAGTAGCTGAAGAAATTGTGCCGTTTATCCTAATGTTATCGGCAGCCGTATCGCCCAAAGTAACATCGCCTGCAAATGTAGAAGTGGCTGTGCCAACAGTTAAATCAGCGGCATTGTCTATAACCACACTACCGTTCAGGGTTGTGGTTGCTGTTACAGTTAAAGCTGATGTCACATTTAAATCTAACGAAGCAGTAACATCCCCTGCAAAAGTGGCGCCGGCTGAAAATGTGGTAGTTGCAGAAATAGTTGGTGTGCCAGTGATAAGAATGTTGTCAGCTACGGCATTGCCCAAAACAATATCACCACTAAAGGTGGAAGTGCCAGCCGCGGTTAAATCCAAAACCCCAGATATGTCCCCTCCGACAATTGTTCCTCCGGCCCAAGTTGTAGTGGTAAATATACCAGTAGTAGTAATATTGTCTGCTGTCGCATTACCCAAAACCACATCGCCATTCATTGTAGAGGTGGCGGTCATAGTTAGGGCTGGCACAACGCTTAAAGTACCGTTAAGTATAATACTATCACCCGCTGCATCGCCCAATAAAACATCACCACTTAAAGTAGAAGTTCCAGCTACTGAAGCGTCAAGAGAAGCCACTAACTCGCCGCTTACAGTTAATCCATAAACAGTGGTGGTAGCTATTCTTCCTGTAATTGTAATGTTGTCGCTGGAAGCATTGCCCAAAACCACATCACCATTTAAGGTTGTGGTGGCTGTGACTGTTAAATTACCGCCAGCATTTAAATCCAAGGAGGCTGTTACATCACCACCAAAAGTAGCTCCTGCGGAAAATGTAGTAGTTGGAGAAATAGTTGGGGTGCCAGTGATAAGAATACTATCCCCTACCGCATTTCCCAATATCATATCGCCATTTAAAGTTGTGGTGGCTGTGACTGTTAAATTACCGCCAGCATCTAGATCCAAGGAAGCTGTTACGTCTCCCCCAAAAGTAGCGCCAGCCGTGAATGTGGTAGTTGGGGAAATGGTTGGGGTGCCAGTAATAAGAATAACATCACCAACTGCATTACCTAAAGTTGTGTCTCCATTCAAAGTTGTGGTGGATACAACTGCTAAATCCCCGGCTACAGAAACATCTGTGCCAACCGTGGTGGCAGCGTTAACTCCAGCAACAACCAAGCCAACTGATAAAACCACGGATAAAATTAATCCAATAATTTGTTTTTTATCTTGCATCATATTTAATAAGTAAAAAATTTAATCAAAAAATTCTCATTCGACCTTTTTAATTTATTTATTATATCATAAAAAATTTTGTCAACCCCTGTGGATAACCAACACAAAACCCCTCCGCCAAAGGCGGAGGGGTTTCGTTCGCTCTATCTTTTCTATCTAGTATATGACCAAGTATTAGTTGGTATTGTCTTCACAGAAGTAGAAGGAATAACACTAGTAATAGTATCACCCCACTTAATAGCATTATCTTCTGCAGCGCTAAGATCATCCAAACTAAAGGTCATAGTATCGTATTGAGCAGAACCTGCAATAGTTGCTTTTACTTCAAAGTCAACATAACTGCCTGCTCCAATTTGTGTCAAAGCAGATCCATCGTTATTTGTTAACAATATATTACCTGTCTTTGATAATGGGTCGCCAGTTAAAGCGCCGCCAAATATGGAGTCAGCCACAGTTGAGCTTGCTGAGTAATCAGTATACGCCGCTGTAGCTGTTGCATTTATACTAACCCTATCATTCAATACAGTGGTGTCGCCAACTTCATACAAGCTAATGTCTTGAATAGACAAGTTGCTTGTTGTGGTGGCAATGTCATTAACTGCAACTTTTATATTAACTCTTTGCAAGTCAATAGCGCCTTTTGCGTCAGCCGCTATCCTGAATTTAATCAAGGTTTGTGTGCCATCAGAGAATGTGCCTCCAGGAAGTGGTTGAGCAGTTAAAGTAACTGTTGGCTTGCTCTTGTAAAGTGTTTGAGCATTACCCACAGCATAAACTGTCACCGAGGTTGGATCACCTTCACCCTTCCAAGTTGTGCTTGCTAAGGCAAAAGTAACAACTCCTCCGGATGGGGCTGTTGGCCAGCTGGCAACATCCGCTTTCAAAGTAACAACAGCTTCTTTTCCAGCTGGAATAACCAATGGGTTAACAGTCATTAAACTGCCGAAGTCAGCTCTCTCATTTGCCGCTAAGCCAGTTAAAGTAACGCCTGTCCAAGAACTTGCCACGCCATCAATAGTGGCAGACAAAACAAGGTTTGACACAGAGCTAACAGTAGCTGTGGTCAAAGTAGTTGTAGCAATTAAGCCAGTAACACTCATAGCTTCTGGCGAGGAACTTGCCGATAATTTCCATTTGGCAAATTCAACACCTGTTGAACCAGCTACCACTAAGCTAGCGACCGGAGTACCTACGTCAATAGCTGCGCCTACATAGCCACCAGCCGAAACAACTGCGTCTTGGCCAGAAACCCAGCCAGAACTGTCAATAGAAGTATTAGTTATTAATCCTGTGCCATAGACCGGACCAATAACAACCTGCCTAATGTTGTTTGTATCAGCGCCAGTTAAAATGTCAGCATAGACATTTAAAGTAACTGACTCGGCTTTTGCCAAAGCAAGGTATGGGCTTGGATATACAGTGTAAGTAGTGCTTGCAGTTGGAGTTCCGCCACTATTTAAGGCAGAACCAAGCTGAACACCGCTTGCATAAGTACCCTTAAAAATTCTTACATTTTGGAATTCTGTGTTTGCTGTGCCAGGAACCGAGGTTGAAGCAATCTGGGCTGAAATGCCAGTAATGTTTGCTCCCTCACCGGAACCAGCTGTAAGAATAAATGAACCAATCAAAACATTAACACCTCCGGCCACGCCAGTTGGATAAGTTGCTGTCCAAGAAGGAACGGCCTGATTCTTTGTTACTGCCATTGTGCCAGCAGAAACGGTTAATTGATAACCAGTCACTGAGCCAATTGTTACAGTAGCAGCTGATGTCTTGCCAGTGGCGGTGAAAGCAGAAATTTGACCTGTTAAGGTTGAACCAGATGTAATTGTTCCACCGGCTGATGTCTTAACATCAGATCTAATTTCTATCACTTTTTCAACGCCTGCTGGGAGGACAAAAGTATTGCCAAAGCTAAAGGTTGTACCTCCAGTATTTGCGGCTGCTGAGCCAGAATTCATTGTAGTGGTTGTTTGCCCAATTTGGCTACCATCATAATAAATAGCTGTTTGGTACATACCAACAGCAGCAATAGTGCCATAAATCTTTAAAGTCAAGTCAGAGATTTTAACATCTTCTCCGCTGGCTTTTATTTTATATTTCGCTAAAACAACATTAGTTGCCAAAGACGAAATATTGCCCTGTGGAGAATCGGTTGATCTTGAAACAGTAACCTTACCAGATTGAATGGTTGCTTCAGTGCCGTTCACGATTGTCCATGAATCAGACTGGTTTGGCTTAATGAAAACTTTATATTGAGCATCATAAGCCACAACATCACTCATATTCTGAAAGCTAAACCTGTAGGTTCTGGCTGTTCCAGCCACTACATCAGCTTTCAAGGTCATTGTCTTAGTTATGCCTTTATCAATCACCAAAGGTGTTGCTAAATCCATAACAACGGTCTTGTCGCTATTGGCTGAAGCTACAATTGAACCAACTGGGGTAGCTCCATCAAGTAATTGGAAGTTGGCTAAATCAGTATAAGCAACAGTGCCAATATTACTGAAGACAAGCCTTCTTAATTCAATCTTTTGGTTAGTGTCAGCCAAAGTGAATTTAAACACTTCAACGCCAACACCTGGATCTGGGGTTGCTGGAGTAGCGACCATGGTCACATCCAATTCACCCAAGTCAGTTACCAATGCAGTTGACATATTGTTGCCAGTAATTGGGAATACGCCCCCAACCGAACTTGCGTTGGAAACAATGTCTGTGGCAGCATTAATGCTAAAATTAATTGTTTTGCCAGCAGCTGTTCCATTAGCCAAATCAACTTTCAAGGTAATTGTTTTAACGCTATTGGCTGGAATTATCACAACGCCAGCTGAATTAGTGAAAGTTAAAACAGATGAAGAGAAAGAGTTATATTCAGCTAACTTTGTGTCGCCATCATAAATGTAGGCCTGAGAAAGATCAGAATCAGCGGAAATACCACTTCTCAAAAATTTCAACGAGGTTACTTTTATTTCACTGGCTGTGCCATTGCTTAAATTAACTTTAAGCATTGGGATTATTGATTGAGAACCGCCAGCATCAGATACGATTGAAGCCGAAACTGGATTGTCGCTTGCTAAGGAAGCTGTGACAACGCCAGTAACAACAACAGGAGGAGTTACTGCGCCAGTTGCGCAGGATTGTCCTGTGGTTGGGCTGTAGCCTGCACTTGAAGTGCATCCAGCTGGTAACACAGGAGGAGTTACTGCGCCAGTGGCGCAAGATAAACCTGTTACTGTGCTGTATCCTGAAGCTGAAGTGCATCCTGCAGGAAATGTTGCAGCTATTCCTCCAACCAATAAACCATTTAATTTAGCTCGGGTTAAGGTGCCAACAAAGCCGGTTCCTAAAGTTAATCCGATTGGAGTTAAACATTCGGCTTTATACAATTCCTGAAATCTAATCACAGCTGCTCTGGTTGCTCCGCCGAAAAAGGTTGTTTCGTGTCCGGGAGAGCCAGCGCCAGTATCAGCCACGTTTACATTTAATTGATTTAACAATGCTTGTAAACATTTTACATCAGCGCCCACTGAATTTCTGGCGATATTCCTATTAAAGGATATGCCAGCGCAAACAGCAGGAATGCCGGTTGTTCCAGACGGAGTGTTTTGAACTGTGCTCAATTGAGATGTCAAACTCGCTAATTGAGCCTGTAAGGCAGCAACTTGCGCTTGCAAATCAGCTGAGTCCAAAGCTTGAGCTGGAGCAACAGGTCCAACAACCATAGCTACAACTGTAATAATTGTAGCAATTGTTGCGAATTTCTTTGCTATTTTACTCATTTTTTTATTTTTTCTTGCCCCGTAGTGAGCTATGCTCTACTACTGGGGTGTTTTTTATTTTTTCTCGACCTTTAAGGAAGTCTTTCAACGACCCCACTCCTCGGCCAAAAAGCCGAGGGGTGGGGTCGTGTTGTTTATTATTGTCCTATTCTCACAAGCAAAAGAATGGCATTTTCTATGTTACCTTGATCAAAACATTTTTCTGCTTCGTTTAATCTTGATTGATCTTGTTCGTTTAAAGTTTTTGTTTTTAATTCAGCCAAATATGTTTTAAACATTTCCACTTGCATGTCAACGCTAGTTTTTTCTATTTCTTGCGAGCTTTCTTTTATTTTACCCAAACTTGCCAAAGCCTGCTTTGACAAATCAGTATTGGAACTTTTAATTTGGTCTATGGCTATTTGACTATTTTTAACTGTGTTCTTTACAACCCCTGTTACTACTAAAACTTTTTTCGGGTCATTGCTTGTTTTTAAAGCAACCAAAGCTGTTTTTACTTCATCCATTTTATTTTTAACATCTTCTAGGCCAGCAATCGCTTGTTTGTTTTCTTCTGTTTGCGGGGCAAAGCTATCCACATATGCCTGCAAATCATAATTCTTTTTTTGCAAGCCAAAATAAGCAAAAGATCCCATAATAATCAAACCAACCATAACAACCGACCCCACCACAAAAGCTGGCTTAGCAAAGAAAGAAAAAATTGCTTCTCCAAAGCTAACTTTTTCTTGAATATTTTGTAATTCAATCGGTTCAGCCAAGAAATCCTTTTTAACTAAAATAGCCCAGTCCTTGCCTGGCTTTATTGCTTTTAACCCTTTTAATTGTGAGATAATTTGCTTGTCTATCATAGATGCTTATTATTATGACGCAAAAACAGGGTATTTCGTTACAAGTCTCCCGACCCCACTCCTCGGCCCCAAAGCCGAGGGGTGGGGTCGTCCCAGCTTAAATCTTCGCCATTTTTTCGCGAAGTTCCTTCAGCGCTCTATGCGCCATTACTCGCACTGTGCCTTCTGGCTTATTTAATAGCTTGCCAATTTCTTTAAAACTCATACCCTCCACATAATGCCAAATTATAATATCTTGCAGCTCATCATCCACGCCCCTTAAAACGTCTTTTATGTCTTGACCAACAAGATCATTTTTTGTATCCACAATCTCAACCGCTTCAGCAGACACAATTTGAAACTTGCTTGCTTCTCGATAATGGTTGGCCACTTCAGCTCGGGCGATCTGAAAAAGATATGCGGACATATTATTTATGTCAGCGCCCTGCAACTTAAACTTTCTCCAGCCCTTAGTAAAAACCTGGCTGGTAATGTCCTCGGCCACCTCTTTTGCGCCTGTCTTTAAAAAGATAAACCTGTAGATTTTATCTATATGTTTATCGTAAATTTTAGCAAATTTTTTATTTTCTGGGGTGGTCATATTTGTAATAAAGCAATGTCCTAGTTATGTCCTACTGTGTCCTAGCTGATTTTAATTTATACTCTGTATTATTATTATTGCCGATCCTATCCACCAGGCCCTTGTCTAGTAAATACTCAAAATCTCTTCTTAATGTTCTCTTGCTAATATTTGGAAAAGTGTTTTTTAAATCCTTAACCTGAATTGGTTTGCCCTTTTTCAAAATATCAATAATTTTTCTGTGCCGACCATTCAGCACAACTTCTACTTTAGCCTCTTCCTTGCCACGCCGAAGCTCCACAGGAGCGGAGATGGGTTCTTCCTTTTTCTCCACTTTCAAGTTATCTGCTATTAGACCATATTCTTTTCCCAAAACCTCAAGATATTCTTTTTTAGCCAAGCCTAAATTACAAGAGAGCTCAATATACGCCCTCATCACCTCAATATGCTTTTCTATATCTTTTTCTTGCAATATCAAACCAGCTAAAATTTCATCAGCTTTTTGTTTTATCAAAACTTTCAATGGCTCTCTTTCTGGAAAAAAATCGCTCACTTTATAAACAGCCATTGTGAGCTTTATAATATGGCTCTGTAAAAACATTTTTAAATCTTATCACAACTAATATAAAAATAAAACCCTTTTTAGAAGGGAAAATAATAGGGGTAAGAATTATAGGCTTGGTTGGGTCGCTAGTAAGAACTTTGGAGAAAAATACTAGCTATCCACCTACAACCCCTACCCCTCTTTTGCAATATTGCAATTTAACCATACCTTAGCAAAAACTCTGTTTTTGTCAATTGTGTGTATACGTCCATATAGCCTGAACATTAAAATTGCTCTCTGTTAAAAAGTATGCTAAAAATAAATTATATAGAAAGGCGGTTTGGTTAACCTTCCAAAAACCCCACATAAAAAATCAGAAACCTCCCCCCGTACGCCCCTCAACCCCCCGCGAAGGCAAAAGACGAGTTTATGGCTTGATAATTACCGCCTTTCTCCTTTCTTTCTTTATATAAATATAGTATACTAAAGCCATACCATGAGAGGCAGATTTCTCTCCCAAAATTTTATCCTAATTGCTAGCGATAAAACACAAAATATATTCAGACTGCCTCTCTTTTTAATTGCTTAAAATTCTGTATTTTACGGGTCACGCACCAGCTGGATATTGGCTTGGTTGTTTTTACCATTAGGCAACACCCACCCAGTATTATAGCTCTCACCCACAAACCAAAAATTATTTTCATCAAGCATTGTTGAGCTCCAATAAAAATAACTATACCCACTCTGCCAAAGTATAATTTCAGAGCTGCCCAGCTTAGTTACTTCCATCATTTCCTGGATATTCGGCAATCTAAAGTCATCATACTTTGTTCCGCCATGGCTTGAGCAATCCCCAGCCGTGTTGTATGTTCCCTGTAAAGTTCCGTCGTTGCACAAAACCGCATTATTAGCAAAGCTAAAAGCCGTGTTCCATGTTTTTCTATTATCGCCAAATTGAGCCAACTCTGCTTTAAGCCACATCAAGCCAGTGCGATTGTCATTTACTGTGCCGTCATTGTTATTAACAAAATCAAAATCATCATTTTCCATACCGCCGGGAATTGCATCTCCCTTCACAGCCATAAATGGATAAAGTTGGGATTGGCTACCATCAAAATAATCTTTATTTATCTGGCCATTGCTAAAGTCAGCATACCAGCCGTTGTAGGTATGCGGCTGACCAAAGCCGTTGGACCCAACATCTCTTGTTCCTGTGGCCCAATATCTTTCTGACGAGATATTTTCAAAGTCTGGCCAAACACTTGGAGATGTTGGCTTGTATTCAATCAAGCTGGCTAATTCCTTAAAATTTGCCAAGCGCCATTCACTGTTTTGCCCCGCTATAAAAGCATTTGCCTCGTTTTGAGTACTGCTTGCCCCAAAATTATTTATAGCGCTATTGACATTTTTTTGCCAAGTTAAGTTGGTGCGCAAGTCAGTGAGGGTGCCATTGCCATTATCTCTAAATCCCTTCCAAGCAATTGCCGATACATTATCCGATATTAAAGATTCCTGTCCACTTAATCCGATATATTTAATAGCAAAAAATGTTTTAGTATCGGTTGGCAAATTTCCGATATTTAAAACCTCCACCTCCCCCGCTGGCTTTGGTATGATATTTTGGCTAATCGTTTGAGCTGTGTCCCAAGAGCTAGTGGTTATTGGCTGGCTATCTGTTTTAATAACATAACTATCTGCGTCTATAAGTACCCCTGTGCTGTAATCATTCAAATAAGGGCAAGCCCAAAACAAATCTATTGTTCCTCGCACTGTTGAAGGCACTGCCATTAAATTTGTAATTGGAGCTAGGGGAGTAGCCATAGTCGTGGTAGACGAAATGGCAGAATAAGCAAAGCCGTCAAAAGCCCGAACTGTAAAATAGTAAACAGAAGCAAATTCTAAATTTTCCAAAAATAAAGAAGTAGCTGAAGTCGTGGCTATTTGCGTAAATACATTGGTAGAAGTGGCTGTTTGTTCATCTAATACCTGCTTTGAGTAACGTGAGTAATAAATAACATAAGAAAGCTGGTTGGCTAATGTATCTAAATCCGTGCTAGTGGCCCAAGTTAAAAGCGCGCTATTTTTTCGGTCTTGGCTTTGGTTAAGGATGAAGTTTTTTGGCGGCTCTGGGGTTAAATTTTCCAAAACACTATTTTGAGCTTTGGGCGTTCCTAAAATTTGATTATTGTTTGCATCTAATCCGTTTATAACAATGCCATTATTATCGTCCCAGTTGCTTATACTATTGCCAGAAATAACCGTGCTTTTCCTTTCCATTGTTTTTCGGCTAGTTGAGGCAGAATTATCACCAGCAAACCAGCCAGCCGAACAATCAATACTATCAATAATATTGCCTTGCGGATCTTTTAATTCTAGCTTTTCCCCACTGTTAGATAAAGCGCC
>JAZDKU010000040.1:0-8167 GCA_043802745.1 bacterium | reverse complement strand
GCCTCCAAAAAATCCCCTATCGAAGCCCTCCGCTATGAATGAGGGCTGACCTCCTCCCAAAACTTGAGCCCGAGCCCTTGGGAGGTCTGCCCTCATACAACTTTATGCCTATCACTGAAATAGCAATACAATACATAACTGCTTTAATCTCCTCGGGAGGATATTTTTTTGTTTTCTTTTTAATGGTTTTAGAAAGCACAGCCTTGCCCGTGCCAAGCGAAGCCGTGATGCCGTTTGCTGGGTTTTTAGTTTCCACGGGACAATTTTCTTTTTTCATGGTAATTCTTGTGAGCGCTTTGGGCAGTATTATTGGCTCTTTGCTTTCTTATTATATTGGCTTTTATGGGGGTAAGCCGTTTATTTTAAAATACGGCAAATATTTTTTATTAAAACCAGAAGATTTAGAAAAAACTGAAAACTTTTTTAAAAAGCATGGCGAAAAAACAATTTTTATTTCCCGATTTATTCCAGTGGTTAGGCATTTGATTTCTCTGCCAGCTGGGGCCGCCAAAATGAACATAACAAAATTTTTAACCTACACTGTGGCCGGGGCGACTATTTGGCATATATTTTTAACTTGGCTTGGCTTTTCTCTAAAACAAAACTGGCAAAAACTCGGCCAGTATACTCAATTCTTTGACTATATTTTTTTAATAGCCATCATAACCAGCCTAATAATTTTTATTTATAAGCGCAAAAAATTAAATAAATAAAAAGTGGGAGCTTACGCCCCCGCCCTTTTTTCTACCATCTCCTTTATGGCTTGTACTAAGCTACTCATTATAAGCGGTTTTTTTATGAAGACTCTATCAAAGTCTCCCGCTAAAGCTTCTGGATCACTTGTCATTAAAATATAAATTGCATTTTTATTTTCTATCGACAAAGGTATCAAAGCATTCTTCAATGTTCTTCCGTCATAACCCCCTCCTAAACTAAAATCTGTGATACAGACATCAAAAGCAAGCCCGATAGAAACCGCTTCTTCCCCGCTTGAGCAAGCAGTTACTTGAAACCCCATTCTCCGTAGCGAATCCCCCAAAGCCTCTCTTATAAATTCGTTATCGTCAACAAGTAAAATCCTTATTTCTCCAAACAATACCCTATTTACAGTATCTAATAGTTCCTCCAATGAATAAGGTTTTGATAGAGTGCCATCGAAATCCTCAACCTTTTCCCCTAGAACAATATATCCAGAGGAAACTATGGCCTTTCCCCTATAACCTATCTCGCGAAGAGCTTTAAGGGTCTTCTCTGCGTCTCCCTCCCTAAAAACATCTAATATTACAAGATGGGGAGGATTTTTTTCATCAAACTTTTCCAGTAGCTCTTCGCCACATGGAAAGGCTATGATATCAAATTCCATAAAAAGAGTTTCCTTTACTAGGTCTCTTAAGTTAGGGTCCACATCCACAAAAAAAATTTTATACGGCATTGAAATTCCTCCAATAAAAAGTGGAGCTTAACGCTCCGCTGTTAAAATACACTGGTTGGGTTATACCACAGATATGAAAAAAATGCAAGCTATACTCCGCCAAGCCAAAGTTTCATTGCCAGCATTAAGAAGATACCTAAGATAAAAACGCAGAAATAGGCGAGGGCTTTGAGGGGGGTAAAGTCTTTTTTAATTTCAGGGATTAAGTCCGAGCAAGCAATATAAATAAAATTGCCAGCGGCAAAAGGCAATAAATACACAATGCCAAAACCAATTTTTTGAGCCAAGAAAAACCCAACCAACCCCCCAAGCACTGCCAATAAAGCAGAAAGAAAATTAAACAGCAGGGCCTTTCTTTTCGTTAGCCCACCATAAACCAAAACGCCAAAATCTCCCAGCTCCTGAGGTATCTCATGCAAAGCTACAGCTAAAGTGGTGGCCAGCCCGCTCACTGGAGAAACCACAAAGCTAGCAGCAATTATCAAGCCATCCAAAAAATTATGCAAGCCATCGGAAAATAAAATTAAATATGAAAAAGGTTTTATACACTCCTCTTTTGCATGGCTAGTGGAGTGGTGATGATGCCATTTTATAAACTCCTCTAAAATATAAAATAAACAAAAACCAAGTAAAGCAAAAACAAAAACTTTTAAAACATTTTCTAGGCCAGCTGTTTCAATAGCTTCGGGCAATAAATGCAAAAAAGCGCCTCCCATTAAAGCGCCAGCAGACAAAGCCACTAAAACCAAAAGAATTTTATTTAAAAATTTATCTTTTAAAAATAAACTCAAAGCCCCAACAAATGAAATTAAGCTCACTAAAAAAGCGCTAAGTAAAATATAAAATAGAATCATAAAATGGCACTAAAAGACCCTAGGGCCTCCTAGTAATATATTTGGGACGTAAATCCAAGTGGGTGCTCTATTGCCTTGCCCAAAAGCAAGGTAAAAAATGAGCTCCCAAAACAAATATTTGTTCCTCAATTAATCTAGAAAGTCCAGGGCCAAGCTCATTATACTACTTAATTCCCAACGCTTCAACTAGCTGTTTTATCATAGAAACCACCACCGCCGGGGGCATTAAACTATAAGAGTCAACGCCATCGTCATCTTTAACTTGCCAAGGCTTTTCCCCTACTTTTATAACTCCATTTTCTCGCTGAAAAGTATACTCTGGAGTAATTTCATAACCATCAAGAAACTCGCTGGCTTTATCAACAGGCACAGAATTTCGCAAAAATATCTTGGGCACCCCATACAAACCCATGGCTTGCTTCATTAATTCTTCATCAGTTTTTAAGCGCTCTTTAATTGGCTCAATGCCAAGCTCATCACCCTCTTTAGTGCCCATTCTAGCCCCAGCGCATTCTGGATTATCGCAGTTTAAATAAAATTTATCTGCTTTCTCATCATAGCCTGGCTTGGTGGTGGCTAACAACTTTAAATTTCTTGATGTTTGGCACAAAGGACAAATCACTCTGTATTTAATGCGCTCGTCAATAACCTTTTCTGGCACATCAATCATCACAAAAACATCTGGGTCGTCTCGATAACCCATTAAATCGCGAAAAAATAAAGAATAAGAAACTTGATCCATGCTTCTGGGAAAGCCATCAATAAAAATAGCTTTTTTAGATATTTGGGCTATTTTCTTTTTCACCAAGGCTAAAATCAATTCCGAAGGCAAAAGCTTTTTTGTGCTTCTTCCCTCCAAAGCCGCCATGATTTCATCTAAATGTAAGTAGCCCCGATAATTTTTTTCCAAAAACGCTACTAGCTCTTTTTTCTGCTCTGGGTCAGCCACTACTGCGTCAAGGTCGCGTATCATATCGCCCACTGACAAATGCGTAACTTTATCATGCCCCACAATTTCCGCTAGCATTTTAGCGTAAGTGCCTTTGCCAGAATTTTTTTTGCCAAGCAAATAAGCAATAAAGCTGTTTTCGTGTAAATAACTTTTTAGCTTTTCGATCTCAAGACCTGCCTTAGCTTGAAAATACTCAGCTCTACCCACCGGCGAAGTTATATCAAACCTTTTATCAAGCCCGTCAACTTTTGTTTTAAATAATGGAAAATTTAAACTACTCATATTTTTAGTAAATTATATTCTGACCATCTGAAAAAATCTTTATATCCCCCATTTGGTCTGTTCTCATTACTTTTATAGCAAATTCTGAAAGATTACTCAACACCTCTTGATGCGGGTGGCCATAGGTGTTATCTTTGCCAACCGAAATAACTGCTAATTGAGGGCTAACATTGGCTAAAAATTCTGGGCTTGTGGCGCTTCTGCTTCCGTGGTGGCTAACCCTTAGAACCTCGCTGTTAATATTTTTATTAGCTAAAATAATTTCTTGCTCCGCCTCTCTATTGGCATCGCCAGTTAGCATAAAAGCTGTTTGACCAAAAACCATGCGAGCCACTATCGAACTATCGTTGTTATTAATTGAGTCTTGCTTGGGCAATTCTAATGGATATAAAATATCTGCTTTTACCTGCCCAGATATTATTTTTACCCCGGCTTTAGCCAAAAATATATTTGCTCCTTCTTTTTTTATTTTTTCTTGCCAAGCTTGAAAAGTTTTGCCCTCTGACAATTCGCCTGTCCAGATAATATTTTTTACTTGAAAATTATCTAAAACATCTAATAGTCCTCGCAAGTGGTCATAATCTGGATGGGTTAAAATAACTAAGTCAATTGATTTATCCCAAAATGGCATTTGTTGGCCAAGTTTTTCTACCACCTGGCTACTTGGGCCACCGTCAATTAAAATTTGATGTTTTTGCAATGTTTCAATAAAAATACTATCTCCTTGGCCAATATCGAAAAACACAGTTTTCATTTGGCCGCTTAGCCCAAAAATAAACTGCCAAACAAAAACATTCCCCAACCCTAAAATCAATATCCCCAGCAAATAATATTTTACACTTGTTGCGCTTGTATTTTCCCCCATAAAATGTTAAATGATAGTTGTGTTTATAGTCCTTTGCCCGCTAAAAAATAAGGAGGTCATATTATGAAAAGTATCTCTATGGCCCTACCAGTCATCTCGGTATTTTTCTTAAGTGCTATCATCAAAGGAAAATCTGTCCCCATAGTCGCCAAAAGAGTAAGAAAAGAAGTCTTTCTTTTCTGTACCCTAGACCATGAAGACGAGGGGTTCGAGGAGAGGATACGGAAGAGTATAAACCCAAAAATAATCCACTCCTCCGAGGCTTTTTACATTAAGCCAAGTGAAGGTGAAGAGGGTATTTTTGTCTGCGAGAAAGGTCAGGATATCTCCGAAGCATTTCTGATAAATTCTGACTCTTTTAAGCCTCTACACATTTCCCTAACCCACAACACAGAAGACGGGGACAAGGTTTCGCTAGAGTGGGCTTATTCCACATGGCAAATTTTTGGAACCCACCAAAAATTACCAGAAAGCATCACTCTAGAGAAAATTTTCTTCTAGGAAAACTGGACAGCTAATATCAGCTGTCCAGAACCATTTTATTTGGTGGAATTATTTAGGTCTGCGAGCAAACTTTTAAGGTCAAGGCTGTACATTTTGCAGACATCGCCGATTTTTAAATCTTGTATCTCAAATTGGGCCATTGGGCAGGTTAAGCAGGGCACTTTGTGCTTGGCTAAAATCCCCTTAGCACTTTCTTTTTGCATAATTTCCGCCAAACTTGTATCTTTTGTTATTTTTTTATTTTTAATGTCTTTTTTCATAGTTAATATTTATTATTTATTGTATCATTTATTAAAGAAATCCCTATGTCCACCCTACTTCACTACTATGAAGTGATTGAGTAGGGTGGACTATTTGTCTCTTACGAGAAACTTACTTACTTCTTTATAGATTTTGGACTTCCTATTAAGCTTTTGAATCGACTGGAAAATTTTCTCTTTTTCTTTTTTATCCGCTGATGCCACTAAGTTGTCTATTAAAATTGATGGCCAAAACATCATCGGGTTTCTTCTTTTAATTCTTTTCCACTCATTTAATAAAATATCAAATCTTTCAGAGTGCGAATATTTTTCTTTTGAAATCTTTTTTCGTTCAAAAAATAATCTAAACCCCTCCCCGCCTTCATTCAACCAGCCAGCCACCTTAGCAATTGTTCCTTCGCTTGTTTGCAAGCTATGTCTAATTTGATAATAGCCCATTCCTTTCAAAAGTAATTCGGCAATTTTAATTCTCTTGGCTAATTTCATTACTTCCTCTTTAGTTAAGAGGTCAACAAGCAATTTAACCGCCTCGTCTTTATTTTTAATAAACAAAATAGCGTCGCATAAATTCTCTAATAATTCTTTTTGTGTTGCCAAAGATAAATTTTGATATTTCTCCATAAACTTAAAAATTTTTTAACTTAATTTATTTTATAAATTATTTTCTTTCTTGTCCATACTACTTCACTGCTATGAAGCGGTGAAGTAAGATATCTACTATAAAGCTTGCAAAAAAAAATAATTATGCTAAAAATAAACTAGAAAAACATACAAGAAAGGAGGCAAAAAATGGGCAAAGAGTATCCCTTATTTTTAGTCAACCAAATAGTCCGACTTAAAAAGGACTACGGGGGTCATAAGAGTGACCAAACTGGAAGGATTATCGACCGCTCTGTCAGGAGCGGAAAAATAAAAATAGAAGTAGATTTTGTAGATAACAAAAAAGAGATCTTCGAGGATTCTGAGATAGAATTCTTGTGGATTTCTTAATATGTTTAGATGGGTAGGAGTACACTCTAATCCCTCTTTCCTATCCATCTAAACTAAACACTTTCAATGGTTGCGTTTTTTAAGGCTGAAGTTATCAGCTTTTTTATTTTAAGCTTTTTTTCTTGGGTTTTAACATCTTTTAAATTAGCTTTGGTGGCGGGGTGGTCGGGGGTGAACATTGAACAACAATCCAAATGAGGCAAAATAGAAATTTCATAAGTGTTAATTTTTTTGGCCAAATCCATTATTTCTTGCTTATCCCAGCCACATACCGGCCGTAAAACCGGTAAACTAACTGCCTCCTCAATGGCCAGCATATTATCTAAAGTTTGGCTAGCCACCTGGCCCACGCTTTCCCCAGTTATCAATGCCTTAGCTTTTTCTTGAATGGCAATTTCATTAGCTACTAAAAACATTAGCCTTCGGTACAGCACTACTCTAAAATCTGCTTTGGTTTTTAAAACAATTTCTTTTTGCGCTTCGCTAAAAGGCACAAAATATACTTTTATTTTTTCTTGATAGTTTTTTAAAGTTCGCAAAATATCCCGCACTTTTTCAAGCGATTGCTCGAAGCCTTTGCCAGTGGCAAAAAAATGAACAAATATATTCTCTACTCCCCTTTTCATCATTAAATAACTAGCCACTGGCGAATCAATGCCCCCTGAAATTAAAGAAATAGCTTTGCCACTAACCCCCAAAGGCAACCCGCCCGGCCCCGCAATTTTTTCTGTATAAAGAAAAGCGTATTTTTCGATAATCTCTACATACAAAATAACATCTGGATTATGTAAATCCACCCTAATTCCTGATTCCTGATTCTTAATTCCTAATTCTTCTAATATTGCCTCTCCAACTTGCTCATTTACCTGCTGGCTAGTTAGAAAAAAACTTTTATTGCCCCGTTTTGTTTCTACTTTAAAACTATTAAAATTTTTATCTTTTAGCATCTCCACAGCCCTTGCTTTAATAACCTCAATATCCAAATCGCATTGCGTGGCGAACGCAAAATAAGTTATGCCAAAAACTCTTTGTAAAACCAATCTCACCGGGGACGATCCCCGAGAAATCTCACCGGGGATCGTCCCCGGTAGTTCTAGCAAGATTCGACCAGAAATTCGCTTCACATAATCAAAAACCCCGAAGGGGTCGCCTGCTAGCGACCCTACGGGGCAAGGCAATCCCGTAATAAGTGCCTTCTTTATATTTTCAACTAATTTATCCTCAAAAAATTTTCGATTATCACCCTTTAAGGCAACTTCTCCATAGTGAATTACAGCAAGCATATCAAATATTTTTAAGAAATTCCTCAACATCACCCCTTAGGGGCAAAGAGAAATAAAAAGTTGCTCCTTGGCTCTCTTGAGAATCAAACCATATTTTTCCCCCGTGACTTTCGACCATAAACTTTGCCAAATAAAGCCCTATGCCAGTTCCCTTGCTAGAAAGGGCTCGGGCATTACTGGCGCGATAAAATTTTTGAAAAATATTCGCTTGCTCTAGCTTGGGGATGCCAATACCAGAATCAGACAAAGAAACAACCAGAAAACCTTTTTCTATCTTAATATTTAAGCTAATTTGGCCATTGCTCTTTGTGTAATGCAGAGCATTGTCAAATAAATTTTCTAAAACTTGCTTAACCTTATCCCAATCTAGCTCTAAAAATATCTTTCTTTCAATTGAGGGAACCGTATAATCAAAAGAAATATCTTTTTGTTTGGTTGATGGCAAAAAATCTTTTAATAAGTTTTCAACAAGCGATAAAAACTTTTCTAAAGACATAACCTCTTTATCAAAAGATAGCTGCCTTTGCTCAATCCTTGGAATATCCAGCAGGCTTTCTATTGTTCCCAGTAAACTGTCTAACTCTTTTATATCTGCTTCCAGAATTTCTTTTTGCCTGCTACTTACCTTTCCCAAATCTCCATCCCGAAACATTAAAAAAGAAAGCCTCACAGCTGATAGGGGGGCTCTTAGCTGGTGGGCTATAAAAAACACAAATTCTGTTTTAGATTTACTGCCTTCTTCAAG
>JAZDKU010000039.1:0-17552 GCA_043802745.1 bacterium | reverse complement strand
ATGCAAATAAAAAGCTTTTCTAAATCAAAACTGTCTTTTCATTTACCCTATTTATTGCAACTGCAAAAAGACAGCTGGAATCAGTTGTGGGAAAAAGAAATCCAAGAGCTTTTTGAGGAAATGTTCCCCATAAGAGATTACACTGGCAAGCAATTTGAGCTAGGGTTTGTGAGTTTCAAATTAGAAAAGCCAAAATATAAGTCTGGAGATGATGCCAAAGAAAATGATGATTCATTTGACGCTCCAATAAGGGTGAGGTTTTCTTTGAAGAATTTGAAAACCGGAGAAATAAAAGAGCAAGAAGTATTTTTAGCTGATTTTCCGATAATGACCGAACACGGCATTTTTATTATCAATGGAGTAGAAAGAGTGGTAATTCCCCAGCTTATTAGGTCTTCGGGTGTTTTTTTCACCGCGCGACCCTTTAGAGGCAAAAATTATTTTGGCGCTAAAATTATCCCAACTAGAGGCGCTTGGCTTGAGTTTGACACAGATGCTTCTGGATTTTTGGGTGTTAAAATTAATCGGCAAAGAAAAGTCGCAGCCACTACGTTGTTGAAGGTTTTTGGTTTATGGGAAAAAGCAAAAATAGAAAAAGAATTTGCTAGTATTGATAAGGGAGAAATTAAATATATAGAAAAAACTTTATCAAGAGATAACACTACCAGCCAAGAAGAAGCATTTGTGGAAATTTATAAAAAAATCAGGCCTGGAGATTTAGTGAGCCCAGATGCAGCTAAAGATTTAGTTTTAAACATGTTCTGTAATTTTCAGCGCTATGACTTGAGCAAAGTTGGCAGATGGAAATTTTGGGAAAGGCTTGAAGAAAGTATTGAAAAGAAGCCGAGAGAGGATATTGGCAAAGATGAAAGAGTTCTCACCTTACAAGACATTGTTTTGGTTATCAAAGAAATCATCCGTTTAAACAATGACCCAGAAGCCAAGCCAGACCAAATTGACCATTTGGGCAATAGAAGAATTAGAAACTTAGCTGAATTGTGTTCAGGTCGTTTGAGAGTGGGCTTTATGAGAATGGAAAGAATTATTAAAGATAGAATGTCCACCTTGGATGCCGCCACCATCACGCCTTCGCAAATTGTTAATCCAAAGCCAATGATGGCGGTTATTCAGGAATTCTTTTCTGCCTCCCAGTTTTCCCAGTTTATGGATGGGGAAAACCCTTTGGCTGAACTAGAGCATAAAAGGCGCCTAACAGCTACCGGACCTGGCGGCTTAACTCGCGAGAGAGCTGGCTTTGAAGTAAGAGATGTGCAACCAAGCCATTATGGTAGAATTTGTCCTATTCAAACTCCAGAGGGTCAAAACGTTGGGCTTATTAACCACTTGGCTGGGTTTGCTAAAGTAAATACTTTTGGATTTTTGGAAACTCCATATTTTAAAGTAAAAAATGGCAAAATTACTGACGACAGTTTTTATTTAACAGCTACCCAAGAGGAAAGATGCAATATTACTCATGCTGGCGTTGATTTTAACGAAAAAGGTATGATTATTGCTCCTGAAGTAGAGGCTAGAAGAAGAGGCGAGCCAAGAAAAATTGATAAAATGGATGTTGACTATATTGATGTTTCTTCAAAGCAGCCTCTGTCAGTGGCGACTTCCTTAATTCCTTTTTTACAAAACGACGATGCCAACAGAGCTTTAATGGGCTCTAATATGCAGCGCCAGGCCGTGCCCTTGCTTTTGCCCCAAGCTCCTTTGGTTGGCACGGGCACAGAAAGAAATGTGGCCATTGATTCTGGAGAAACAATTATTGCTCCCGAAGCTGGGGTTATTACTGAAGTTGATGGAAGTCAAATAAAACTAAAAACCAAAAAAGAAACTTTAACTTATAATTTAAAGATTTTTCAAAGAAGAAATCAATACACCGCCACCCATCAGCGGCCAATTGTTAAAAAAGGAGACCAGGTAAAGAAAGGTGATGTTTTGGCCGATGGAGCTGCCATTGACCAGGGGCGATTGGCTTTGGGCAGAAATATTTTTGTGGCTTTCTTGCCTTTCCGTGGAGGAAACTACGAAGACGCCATTGTGGTTTCCGAAAGATTAGTTAGAGAGGATACTTTTACTTCAATTCATATTGAAGATTTTACTTGCGATGTCAGAGACACAAAATTAGGCCCCGAGCTTACCACTTGCGATATCCCTAATGTTTCGGAAGAAAAATTAAAAGACTTAGACGAGGAAGGCATTGTTAGGGTGGGAGCTGAAGTTGGCCCTAATGATATTTTTGTTGGCAAGATTTCTCCAAAAGGTGAAAAAGTTTTAACGGCTGAAGAAAGATTATTGAAAGCTATTTTTGGCGAAAAAGCCAAAGAGGTAAAAGACACTTCTTTGCGAATGGAACATGGTAAGAGAGGCAGAGTGGTTAAGGTCAAAATTTTCTCAAGAGACAAAGGCGATAAATTAGAGCCCGGCGTTTTAAAAAGGATTAAAGTTGAAGTGGCTCAAATGAGAAAAGTAAGGGTGGGTGATAAATTAGCTGGCCGGCATGGCAATAAGGGTATAGTGGGGCGGATTGTAGCGGTTGAGGAAATGCCGTATATGGCGGATGGCACTCCAGTTGATATTGTTTTGAATCCATTAGGCGTTGTTTCGAGAATGAATATTGGGCAGATTTTGGAAACTCATTTAGGCTGGGCGGCTCACGAATTAAATTACTTAGCTATTACCCCATCTTTATTAGGGGCCACGGAAAAAGATATTAAAGAAGAGCTAGGAAAAGCTGGTTTGCCCCAATCCGGCCAAGTTGTTTTATATGATGGAAAAACTGGCCAGCCGTTTCCAAGCAAAATAACTGTTGGTTATATGTATATGATGAAGCTTATCCATATGGTTGAAGATAAGATTCATATGCGTTCTATTGGGCCATACTCTTTGATTACCCAACAACCACTTGGAGGAAAAGCTCAATTTGGAGGCCAGAGGTTTGGAGAAATGGAAGTTTGGGCGTTGGAGTCTTACGGAGCAGCGCATACCCTGCAAGAAATGTTGACCATTAAGTCCGATGATGTTCCAGGCAGGGTGGCTACTTATGAAACAATTTTAAAGGGTGAAGCAGTGAAAAAGCCAAACGTGCCAGCAAGCTTTAATCTTTTGGTCTCTGAATTAAAGTCTTTGGGCTTGAATATTGAAATCAAAGGTATTTTAGCTGAAGAGGATGAAGATGACTTTGTGCCAAAAAGATTAGAGCAATTAAAATAAAATTATTAACATGAAGGTCTCCGATTTACAATCAATAAGAGTAAAAATAGCCTCTCCTGAAGATATTTTAAAATGGTCTAATGGGGAAGTAAAAAAGCCAGAAACAATCAACTATAGAACTCAACGTCCAGAAAAGGACGGGCTTTTTTGTGAAAAGATTTTTGGGCCATCAAAGGATTTTGAATGTTATTGCGGAAAATACAAAGGCATTAGGTTTAAGGGAATTGTTTGTGATCGGTGCCAGGTTGAGATTATTAGAAGTTCGGTTAGGCGCGAAAGAATGGGGCATATAAAGCTGGCCGCCCCAGTTAGCCACATCTGGTATTTAAGGGGCGTGCCCTCTCGAATTGGCATGGTTGTTGATTTGCCTGCGCAAAAATTAGAAAAAGTTATTTATTTTGCTTCTTATATTATTACTAAAGTTGACATTGAAGCTAAAAAAGCGATTATTGAAGAAATCAACGAAGAGTTAAAAGCCAAGTTAAACGAAATCAAAGTAGGCAAGGCCGGACTCAAAGAAAAAAAAGGCCAGGAGGAAGCTTTAAGAAAAATTTTTGTTTTGCGCAAAGAAGAACTTGCCTCCATCGAGCCTTTGCGGGTTTTAACTGAGGCTGAATACCGAGAGCTTTCTTTAAAGTTTGGGGAAATTTTTGAAGCTGGCACAGGCGGGGAAACTTTAAAAAAGATTTTTGAACAAATTGATTTAAAAAAAGAAGCTGTTATTTTACAAGCTCAAGCCAAGGAGCTTTCTGGTATAAAAAAGAAAAAAGTTTTGAGCCGTTTAAAATTATTTGAAGGCATGGAAAGGGCCAAGCTAAGGCCAGAATGGATGCTTTTTGATGTGTTGCCAGTTTTGCCTCCTGATTTGCGACCCATGGTGCAATTGGATGGTGGTAGATATGCATCGTCTGATTTAAATGACTTGTATCGAAGGGTTATTAATAGGAATAATCGTTTAAAATATTTATTAGAAATTTCAGCTCCCGATGTTATTATCCGCAATGAAAAAAGAATGTTGCAAGAGTCAGTCGACGCCTTACTTGATAATGGCATGAGAAAGGGCCAGGTAGTGACCACTGCCACTACTGGGGGCAAACGGGTTTTGAAATCATTAGCTGATATTTTAAGTGGAAAGCAAGGCCGGTTTCGCAGAAATCTTTTAGGAAAAAGAGTTGATTATTCGGGCCGTTCGGTTATTGTGCCAGGACCCGAGCTAAAACTTTTTGAATGTGGATTGCCAAAAATTATGGCTTTGGAGCTTTTTCGGCCTTTTGTTATTAAAAAGCTTTTAGATAGGGAGCTAGCTTATAATATTAGAGGAGCTACGCGCTTGATTGAGGAGGGCATTGATGAAGTTTGGGCTTCTTTGGAAGAGGTGGTTGAGCATAAATTAGTTATGCTTAACAGGGCTCCAACTTTGCATAGACTTGGCATTCAAGCCTTTGAGCCAAGGCTTATTGAGGGTGAGGCTATTAAATTACACCCTATGGTTTGTTCAGCCTATAACGCTGACTTTGATGGCGACCAAATGGCTGTTTATGTGCCCTTGTCAGAAGACGCGCAAAAAGAAGCCAGAGAGTTAATGCTTTCAGCGAAAAATCTTTTAAAGCCAGCCGATGGCTTGCCAATTGTTACCCCAACCAAGGATATGGTTTTGGGTTGTTATTATATGACTGGCATTAGCAGTGAAATCCTTGGGCAAGCGCAAGACAAGCTCATGCGGGTTTTTGGCAGTGAGACCGAAGCTGTTTTAGCCAATCAATCAGAGTGGCTGCCGTTAAAAGAAAAAATTAAAGTTGTTATGGCTGATGGGAATATTCTTGAAACATCGGTGGGCCGGATTTTGTTTAACCAAGCTTTGCCCAATGATGTTCCGTTTATTAATGAACAAGTAAATTCAAAGAAAATTTCTAAAATTGTTTCAAAAATTATTGAAACTCACACCCTTGAAGAGGCTCAACAAACCTTGGATAGGATTAAAGATCTAGGCTTTGAGTACGCCACCCTATCGGGCATTAGCTGGGGCATGGATGATGTTATTGTGCCAAAAGAAAAGCCAGCTTTAATTGATGAAGCGGAAAAAGAAGTGGATAAAATTGAATCGCATTATGAGAAAGGCTTTTTGTCTGCTAAAGAAAGAGGCGCAAAGCTTATTGAAATTTGGCAAACTGTAAAGCAAAAAATTGAAAAATTAGTGCCTCAAAATTTGCCTAAAGAAGGGCCAGTGTATTCTATGATTGACTCTGGAGCTCGAGGTTCTTGGGCTCAGCCAACCCAGATGGCTGGCATGAAGGGCTTGGTTACCTCTCCAACCGGCAGAATTATTGAATTGCCAGTTAAAAATTCTTTTAAGGAAGGCTTTGATGTTTTGGAGTATTTTATCTCTACTCACGGTGCAAGAAAGGGAACATCAGACACAGCTTTGCGAACCTCGGCTTCGGGCTATTTAACCAGAAGGCTGGTTGATGTGGCCCATGACATTATTATTTCTGGGGAGGATTGTGGCAATGAAACAGGCGCGGAAATTTTAAGAGAAAGAGCCAATGAAACAGGCCAGGACTTTAAATTTATGTTTGTTGGCCGAGTTGTTTTAAAGGATGTTAAAGACCCCAACACCAAAGAAACCATTGTTAAGGCTGGGGATATAGTTTCTTGGGATCAAGCGAGAAAAATTGATGAAGCAGGGGTGCAATCATTAACTGCCAGAACTCCATTAACTTGCCGCGATTTGCGAAGAATCTGCCGAAAATGCTATGGTTTTGATATGGGCAGAAATAAGCTAGTAGAGCAGGGCATGGCGGTTGGGGTGGTGGCAGCCCAGTCAATTGGCGAGCCAGGCACCCAGCTAACCATGAGGACTTTTCACACTGGAGGTGTTTCTAGTGTGGGAGATATTACGCGAGGTTTGCCAAGAATTGAAGAAATTTTTGAAATGCGAACGCCAAAGGGCGAAGCCACCATGGCTATTACTGATGGGGTGGTTAAAGAAGTTGATTTAGAAAAAGGCAGGATTAAAGTGGCTGTTAGGCCAGAAGCAAAAATTAAAAAGACCAAAGATGGCAAAGAGCCCAAAGCGCCAAAAGCATCAAGGGTTGTTAAGGAAGAAATTATGGAATATATGGTGCCCGCAGAAACCGAGGTTTATGTTAAAAGGGGAGATGAAATAAAGGCTGGACGGGCTTTGTGCGGGGGCAGTTTGGATTTAAGAAAGCTATTTAAAGTAATGGGTGTAGCGGAAACACAAAAGTATATTTTACAGGAAATTCAAAAAATATATGCGGCTGAGGGTATTAATATCCACGACAAGCATATTGAAATAATGATCAAGCAGATGTTTTCAAGAATTAGAGTGTCGGACTCGGGAGATGGGCCATGGGTGCCAGGCCAAATTGTGACCAGAGCTGAATTTGAAGAGGTAAACGCTACTTTAAAGAAAGATGGCAAGGCTCCAGGCAAGGCCAAGCCCGCTATTTTGGGCATATCAAGAGTGGCTTTAACATCAGATAGCTTTTTATCGTCTGCTTCGTTTCAAGAAACTTCAAGAGTTTTAATAAAAGCTTCTTTGGAGGGCAAAGAAGACAAACTCACTGGCCTCAAAGAAAATGTCATTATCGGTCGCCTTATTCCGGCTGGCACAGGGTTTAAGAAGAAAGCCAAACAGGTTCGTTAGGGGGCAGCCCTCTTTTTATCTTTTAAAATGTTTTTATTCAAGATAAGAGAGGACTGCCCCCGTTTTCTGACTTGACAAATTCTTATTTTTTGGTAGCATTAAAGCAATACAACGATAAGGTTACAGTATAGACCTTATATCGTATGCCGCTAAAAGTCCCTGCAAAGGGATTTTTAGTTTGCTATAAAATATATTATAATTGATATCGTGGATCTGGGCCTGTATTGTAACAAGCAACATATCGTTGTTGGCATACGATGTTCGGGGTGCAAGTCCCCGCAGGTCCACAACAAAAAATCCGCGTAAGCGGATTTTTTGTTTTCCGAGGTTTTTCATTTTTCACTTTTAGTTTTTAATTTGTTTCTGGTATTTCCCCGCCCCTTCCCATGCAAGTTCAAAAATTTTCTTTTGCGCATCCGCAATCTTTTGGCTTTCAATAATAATGCCCAGATTTTCTTCCCAAGAAGCAATCATTACTTTATTGTCGTAGATGTTTACCTCAATGGCAAAACCGAATTTATCTACGGGTATGAGGCGGCTTTCTCGTAGCTGTGTCCTATCTTGAGCGGCAACCTTTTTAGATTCTAAAGTATCTGGCGCAATCATTTTGCAAGAAATTTTTTTAGCTACTCTTCTTTTAACATAATTTGGGAAAAATTCTGGCATTGATTCGTGCATCGGATCAGCAGAAGCATAACCAACCAGGATTCCCTTGGCAGTTAAAGTATCTTCAAAAACCTGCTTTATTCCCTCTTTCCCTTCATAAAATTTTACTTTTGGCTTTTCAGTTTTTTGAAAAATTGATTTTAACTCTGGCAAAAGTTTTTTGCTAGCCTCAAGTTGATTTTGGGCTTCTTGAAATTTATTTTGAGAAAAAGCAATTATTTTTTCTGGGTTTTCCGCTGTGTATTTTTTCACCGAGCCTTCCCCCAAAGCATTGGCTAAACCCTTAGAGCAGAGCATTTCCACAATATCATAGCCAGTTGTTCTGTTTATTTTCGCTTGTCTGCCAATTTCAGAAACAGTGGACGGACCCATCTCCAGCAAAGCCAAATAAACCATAGCCTCTTTTTCCGCAAACCCAATTTCCACAAGCTGTTTTTTATTAAGCATAAGTTTTAATTATTGGCTACATTATAGCAAAATTAAGGTTCTGTGTCAATATTATCCCACAAAACACGGTAATATTCACAAATCCTTTTACCTGTGTGTCTATTTCCACACAATCTTTGTCGCCAGTTGTTGACATTAGTCAATTGCTCCAACATAATATACCTATAGAGTCAAATAAGTGCACATTATACACACCCATAGAAGGAGAAAAAATGAAAAAAATAGAAGTAGAATTTCCGGACGTGTCGTTGAAAGATGTTGAAAAAATCAGAGAAAGTTTCTGGGAAAAGGTAGCTTTGCCATTTAATGAATTTTTTCAGCAGTATGTAATTATAGATAGTGTTGGCAACAATCAAGAGTGCTTCGAGTTTTGCATGGACGACTTGGAAGATAACGAGCTTGCTTGGGGGCGTTTGTATTCCCTGTTCGGCTTCGATGACTCCGAAGATGAGGAACCGAGTTGGTTTATGAGATTTTATCTAAATGGACAAGCGGACATGGCAGGTCCTTATGAAGGAGATAAAAAATTTTATGGCTCTTGGGAGGAGATAATGAAAAAAGTTTTAGACTTTATCCAGAAGGATCTTGAGTCCCTTGAAAGGGCGCCAGAAGTTGTTGAAAAAATCGGCAAAGCCATAGAATTCCTTTCAAAACAGGGGGGATGACAATGAGCGAGTTTGGAAAAGGCTTTATTCTGCCACTAATTAAGTTTGCTGAACATCTCCATTATGCTGCCGAGCATATAAGAAACGATGAAGATGTTTCTATAGAAATACACCAAAGGTCCTTTATAAGTAGTGCCGCTGACCACTTAGATGAAATGGAAGTTCCGTCTCAATTTATTGATGTTTTGCCAGATTTTGAGCAATTGATTGATGTTCTCTCTGAACTACGTGCAGGCATTAAGATAATCAGTTGGGATGATTTGCAACCAGTTTTTGACTTGTTGCATAAAATTGCTCGAGGCATTGATGAGGTTTTGGGCGTAGAGGGTGACATCGGTAAACATGGCTAATAAATGTTGTGACGACCAAAGAAATCAGTCGCCTCTATTTTTTGGCCCAAAAGCACTAAAAGATATATCCGCGAGGGAGCGTTAACCTCTGCGGATTTTTATTTTATACATCTATAAAAAATATTCATTTTTGAGACGGTCGTCTCATAATTGAATCATTTGAATTTGGGCTGGCGTTACAAATTTAGTAAAATAATTTTGTTTGAATTTACTTATGTGAAAATGTTAAAATAATTTTATATGCAAAAACTTTATTGCTATGTTGACGAAACAGGGCAGGATACAGAAGGCAAATTCTTTTTGGTTTCAATAGTTGTTGCTGGCAACGAGAGAGATGAATTAGATAATTTTTTATTAGAAATTGAAGAAACAACGGGGAAGAGGCAAAGCAAATGGCGTAAATCAGATTTTGAAACTAGAAAAGCATATCTTTTAGAAGTTTTTTCCAACCCCTTGTTCAAGGGTAAATTATTTTTTGGAAAATACGAGGGAAAGTCTTATATTGACTTAACTATTTTAGCCACAGCTCAAGCAATTTTCGCAAGAACGGAAGAAAACTATAAGGCAACTGTTATTGTTGACGGATTAAGTAAAACAGATGTTTTTAAATTTAGCGCTGGCTTGAGGCGTTTAAAAGTAAGAATTAGAAAAATTCAAGGAGTAAGAGATGAAAGTAATTCTTTAATTCGTTTAGCTGATGCATTTGCAGGTTTTTTAAGAGATTATTTTGAAAATCAGAAATATGCTCAACAGATTTTTCTTTCAGCGAAAAAGAAAAAGGTTATAATTGAGATATAAACAAAAACCCCCGCGAGGGGGGAAGAGCCTATCCCCACGAGGGGGAGAGCCGCCAAACGGACGATTTTCAGCTCGTATTTAATAACATTATAGCAAGTGGTTTGAGATTGTCAAGTTTTTCCCCCTGCAAAATTTTGCAGAGTCGGGCCGAAGCCATTCATATTTAAATAGTAGCAAATTTAGCAGGGGTTTGTCAAGTTGTTGGGTTATGTGGTAGAATTAGAGAATATAAACAAGCAGTTTTTTTGTATGGGAAAGAAAAATAAATTTAAAAATAAAAACGGCAACAAGAACGGAAAAAATAATAAAAATGGGAAAAATGGCAAAGATCTAGGCGACAAAGAAACATTGCCGGTTTTAACTAACAGGGTTAAAAAAACAATTACCGCTGTTTGCTTGTTTATTTTGGCTGTAATAGTTGGGTTTTCTTTTTGGCAAAAATCTGGTTCGGGTGGGCAGGTGATTTTTAAAGTTTTTTATTTTTTGGTGGGCCAAGCAGTTTATGTTTTGCCATTTTTACTGCTTTTAACTGGTTTTTTAATCTTACGGCCAAGAAAAAGAAGAATATTTTTGCCAGCTAGTTTTGTTTTGGGGCTTTGCACTATTGGCGTTTCGGGCATTTTAACTACTAGGGCAATTGAAGAAAGAGGCGGAGGGTGGATCGGCTACTTATTTGGTTGGCCTGTTTTTCATTATTTTGGCAATACAGTTGCCTATATTGTGTTTGCCTGCTTTATTTTAATCGGAATTATTATTGTTTTTGAAATGTTGCCAAGGGGAAAAAATAAAGACGAGAAGCCAGCCCTCGCTGAAGCTACGGCTGGTAAGCCTAAATTTGAAATAAAGCCAGTTGAGGTTATCAAGGCTTCAAACGCGGTTTCAGAAAAGGCCTTAAAAAAAGCGCCTGTTGTTGAGAATAAAAAAGAAACCCTTCGACAGGCTCAGGGCAAGCCAGTTGAGACCGCTATGTTTTTAGATGCTCAGTATAAATTTCCTCCAGTTGAGCTTTTAGAAATTGGCGATGAAAAACCATCAAGCGGAGACATTGAGTTTAACGCGGCAGCTATTAAAAAGACTTTACAGAATTTTGGCATTGAAGTTGAAATGTCAGAAATTAATGTAGGTCCTACTGTTACCCAATACACATTAAAACCAGCGGATGGGGTTAAGCTTTCAAAGCTTACAGGCTTAAATAATGACTTGGCTTTGTCGTTGGCGGCCCACCCAATTAGAATTGAGGCTCCTATTCCTGGCAAGTCGTTTGTGGGCATTGAAGTGCCAAATAGCATTAGGGCAAAAGTGAAGTTAGGAACAGTTATCTCAAGCCAAGAATTTCAAAAGCCAAGTGCTATTTTAAATTTGGCTTTAGGTAAAGATGTTATGGGTAATCCAATCTGCGTTGATTTGGCTGGAATGCCCCATATGTTGGTGGCAGGGGCAACGGGCTCGGGAAAAAGTATTTGTTTAAACACAATTATAAATAGTTTAATTTTTCGCAACTCGCCAAGGAATTTGCGGCTTATATTAATTGACCCGAAAAGGGTTGAGTTTCCAGTTTATGGGGCATTGCCTCATTTATTAACCCCAGTTATTTTAAATTCCAGAAAAGCTGTAAATGTTTTAAATTGGTTGGTTGGGGAAATGGAAAGAAGGTTTGAGGTTCTCCAAGAAGCAGGGGTTCGAGATATTATTTCTTACAATAAAAATCAGCAACAAAAGGCTCTAAAAATAGCTAAAAAAGCTAATGTGGCTGACCCGGGAGATGACACCGAGCCAATGCCATACATTATTTTGATTATTGATGAATTAGCAGATTTAATGATGACAAAAGGCAAGGAAGTGGAAGCCGCTATTGTGCGGTTGAGTCAACTAGCTAGAGCTGTTGGAATACATTTAGTAGTGGCCACTCAAAGGCCATCTGTTGAAGTTATTACTGGATTAATTAAAGCGAATATTACCACCAGAATTGCTTTTCAGGTGGCAAGCCAAATTGACTCTCGCACTATTTTAGATTCAGCTGGTGCGGAAAAGTTACTAGGCAAAGGCGACATGCTTTACATTTCTGCTGAATTCTCTCGGCCAAAAAGAATTCAGGGTAATTTTATTTCAATGCCTGAAATTAAAAAAGTCGTTGATTTTATTGCTAAAGAAAATTCTCCTTTTGAAATGCAAAATATTGAAGAGCAAACCAGCTTAATGGAGGATGGAGAAGTGCCCCAAACCAGGCCAATGGCTTCGGGAGTAGGGGCTAACAACCATGATGATATTGTGAATTTTTCCGCTAAAGACCCTCTCTATGAAGAAGCTAAAGAAATAGTGGTGAAATACCAGAAAGCTTCAGCAAGTTTATTGCAAAGAAGAATGCAGGTTGGCTATGCCAGGGCTGCTCGAATTTTAGATATGCTCGAAGAAGATGGTATTGTTGGCGCATCAGATGGCGCCAAGCCCCGTGAGGTTTTAATTGGTGAAAGTGGAAACTTACTCGAAAACGACGGCTACCACGACGCCAGCGACATAGAATTCGAACGACAGTAAAGCCTCTAGGTAGGGCGATTTTGCCAAATCATATGACCAAACAATCCATAAAAGAGTTTTTAGTACCACAATCAAAATTTTTAATATTGGGATTTGTTTCTTCGGTGGCAATATTTATGATTGTTGCCACAGCAGGGATAGAGAGTTTGAATGAATTTTTAGGAAATTTTTTATTTTTAGCATTTATCTTTGGTAAAATAGCTGAGATATCTAGGATTTGGGTTAGTATATTTAGCTTTATTGTCTGGGTAACCTTATTAAGTTATTTTTTCTCTTGTTTGTTCGCTAGTATTTACCAAAAGAAGTTTGGTAAGGCTAGCGTTGAAGTTGGGGCGGGTAAAAGTTTTAGGAAAAAACTAATAAAAAATATATTAGGGGTATTTTTTTTAGTATTTATTGCAAGTATTTTTTTGACAGCTGGCACTTGGGATAGTGGAGGAGGGGCAAAAAATTCCCGAATTATAAGTGCGATTGCTCAAAGTAGAACATTCATGACTTATACTTTTGCTAATGATGGAAACTATGTTAATTTTAACTGTAATTTTGAAGATATGCGTCCTTTATGCGAAGAGATAGACAGAAACTTTGGCTCTGGTGATTATATTGAGAGAAAAGATGGGAAAGAGCCAGTAATTGTTTTGAGTGGCGCCCCTAATCCCAGCGCGGCTTGTATTTACTCCCTTTTAAATCCTTCTAAGAGTAGTGGTTGGGTTGATTGGCTCAAGAGGCGGTTTTCTGGAACCTTAAAAGAATGGTATTGTGCGGATAGCTCGGGTCGTGCGGGTCGAACAAACATAGACCCAGGAGGCGCGGGATATTGCGTGGATGGGGTGTCAGCTAAGTGTCCACCAATTTTCCAATATTAATTTGGTATCTTATATTCTGTTTAGTATTTTTTGTTTTTAGTTTATTGAGAAAGAAAGTTTAAAATACTACTCTCGTTTTTATGAGCTTAAAATCAACGATTAAAAAATTATTGGGGAGGAGGGGGATGAGGGCTTATCATTATTTGGCGGCGCAAGTAGCGGCTTTGTATTTTGGCTATCCAAGCAAAAATTTAATAACTATTGGCGTGGTGGGTACCAAGGGCAAAACCTCAACCGCTAATTTTATTTGGGCCTGTTTGCAACAAGCTGGGCTTGGCACTGCTATGCTTTCAACGGCTAACATAAGAATGGGGCAGAAAGAAGTTTTAAATCAATATCACATGACCATGCCCAAAGCCTTTATTATCCAAAGATTTCTTAAAAGAACTTTAGACGAAAAGTTAGCTGTGGCTATTATTGAAGCCACATCCGAAGGTATTAAGCAATTTCGGCACAAAGGCATTGATTTTGATTTTTTAGTTTTTACTAATTTGTCACCAGAACACTTGCCTTCGCATGGCAATAGTTTTGATAAATACCAGAAAACTAAAGGTCAAATTTTTGCTGGGTTAACAAATTATCCAGACAAGCATTTAGCTAATAGGGATATTAAAAAAACAATTATTGCTAATATAGACGACCCGAACAGCCAATACTTTTTAAATTTTAAAGCAGAAAAAAAGGTTTCGTTTGCTATTAAAAATAAGGCGGATTATCAAGCAACAAATTTACAAGCAGACGATAAAGAAATAAGTTTTTCTGTTAAGGGAAGATTATACAGATTAAATTTAATCGGCGAGTTTAACGTTTATAATGCTTTGCCAGCTATTGCTATTTGTGAGTTATTGAAAATTCCCTATGAACAAATTAGAGATGGCTTGGCTAACTTAAAAATTTTGCCAGGTAGAATGGAAATTATAAATTCGCCATCCGCCTCTGGCGGAGACGGACAAGATTTTGTGGTCTTAGTTGACTACGCCCATGAGCCAAAAAGCATAGAGCTAGCCCTGAAGGCCTCGCGAAATTTGGTAAAAGATAATGGCAAGTTAATTATTTTGTTGGGAGCAGAGGGTGGTGGCCGCGATAAAGCCAAGCGGCCAAAAATGGGAGAATTGGCTGGCCAGCTGGCCGATGTGGCGGTGGTGAGCAATGTTGACCCATATGACGATGACCCTAAAGAGATTATAAAAGATATTGCTGTTGCGTCTGCTAGGGTTGGCAAAGTAGTTAATCAAAATCTTTTTGTTATTGAGGATAGGCGAGAAGGTATTAAAAAATGTTTGCAAATAGCAAAAGAGGGGGATGTTGTTTTAATAACTGGCAAAGGAGCAGAGCAATCAATGATAATTCAAGGCCAAAAAATCCCTTGGGATGACCGAGAAGTTGTAAAAGAGGAGTTAAAAAAATTAATTTAACTATCCGCCCCACCCCTCCGCCCGCAAGCGGAGGAGTGGGGCGAGACACACAAATATGGCAAAAAAAATAACAAAAGAAAAATCTGTTCTTTCAATAAAAGCGTCATCAGCTGACAAGCAAAGCGGGTTAGACGATGCTTTAGAGGAAATTAAGCAAAGGTTTGGCGATGGGGCTATTATGCAGTTAAGCGGGGTGAGGGCGGTTAATGTGGATTCTGTTTCTACTGGCTCTATTGCCATTGATTTATCCTTGGGTGTTGGGGGTATGCCAAGAGGCAGAATTATTGAAATATACGGAGGTGAGAGTTCTGGCAAAACAACTTTGGCTTTGCATGTGGTGGCTGAAGCGCAAAAAAAAGGCGGGGTTTGCGCTTTTGTGGATGCAGAGCATGCCATGGACCCAGATTACGCTCAAAAAATTGGCGTTGACATTGATAAGCTTTTAATATCCCAGCCCGATTCTGGGGAGCAGGCCTTGCAGATTGTAGAGACACTTGTTCGTTCTAAAGCTGTGGATGTGATTGTGGTTGACTCGGTGGCTGCTCTAACCCCTAAAGCCGAGATTGAAGGAGAAATAGGCGACCAGCACATTGGCCGCCAAGCCAGGCTAATGAGCCAGGCCATGAGAAAGTTGTCGGGTATTATTGATACAACCAAAACTATTGTTATATTTATCAACCAAACCAGAATGAAAATTGGCGTGATGTTTGGTTGTTTAAACTATAAGTCAAAAGTGAATTTAAGCGATGGCACAACCGAGTGGATTGGCAGAATAGTAGACCAAAAGAAAAATGTTAAAATCGTTTCTTACGATTGGAGAAAGGGAAAAATGATTGAAAAAGAAATTTCTGGTTGGTATAGAAATGGTAATGCTGATAAATTTTTACAAATTACAGCTTATAAGCCGTATGGAAATGGCAAAGCACAAATTGCTTGCACTACTAACCATCCCATTTTAACTCCAAGCGGTTGGCGGAGAGCGGAAAATATTGCAATTGGTGATAAGGTTTTACTTTCGGCTCCATTTAGGTTAAGTAATTTTCAATGGGAAATTATTAGGGGTAGTATCATGGGAGATGGAAACTTAAGCAAAACAAAAAAGAAAGAATCTTATGGAGTTAGATTTCGCCTTGGCCACGGCTTAAAACAAAAAGATTATTTAAATTGGAAAGCCGGTTTATTTAAAAATATTAAACCAACCGTGTATGAGAATAAAGAAAGTATAAAATTTGACCTTACGCCACTTCCAGAATTATTTCCATTAAGGCAAGAAGTTTATCAAGACAGTTATAAAGTTTTATCGTCTGATTTTTTAAGCGCTTTAACTCCACTATCTCTGGCAATTTGGTATATGGACGATGCTCATTTAGATGTTAGAGATAAAGCACAGACAAAAGCTAGAATTCAGATTTGCGTAAAGTCAATTGAACCACAAAGTCGTTCGCAAATACAAGGATTATTAAAATCAAGGTATGATATTGAAACTAATTTAGGTTATTGTGGGGGTAAGCCAGTTTTAACTTTTCTACAAAAAGATACTGATAAGTTTTTAGCTTTAATAAAAAGATATGTTCACCCATCAATGGATTATAAATTATTGCCGAAATACAGGGGATATTTTAATGTTAGCTCCTCTTTTTCTGAGGTAGTTTTCAAGCCAATTGCTGTGTCTATTTTAGATATTAAAGTTAAACCAAAAACAAAAAGTATGGTGCGTTTTGATATTGGTGTAAGGGGACTGCATAACTTTTTAGCTGATGGCGTAATTGTTCACAATAGCCCAGAAACAACTCCGGGTGGAATGGCTTTAAAGTTTTACGCTTCGGTGAGAGTTAACTTGACGAGAATGGCTCAAATTAAAAAGGGCGAGGAAACTATTGGCTCTCGAGTAAAAGCTAAAATTGTGAAAAATAAAGTGGCAGCTCCTTTTAAAACAGCAGAATTTGATATTTATTTCAATGAGGGAATTTCCAAAGCCGCGGATTTAGTTAACACTGGTTTAAAATTTGATGTGGTGAAAAAAGCTGGGTCTTGGTTTCAGTTTAATGAGCATAAGCTTGGCCAGGGCATTGATGGCGCAAAAGAATTTTTAAAAGCCAACAAAAAAATAGAAGACGAAATAAGAAAAGCCATTTTTGATAAAGTAAAAGAGCAGGCTCAGTAGATAGTTGATAGTAAATAGTTAGTAGCAATAAAAAACTACACCCTTAGCCCAATGCTCAAAGTGTAGTTTTTTATTTAATATCAATATGCTTCCATGAATTTTCCAGAGATAGCCCTCACCAATTCCACTTCAATCTCAAGAATCCTTTCTCCGTCAATGTTGGTAGTTTCTACTATTTCCCTCACAACATATTCCGCGTAAATCTTGTCCTTTATATCTTGAATGCCGTTAATTTCAAAATGTTCACCAATTCTTATTGTCTTTCTCGTTTTTTTACCCATTGTTGTCTCCCTTCATGTTTCTAAAAGCACAGCTTATACGGGCGGTTTAATCTCGCGGTTCATCCAAAAGCTAAATTGCTCATCAATTCTTTTTTTAAAATCATCAAATTTTTCCCGTCGCCTCCTTTTCATTTCTTCCATTAACTCATAACCTCCTCGATCTCCTTTAGCGTTTTTGTACCCAGCGACACTCTTTTCTAATGTTTTGATGATTTCATTATTATCCTCCGTTGTATTACTCGTAAGAACAATACATTTTATTGGTTCGAAATCATCACAATGGACTCTTACTATAGCTACTCTGCGAATTTTACTTTGTTCCATTTTGACCTCCTTTCGAAAATTCTCTTTTGAAATGCAACTTTGTAAAATGAAGTTGTATGAAAAAAAGAATCAAGCGACGGCCACCCTTTCGTCATCTCAATCAGTTTGACCGCGATCGGATTGAGGCACTATTGGAAGCAGGTCATTCACAA
>JAZDKU010000038.1:0-20584 GCA_043802745.1 bacterium | reverse complement strand
TTTAAATGGGAAGTACCGAAAATCTCTGGGATACAAGAGTGCTTATGAGGTTTCATTGGAATGTGGTATTATACAAAAAAAGCTCGCGGTGAGCGAGATTAAAACATTAAGAGAAGTTGCATTTCACTAGACAATTTACCTCTGTACATGAACCATTATAATAGCAGAAAAACATGATTAAGTCAAGGGTCTCTGTAAATAATGTCAACGGGAAATAGAAATGTCATACTTTCAGGGATTTAGAAATGTCACATTTTTTCGCTGAATTTAAAATGAATTCTTGCCGCCAAGGATGATCAATCGGCGGTATGTAAGCGGACTTCTTGTTGGCAGGAATAACCCAAGGTATTGTTTGCGCTTTCTTTTCTGGCCGTTCAGGCAACATTTCAAAATTGAGATCTTTGCCCCTAAGACGGAAATGGACAGAGCCATTCAACCACTCTTCGACAATAATCTTGTCTTTTTTGCGGATAGTGGCTGGCTGGTTCTTGGAAAGCTGAAACCATTGCTTGTTAAAATTAATTGTGAAGTCATTTCTGATAACTCTGGTGTCTTGTCTGGAAAAAACAGATTGTAAATTTTCCTGTTCTTGCATGGATAATGGCTGGTGCAGGTTGGCTTTACTTCTTGGCTCTACTGAATACTTCAAACTGTATTGAGGTAAAAAGGTTTCTTTGAGAAAAATATTAGCCACAGCAATGGTGGAAATGTTAGCCAGTCGAAGTTCTTTAACCAAACGGTCTTGGAATGTTTCAAACAATCGCTCCACTCTGCCCTTGGCTTGGCAGGAATTGGCTGAGATTGGCTCAATGCGCAACTCTTGCATGGCTCTTTGGAATTGAGTCTTGGTGTCGGGATTCTCCAAAGCTACTTTTTGAGTCATTTTGTAGGTGCTGAACTTATCCAGATAGATTGAGTATGGCTTGCCATGTTCTTTGAGATATTCTAGCCAGAATTGAAAAACAGGGAATACTCCTTCGTCATCAGCAAACTGAGCTTTAACCGGTATGCCAGTAGCATCATCAATAGCAGCCAACAAACAGCAATAAGGGCCTCTATTCTCAAACCAATGGTGATATGAGCCATCAAACTGTTCCATTTCGCCAAAGCAAGCTTTTCTTTGTCGCCAAGCTCGATATTCTTTCTTTTGTTTCTGCTTGGGTTTCCAGAGTTTCTCATTAATCATAATCTGCCTTATGGTCTTGGGGTCTCGTTTAATGTTATGTATTTCCTCAAGTTTTTCTGAGGCAAACCCTGGTTTGAAGTCAGAATAATGCTGGTGGAGCAGTTGGGCTATCTTGTCTCTTTCCTCTTGGGGAATAGCTCGGTTACTGGGCTTGCCTCGATTGGCATGGATTAGAGCTTGTGGCCCTTGATTTTTAACTCTGGCTTTTAGTCGTTGGGTATGTCGGAGCGAAAGATGGAGCAGCCCAGATGCTTGTCTGCCGTTGATTTCCTTGTCAATTAATTTTGAGATTATGTTGTGCCTGTTTAGTTCTTTCTTAGTCATAGTAAAGTATTGCATATGCTAATGTTAATTTAATTTCTTAACACTAACATTTTAACTTACTATGACATTTCTATTTCCCTCAACTATGACATTATCATTTCCGTACTACAGGGTCTCTGTAAATAAGCTAACCAGAAATTTCTTTTATAGCTTTGATTTTTAAATCTAGTGTAGCTTGTCTTTTTCAAAATCCTGACAACCTTAAAATATTGCGAGTAAAAATCTGTTAAATCTTCGCGAGAAAAAACTCGTTCTCGCAATCCCAGCTCTTGGATAAAGTAAGTGTCTTTTTCTCGAGTGGGACTTTTCTCTAGCAATGCCTTGGCGTTTTTATCTCCTTCTTTGCACAAAGCTCTCGCAAAAAAATATCCTCCTTTTTTCAAAACCCGATTAACTTCGCTCAAGTAAATATCTCTTTCTTTTTCATTAAGTGAATTAGAAGAAGTTATATCCAAAACTAAATCAAAAAAATCATTGCTAAAAGGATATTGGGCACCAATGTCGCCTAGTTGATAATCCACCTCAACTCCAGTCTCTCGCGCCCTATCTTTAGCTAATTCTAAGGCGGTTGACGATATTTCCAAACCCTTTACTTTATTGCCCAAGCCAGCCAAATAATTAGCATTCCTACCCGTGCCAGAGCCCAAATCTAAAACATTTAAATTTTTTAAAATTAAACCTTTTTCTTTTTTTAAAAATTTAAAAAACCTCAACACATCATTTTGAGGCTTATCTCCTTTGCTCAACAACTGCGGATTGCGGTATTCATTTTCCCAAGCTATTTCCTGCGCCATAATTTATATTAATTCCTAAACATTTCTTTAATAAACTCAACTTCTTGTTTTAAAAACTTTTCGCTTTTAACTCTTATATCCTCTTCAATAACAACAGGAGCTTTTGATTTAAACATTGGCTCTATTGATGCCAAAAATTCTTTTGTTACTTTTCTCATTGTTTGGTGGTCTTTATTTCTGTATGACCCGCTAAAATGAAACTGGGTTATTCTATCCCCAAATAGCTTAACTAAATTTTTAGTTTCGTATTTGCTCCAAGAATAAGCATGGGAAACATCCACGCAAAGCCCAACCTTAGGATATTTCTCAAAAATCTTTTTAAAATCTAAAATCGTTATATTTCTCTTCTTGCGTAAATTCTCAGTGGAAACCTTAAAATTAAACCTGTCTAGTGTTTTTCTATTTGGCAAACAATGCGGGTGGATAATAACATTTTTGGCCTTAACTTTTTTGTATATACTATCAATAACGCCAAGCTGCTCCATCATTTCTTTTTCACTAATATCTTTTTCTCCTAAGTCAAACGGAGCGTGTATGGACACATAGCTAAGGCTTTTTAAAAACTTTTCATTCTCTTCAGATAGTTTAAAAGCAAGCAACTCCTCTATTGAGGCAAAAGTTAGTTCAACCCCGTCAATATCTAAATTTTTTGCGTATTTAATAAAATCATCCCTGTTTTTGGACTTCTCCCACCTCCAGATATTCCCCAAAGCAAAACTAATAATTCTCCCCATAATAATTATTCAAAAATTTTTTCTTTAATTTTCTCAATCATAAGAAACCAATAATCGCCGTGGGGTGTAAACTTTTCAGGATTATTTTTTAATTCTTTTTCCAGCTCTTCAATTGGCACAAATTTAATTTCGCTAACCTCGTCAGTCTGCAACACTAAACTACTGGGCGAGCCATCGTATTTATATAAATACACATAATAAAACTCTTTGTTGCTAATTCCACCTAAAGTTATTTCTTTCTGATAAATTGTTATAAATTCTAAATCTTTATTGCAAACCTCCAGCCCTAATTCTTCTTTTGTTTCCCGTATAGCGGTTGCTAAGGGGTCCTCCCCAGCAGCTATGTGCCCGGCAGCCGACACATCCCATTTATTTGGAAAAAGTTTTTTGGTCTTTGCTCTTAATTGTAAAAGTATTTCCCCCTTTGAATTGTATATCCAAATGTGTGAAGCTCTATGCCAAAGCCCCTTTTCGTGCGCCTTGCTTTTTAGCTCCAATAAACCAACTAGCTCATTGTCTTGATTATAAATATCAATTAATTCCTCTGCCATAAATCTTAATTAGCTGTTTAAAGAAACAATTTCGGCTTTGTTTGATTTAGTGTCGTAGATTGCCACGGTTAGTTCATTAGATATTTTTGATTCGCAAGATCCAGATGTTGAGCCAGGATTCACATGCAATGTTTTTCCTTTTGTTTCAATTACTGTAGCGTGTGTGTGGCCAGAAAAAACAGCGTCATATTTTTGCGAGCTAATTAGCCCCTCTAACAACGGTTTTGAATCTCCATGATAAATAATTATTTTTCTATCATCAACTTCTATTTCTGCTACAATCTTATTGAATTCTATATTCCAGCCCTTTTTCTGCTGCCTGGTCAAAAAACGAAAAACATCTCCGCAATTATTCCCAAAAACAGATATGATTTTTGCTTTTAGCTCTGCGCAAAAATCAGGCATAAAGGGAGAAACCCAATCCCCGCAATGCGCAACCAAAGAAACCTCTTTTTCATTAAAGATTTTTACTGCCCTAAGCAGATTAAGGGCGTTATCGTGAGTGTCTGAAATTATTCCAATTAACATATGTTTTTAAAAAGTTTTATTTTTACCGTATTTTTCGACGTATTTATTATAATTAGACCGGCTTGAGATACTCAAATCATCTGGGTTTATATCTTTAATATCGACCCATTTAAACCCAAGGCATTTATGTGGCTCCATATTTTTTGCCTCGCCCCTAATGTGCTTGGCCACATAAGAAGGGGAAACCCAATGCTGTTTTTCTTCGGGAATAATATGGTCGATAACCTCAAGAAATTCCACAACCTCAATATCCATGCCATACTCTTCTTTTATTTCCCTAACAACCGCATCTGCGCACTTCTCGCCAAACTCAACTCCGCCTCCGGGAAAATCCCATTTCCCAGACTCATTTCTTGCGCCCGGACCCCTTTGGCTAATAAAAACTTTTCCTTCACTGTTAAATATAATAGCCCCAGCGCCAACTCCAATAAAATCAACCCCTTTTTTCATAAAATTATTTTAAACTGGGTAGGCTATCGACCCAGTTAATAAATTTCTTGCAATATTCAAAACTGCTAAAATCTCCTTGCTCTTGAATAATAAAATTTTTGCAACGATCGCGCTCTACATTTATTCCTGATTTTAATGTATCAAATTTCTCTGCTCGCTCTATTACATTTATTGCCTCCAAGCGAAGATTATTGGTTTTCTTAATCCAAAAATACCCACAAATACCTGCTCCAATAATGAGCAATATACATACAAGATGTATTTTCCGCTTCCAAGACTTTTTCTTTTCCACATTATTGTTTTCCATAATATTTTATAATTTCTTAATAAATTCCCCCTCAAAAGCAAGCAAGGCTTTTTCGGGCAAAGGTTTAAAGCCAAACATAATATGGGGTATTCGCCCACCATTGGGCCAAATGATTTCATGGCCAGCCCAGTCCAAAGCATAACCTCCAGAAATTTTGCTTATCATAGCCCCCAACAACACATCTCTTATTTGCGGGGTATGAAAAATACAAGCGCTATATTCTCCTTTTATGCACCCAATTAAAGCGTCTGGCCAAGAAACAACGCCATTTGCATCATCTATTACATCAAATCCTTGTTTAATAAAACTATCGGCCAGTTGAGCGCTAGCTCTAATGTTCATAAATATTTTATTGTCTTTCTTAACTTTTGGAGCAAATAGTTCTTTTATTTCTTTATTAGCTTCGCAATAAACTTTGCCATCTTTAATAAAATAAAATTCTTTGCGAGCTGGAAAATAAACCAGGCTAGTTAGCATATCGCCTTTCTTAATCAAGCCAACACATATACTAAAGCCATCTTTCCCCAGCAAATATCTTAAAGTTCCATCAAGGGGGTCAATTACCAGGGTGGTGGCTGTTGGCTCTGGAGAAAACTTTTCTTTGCTGGGGGTTTCTTCTTCCGCGTCTAAATAAACATAAGAGGCATCTAATAATTTTGAAGCAACCAAGAGTAGCCCTTCTTGCACTTTTTCATCAATAATGGTTTTAGCCATTCTTTCCTGTTTAATAAAATCATTGTCGCTGGATAAATCTTCGACTTGTTTTCTTGAATTTATAACCTTGCCTTGATGCTCAAGAGCCATTTCTCCCAACTGATACATCGCCTCTTTCATACCGTCTATAAAATTGTTGAGAATATTTTTATCCATTAAAACAGGCGGAGAGGCAGGGATTCGAACCCTGGGAGGGGTTTCCCCCTCAATACATTAGCAGTGTATTGCTTTCGGCCACTCAGCCACCTCTCCAATAATATTTTTAATCTTAATTTAACACAAAAACTATTTCTTTAACACCCCGTTAGCAATAAACTGCTTAATCAATGTTTGGTAGGGAACTTGTAAAGAGTTTGCGCTTTCTTTCAAACGAACTAAAAGATACTCTGGCAAACGAAGAGAGATAGACCTTGAGGTTGGTTTTAAGTCGCCAAAAGCCACTGCTTTAAAATCAGACCTTTCAAAGTGTTTTGACAAGTCCACTTTAGACCAAAAGCTTCTTTCTTCGTCTTCACTTTTAAATTTTGGAACTTTAATTGGTTTTTTCATATAAATATTTTTCTTTTTTATTTAAATCTCGAGCAGAAATTATCCTAATTTTTTCACCTCGTGCTGTAAAAACTATAAACAAAATTCTATCAATCTTTGTTTTAGCCAACAAAATAAATCTTTCCTCTTCTCCCGAGTGAATAACATCTCTTAAAATCTTTTTATTTTGGTCAAAAAACGCCTCCTCGCACTCTTCGTCGCTCACTTTATGGTTTTTCCAATTTTTACCGCTATTGGCTTTATCCCAATCAAATTGAATAAATTTTTTCATGCCTTTATTGTATACACCAAACAATACAAAGTCAAGAGGTCTCCGACTGATTGAAAAAACGGACTTTTAATGATATTCTGAAGGTAATAACAAAACAAAAAATATGAATATACGCTACTATTTTCAAAATGCGAACGAGGACTGCAAAAAAGGGGTTGAGAACTTTTTTACTCAAAAGAAAATTGACCAAATAGAAAGGTTGCTCAATGCCAATGAAAAAGAGCTTGGCCAGCTAACGATAAGAGTGGAACATTTTGAAAAGCACAATGCTTTTTCCGCAAAAGTAGAATTGGCTTTTGGCAAAAAGGTTTTGTTTGGCGAGGAGCAAAGCCATGATGTGAAAAAAGCTATGAACTTGGCTGTTAAACGGCTCATAACCCAGCTGAAGAAATAGGCTTTGTCCCTGTAGCTTAATGGATAAAGTTTTTGGTTGCGGACCAAAAGACTGCAGGTTCGACTCCTGCCAGGGACACAAAACACCAAAAAACCAACCGTGAAAGGTTGGTTTTTTGGCTTTATCATTTTATAAAATAAAAGAAAACCCGAGCAAAAGCTCGGGTTTTCAGAGTTCAATTGAGTCCGCTGTTGACAACTTAATAATAACAAATTATTTCATTTTGCCAATTGCCCTAGTACGATCTCTTTTAATAACTTTATCTTGTAGGGCAAAAAGATAGCTTTTTAGGGCAAAGAGTACGTCGGCTTTCAAGTTTTCTTTTGCCCATTTTTTTTGCTTTTCATCAAGCAACTCGCCCATATTGGCTAAAATTTCTTTTTGGTCAAAGCTTTTCACCACGGCAATAGCTTTGGCTAAACCTTTTTTAAAATCTAAACCAGTTGCCTGCTTAAAAACCTCTTCGTTAAAATCCCACGAATTCTTTATAAAAAAATTAGTATCAAAAATATCTCTTGATGCTGTTTTCTTTCTATTTATTAAAGCCGCTAATTTACAGCTGGCCATATCAGCTCTATCCATAACCAACATTGAAACACCCAAAAATGTTTCAAGATTATATTTTGCTTTAACCGTTCTGCGGGAAATCTCAATTTTTATATTTTGATCTTTTTCTCCGTAAGAAAGCAAGAAAAACAAAGTATTTTTTTTAATATAGCTTTCTTTGATAGCGCCAAAATCCTTCAGGGCCAAAGCCATTTTAGCAAAAACATCTTTTTCTTTTTCTAAATAAAGCAAATCAAAATCTAAGTCAACCGAAAAACGCCCCAAGTCATAAAAAAGATAAGCAGCTGTGCCACCTTTAAAGCCTAAGGCCGGGCCTAAAAGACTATCCGCATAAATAGCTTTTAATATGGCAAGCATTGCTTTTTTGTGTTTTTCTTTGTTAAGCATCTTGATATTGTTTTTGATAAAATTTTAATTTCTTTTCTAGCGCTTTATTTTGATATATGGGCAATAACTCAAAACACTTTTGCCAGTCTAAAGAGCGTAAATTATCAAAATAATAGCTTTGATAAAGATAGATTGTGTCCAAAAACGCTCTTTCTTTGCTAGCAATAAAATAATTCCCCTGCTTAATTAGGCCTAAGGGATTGGTTAAGATAGAGTTTTTAAATTTCCTGAAAACAAAATTTTGCCCGCCACACTTTATTTCTCGGCTTAAATAGCTTGCCACAAAAATGCTTTCGTAGTATTGGAAAACAACCCCTTCGTTTCTTAAAACCGTATTTAGGCTCACATAGGCTGGGGTATAAATTTTTGTGGCTAATTCAAGTTTGTCATAATTGTTTTTATCTTTAACGTAAACCCCTCTTCGTAAAGAAACCAAAGCGCCGGTTTTGACATAATAATTAAGCCGGCTTTTTATTTTATCTTTGCCTATTGGCCCCCAAAGCAAAGAAACTTCTCTGGCAGTTAAAACTGTCTTATTTTCTCTAAATAAATTTAATAAATCATCACTAGCCATAATTTTGCCTTTTGCTTATTTGTGAACCAAAGGTAAGACTTATTCTTACCTTTATACTACAAAACCCCAATTCCTCTGTCAACCCATCAGCTTTCCACAGTTATTATTTTTTCTTTTTTGGTTTTGATTTTTTTGAAGCGCATCCGCAAGATTTACACATATATTTAAAAAACCATAAACCCGAATAACGAATACCGAAAAAATTATTAAATCTCTAATGCCTAAAGTTGGGAACTCTTTTTCCTTATAATCGCAGCAAAAATTAAATTTAATTCTTTTGCTTCTCTAAGTAATGACTCTATCTCTTTAAAAAAAGATGGTTCTGCAACCGCAAGCATTGTTAGCCAATGCTTTGTTTCGCGAAATTCTTTTTTACAAATGCCAATTTTATGAATAAAATCTTTTTTTGATTCTGCGTCATCAGCTTCTAAATAATTAGCGCCAACGCTTGTTGCTGACCGTATAAGCTGGCTGATTAGCGGGGCTTTTGTTCATTGGTCATTTATTCGGTATTCTGGTTTAGGATTTCAGATTTCTATGTAGACCTTTATATTTTTATTATATCATAAAAAGCCCGCCCTGAGCGAAGCCGAAGGGTTATCCACAGTTTGCTATTTACAAAATAAAAATATCTTGACAAAAAAAATAAGAGTAAAAATTAACTAAATAAATTAGTTTTATTAATAAATAATTAAATAAGCATTAAATTTTTATTTAATTCATAGTTTCGTTTGTGGCAGATCAAATACCGCGACTATACGAGGCAGCGGCAGTTAAGCAACCATTTTACGCTGGTAACGTCGTTGGTATAAAGATAGACACTGATAGAAGAACCGCCATAATATCCGGAACATCCTGTGGTTTTGCTTCCGCAGCCTAGGGAAAATAGTTTTTTTCTCGTGAGAAGCGAACCTGTTCGGGCGACCCAAAGTTGCCAGTACTCAAAAAAATTTTTAGAATATCTTCTAACAAACAGCTAAACGAAGCGGACAGTTTAGTCCGCGACCAAGTTCATTTTATCTCCATTTATGATGAGTCCTCCTACGGGCTCACCCCTCAAACAATCCCCTTTAGATACTATATTATCGGGGATTGTTCACTTTTATAGCGTGAATTTCTGCTAATAGCAGATTTTTTTGTTTGTCGGCTTGGGCGTATTGGGCGACAGAAGTAAAATATCCTTTCTTGGGCGATGACAGAATGCGACAGAATGCTCGCCCTTGGCGAGAGGATGTCATTTTGTTATGCTAAACTTAATTTATGAATTTAGATACGCCGGTTTTGAATTTAATGGGGGTGGCCTGCCAGCAACGCTTGAAGCGTAGCTTTTGCGGGCTGGGGCTGTTTGTGGATAAAATGAGCTTGACAAGCTCATAAAAACCGATAAAATGAGCTTGAAGGCTAGTTTTTAATAAAAATTATGACAAATTCAAGCATTTTGCGAGACCTCACTCCTCTAGTTGAAAAAGAATTAAACAACGACGAAGTGATTTTAATTATCGGCGCTCGGCAAGCAGGCAAAACAACTGTTTTGCATCAGCTAGAAAATATTATAAAAAACCAAAACTCTGCCTGTTATTTTCTAAATCTAGAAGACCCAGAATATTTAGCGCTTTTAAACGAATCGCCGAAAAATCTCTTTAAGATTTTTTCTTTTAATTTAGAACAAAAAACATTTGTTTTAATAGATGAAATTCAATATCTAAAAAACCCGGCTAATTTTCTAAAGTATTTTTTTGATGAATACAGGCAAAATATTAAAATAATTGCCACTGGCTCTTCGGCTTTTTATTTAGACCGCAGATTTAAAGACTCTTTGGCTGGTAGAAAAAAAATCTTTAACCTAGCCACTCTATCGTTTAGAGAATTTTTAAGATTCAAGGCTGAAGACAGTTTGGCAAAAAAAGACTTTAACCAATTAGCTTTAGCTGAAAGAGAAAAAATTATTTTTTATTATCAAGAATATTTAATTTTTGGCGGTTATCCTAAGGTGGTTTTAACTCCCTTGCTCCAAAAAGAAGAGATTTTAAAAGATTTAGCCTATTCTTATATTAAAAAAGATATTTTTGAAGCAAATATAAAACAAGAAGAAACCTTTTTTAAACTTTTGAGGATTTTAGCCAGCCAAATTGGCGGTTTAATCAACGCCGCTGAATTGTCTTCCACTTTAAATATCTCAAGAACAACTATAAATGACTATCTTTTGTTAATGCAAAAATCATTTCACATCGCTTTAGTGCGTCCGTTTTACAAAAACATCAGGAAAGAAATAACTAAAATGCCGAAAATATACTTTTTGGATCTTGGTTTGCGAAATTTTCTAACAAGAGACCTAAAACCGTTTTTTGAAAGGCAAGACAACGGACAAATTTTAGAAAACGCTTTGTATAAAGAAATATTAAAAAATAACGATTCAGAAGACATTAAATTTTGGCGCACAACGCAAAAACAAGAGATTGATTTTGTGGTTGGCAATGTCTTTGCTTATGAGGCAAAGACCAATCCTAAAAATTTCAAAGCAAATAATTTCAAGACATTTAGCCAATCTTATCCCCATATTAAGCTCTCCTTAATTTCTTTTGATAATAAAAACGAGCAGATTGCCAATATATCAATTAAAGAAGTTTGGCAGGTTTAAGCAAACATGAATTTAGAAACACCTGTTTTGAATTTGATGGGGGTGGGGCCGTTTGTGGCTAAGAAATTAAACAAGCTAGGCATTAAAACCCTGGGAGATTTGGTTTATCATTTGCCTTTTCGGTATGAAGATTTTTCTAATATCACGCCCATTGCCAAACTCAAGCCAATTAAAAAACCAATAGCTGGGATTAGTCGGTCCCAATCTACTTTTGGCTTTGCTAAAAAGCCAATATTAAACGAGATTTCTTGCATAAAAGGGGTTATAAAAGACATTGAGAGCTCTAGAGCCTGGAAAAAGCAAATGGACATCACCACAGCCATTGTAGAGGATATAACAGGCACTATTAAGGCAGTTTGGTTTAACCAGCCATATATTGAACAAAACTTGAAACCTGACCAAGAAATTTATTTAGCTGGCAAAGTCAAGCTAGGCAAAACCGGACTTTTTTTATCTAGCCCGATTTATGAAGTTGCTGATGGCTCTAGTGATTCACGCCATACCGGCCGTATTATACCAATCTATCAAGAAACAGTGGGCTTAACCTCGCGATGGTTTCGCAATTTTTTTGCCAAAAACCTAGGGCAAATTATTGGCTCACAAAAAGAATTTTTGCCCCAAGAAATTTTAAAAAAATACAATCTTTTAGCTTTTGGCTACGCCCTCCAACAGGCCCATTTTCCCGATTCCATAGAACTGGGTGAAAAAGCAAAAAAAAGATTTGCTTTTGAAGAGCTTTTTTTAATAGAGCTTTTTGTTTTGCGAGAACGGATGAAAATAAACCAACAAAAATCCCCAGCTATTCCCATTAAAGCCGAGGAAATAAAAAAGTTTGTTGATTCTTTGCCGTTTAAATTAACGGACAGCCAAAAAAAATGCGCTTGGCAAATTTTAAAAGACACAGAAAAGCCAAACCCCATGAGCCGACTTTTAGAGGGCGATGTTGGCTCGGGTAAAACGTTAGTGGCTTTAATTGCCTCTTTAAATTGTTTTAAAAACGGCTATCAATCAGCCATTATGGCCCCCACAGAAATTTTAGCCACCCAGCATTTTAGAACCGCCGCTATTCTTCTGCGAAAATCTAAAATAAAAATTGCTTTGTTAACTGGCAAAAAAGACCAGATTATATCCCAAAAGCTTGGCTATGAAAAAGACGGTCAGTTTATGCCAGAAACCATTGAAATATCTAGAACTAAAATTTTGGAAAGAACTAAAAAAGGCGAGATTGATTTGCTTATTGGCACCCATGCTTTAATCCAAGACAAAGTTAAATTTGCTAAATTAGGCCTAGTAGTGGTGGACGAACAACACAGGTTTGGCGTGGCGCAAAGAGCTAAATTAACTGCTAAAAGCAATTTAATTCCTCATTTTTTATCAATGACAGCCACGCCCATACCAAGAACCCTAGCCTTAACAATTTACGGGGACTTAGACTTATCTTTGCTTGACCAAATGCCTCTTGGCCGAAAACCAATTATCACAAAAATTGTTAGCCCAACCGAAAGAAAGGAGGCTTATGAGTTTATTAGAAAAAAATTAAAAAATAACGAGCAATGTTTTGTTATTTGCCCACGGATAGAAACAAAAAAACCAGAAGCCCTAAACCCGAATACCGAACAAATGCCTAATTCTCAATCCGCCAACTGGCGGACAAATCCAAAAACAAGCTTCTGGGCCACAGCTAAAAATGTTAAAGAAGAATACGAAAAATTATCAAAAGAAATCTTTCCGGAGTTTAAAGTAGCTTTAATTCATGGTAAGTTAAAGGTAGGTGAAAAAGAAAAAATAATGCGGGATTTTAAAAACAACCGCACCCAGATTTTGGTTTCCACGTCTGTGGTTGAGGTAGGGGTTGATATTCCCCAAGCCACTATAATTTTGATTGAAGGGGCCGAACATTTTGGCTTAGCCCAAATCCATCAATTTAGGGGCAGGGTGGGCAGAAATGATATGCAGTCATATTGCTTTTTATTTGCTGACTCGCCTAGCAAAAACACCAAGGCTCGGCTTTGGGCCATCATAAAAGCTAAAAATGGTTTTGAGCTAGCCGAGAAAGATTTAGAAATCAGGGGGCCAGGCAGCTTGGTAGGAGCCAAACAATGGGGCATAAGCGACATTGCTATGGCCAACCTAAACAATCTCCAGCTTATTGAAACAACTAGGCAAGAAGCCAGGTTGCTCTTGACAAACGACCCATTTTTAAGGCAATATACTGTTTTAAGCCAAAAAATAGCTAATTTTGGCGAAAAAATTCATTTAGAATGATTCTATTATGATTATTGAAGACATTTTAGGTTATACTTCTATATTTATGGCTTTATACTTTGCTGTGTTTGTTTTCAGTACGGTTTTTGATTATAAAAATGAAATTTACTACAAGCCAAAAAAGAAATTCTCCCCCAAGGTTTCTTTGCTCGTGCCCTGTTTTAACGAAGAAAAAACTATTGCCAAAACATTACAGTCATTTTTTGGCTTGGATTACCCTCAAGATAATTTAGAAATAATTGTTATTGATGATGGTAGCACTGACAAAACTCTAGAAATAGCTCAAGGCTTTGCTGTAAAAGACTCTCGCATAAAAATTTTCCATAAAGAAAACGGGGGCAAATACACAGCCCTAAACTTGGGCATTACCAAGGCCACTAGCCAATATATTGGCACGGTGGACGCTGACTCTTTTTTGCATAAAGATTCTTTGAAAAAAATAATGGAACAGTTTGAAGAGCCAAAAGTTATGGCGGTTATTTCATCGGTGCGCATTGCCAACCCCACCACAATTTTAGAGGGCGTGCAATATGTGGAATATTTAATGGGTAACTTCTTGAAAAAAGTTTTTTCTTTTTTAAATGGGGTTAATGTGGTGCCAGGTCCTTTGTCGGTTTTTAATAAAAAAGTCTTTAATAAAATCGGACTTTACAAAAAAGCGCACCAAACCGAAGATTTAGAAATGGCTTTGCGCATGCAAAAAAATAATATGCTCATCACCCAGGCAGTTGACGCCATTGTTTATACCCAGGGCTGTAAAACCTTTAAATCTCTTTTAAAACAGCGCTTAAGGTGGAACAAGGGCGGGCTTTTAAATTACAAAGATTATCCAGAACTTTTTAATTTAAACAAGCACGGCAATTTAGCCTATTTGCTTTTAAATAGCGTGATTGGCTGTTTTATTACGATGGGATTGTTTATTTACACGGTTTATCGAATTTTAGATTTTGCTTATTTAAAATTTAACCAATTATTTTTAGCTAAAGAAGACTTTTTCAGGTTTTCTTTTTCTTGGCCTGATTGGGTAAGGCTCAACACAACTCCTTTGTGGTTCTTGGGGCTTTTAACCTTTGTGGCTTTCTTGGCTTATATTGTTTTGAGCAAAAAATTCACGTGCGACCCTGGCCCTAAAAAAAGAAATATTATTTTCTTTCTTATTATTTTTCCTTTTATTAATGGAATTTTTTGGATAGCCACCTTGCTAACTATTTTATTTAAAAGAAAAGATTTAGTATGGGATTAAATAAATTACAAACAAAAAAAATTAATTGGGCTAGGCACTTGGTTGTTTTGCTAGCCACAGCTATTATATTTGCTGGCGGTTTCTACTTAAGCAACACGGTGGTAGAGAAGAAAATTTCTAATATAGCCAAGCTCCAGCAAGGCTTGAGTATTGATATTTTGTCCTTGGAAACCCAATTTTCTATTTTAAACCAAGCGCCTTGTAAAAATCTAAACGAATCTACTCTAACCAAAGAGCTTTTTGATATTTCCCAAAAATTAGAATCAGTTGGCAATACTTTGGGCCTAGACAACCAAGACTATTTAATGCTCAAAAAATATTACTCTATTTTAGAAATAAAACACTGGCTTTTGTTGAAAAAAGTAGCCAAAGACTGCAAAACAAATGTTGTGTCTATTGTTTATTTTTATGGCGATAAAAAAGCCTGCCCTTCTTGTGAAAACCAGGGCTATATCTTAACTACTTTGCGAGAAAAATATCCGTTTTTAAGGGTTTATTCTTTTGACTACAACCTGGCTTTAGCGCCTTTAAATACTATAAAGTCAATTTATCGCTTAGAAGATAAATTGCCTATTACTTTTGTTAATGATGATGTGTTTTATGGCTTAAAAACTAAAGAAGAACTCGAAGAAATCCTAAGCCAGTATATAAACTTAGCGAAACTAGAAGAACAGAAAACAACCACGAGTTCCCAGGCAACTACTACAAAAGTTAACAAGTAAGGGGTTTTGAAATATCCCAGATAACTTTAAACTGGCTTCTCATCATATCAGCTAATTCTTGGCTTTCCACCAAAAAGCCAAAGTTTTCTTTTTGATTAGAAATAAACCGCACCGTGTTGCCGTAGATAGCATAGCCCATGGAAAAATCAATATTAGCTGGGGCAATGCGCACATCGCGCTTGAGCTCTTTGGCCATTGATAAAAACGAATGGGTTTTGTTTGTCGGAATTTGTTCTTTGGGCCAAATGGCTTGAAGCCGTATATTGCTTTTTACTCTTTTCTCGTGATACTGGGTAAAAAATTCCGGGGATAATAAATCTAATGGTTTTTTAACCGACCAAAAAACTTGAGCGGTGATGTCTTTGTATAACAACAAATCCTTAACCATTTGCTGTAGGGCCTCTTTGCCTTCAAAAACCTGAAAGCGTGGCCTAATAGGCCCTTTTCGTTGCTGATAAATATTTTGGATTTCTGGTAAAAGCTGTTGCGCTTCTGTAATGGCTTTTTCTTTTTCTTCTAATAATAATTTTAATTTCTCTGGTGGTTGCACTATAAAGGACTTTGCGTTGTTGGCTGTGGTTTCAATAATTAAGCCAATGTCAATTAGCTGTTTAAGTAAGTCATAAACTGAAGTGCGGCTAATGCCCGCTTGCTTAGCCAAAACACTGGCTGACATTGAGCCACCATAAAAAAGCTTTTCATACAAATCAATTTCAATCTCCCGCAAATTAAACAAAGTTAATATTTTTTTAATTTCCATGCATTGTTGTCGCAATTTCACGACACGCTTTACATTACCTCCCCCATCCAATAGTGTCAAGGATAGTTACGCTTTAATAACTGAATGGTAAGCCTTTTATCAGCCAACCAACTAAAGGAGTATGACAAAATGACTGAAATAATTTCTCTTATGGGCAAAAATATTTTTAATGCTAGTGACTGGGCTATTTTCTATGGTATCCATTTTTCCAAGGTAGGACTCTATAAGATTGGTAAATTTCCGTGGGACGAAGAAGTTCTTTTATCGACATGCCCGCTTTGTGGCAAGACCATAAAAGATTGTCACTTTGCCTTTATTGGACTTAGCTCTTTGGACTCGTCACTATTCAATATTATTAAGCTCCAGGAGCTACACCCTGTGGCTACCCGTCCTAGATTTAAGTCTTACGGGACTGATTCGTGGTATCATGGTGAAGAATTCGCCAAAACTACAATGCATAATCGATGGCATCTTCTACATATTCGAGGAATACCTGGATCAGAAAATAAAGTCTATGACGAACAGAGATTAATGCTTCCCGAAAGATACGAAGTCCCAAATGCGGTTACTGAGCTTACGAAAAACCTGCTTATTTTTAAAAAAACTGGAGCTTTCGTAAACTATAATAGACTCAACCGATGTAGGGATACGACCTCCAAGGGCTATCAAGTTGAAGTTGGAGGCTATTCTTATGAAAATAGCATCTTCGACTGTTTTTGGGCCTTCGACCGAGACTACGAATCCGGCATCGCTACCTCTCAAAAATATCCCTACTAAAACTTAAGAAGTTAACAAGCCCCGTACTATGACTAAATGTCTGAATGCGGGGATTTTTATTGCCAGCAAAAATATGTGCAAAACAAAACCGTCCTGATGGTTTAGGACAGTTGGCACATCTATTGACAGGGCTGTTTTGAATATGATATTATTAAATTGTTCTGCTACGGCAGGGCAGCATAAGGCCTTCTCCGGGAAACCGGGGAATTTTTTATTGTTTCAACTCAATCTCATTTCTAATCTTTTTAAAGTCAATAAATTTGGCTTGCTGGATTAGCTCAATTCCAACATGCCCTTTGGCCGATATTACTATACATCGTTTATTATAAACTTTTAGATACTTTATTAATGACTCAAAATCACTATCACCAGACATTAAAATAAAAGTGTCGTAAAAATCTTTTAGATGCACGGCATCTATCGTTAACTCCACATCAATATTGCCCTTGTTGTGTCCGCCAAAAGTTTCTTCGTTTTTATCCTTAATAAATTTAACTTTTTTACGTTTTACAATATAACCATTCATTTCTAAAAAATCCTGGAATTTTCTTTCTTTTTCATTTTCTGGATTAATGGCGCTATAAAAAGCAATTCTTACAAGTTCTGTGTTAGTTTTAAAATAATTAAAAAGCTTTTTATAGTCAACTTTCCAACCAAGTGTTTTGCAGGAAAAATAAATATTGGAAGCGTCAATAAAAACTGCGGTTTTTCCTTTGGTAAATTTATTTATCATAAGCGGCGCTACGGAGATTCGAACTCCGGTGATCTGATTGAAAATCAGATATCCTAACCCCTAGATGATAGCGCCAATAACGACTTCAGAATAACCTAAAATTTGAAAAAAAACAAGAAAAACAGTAAGATAATGCCAATATGATTATTTTAGCTATAGACACTTCTTGCGATGACACTTCTGTTGCTGTTGTGGAACAAAAGAACAAACAAATAAAGATTTTATCTAGTATTGTTTCTTCGCAAATAAAAATCCATAGCCCATATGGAGGGGTTTATCCTATGCTGGCGAAAAGAGCTCATCAAAAAAATCTTGTTCCAACGCTAACACAATCCTTAAAAAAAGCGGGCTTACTTAAAGTTCAAAATTCAAAGTGCAAAGTGCAAAGTTGCAGTTTAAAGTTAAAAGTTTTAGAAAAAATACTGCAAAGAGACGAGGTTTTATTAGAAAAAACTATTAAGTTTTTAGAAAAATACGAGAAGCCTAAGGTTGATGCTATTGCTATAACAAATGGGCCGGGGCTTGAGCCTTGTTTGTGGCAAGGGGTTAATTTTGCTAAGGCATTGGCTTTTTGGTGGGATTTGCCTATCGTCCCCGTGAACCATATAAAAGCGCATCTATCTGCTAATTGGCTATCATCAATTAGCAAAAATCCGAATACCGAATACCGAATACCGAAATTCCCGGCGGTGGGGCTGGTGGCAAGTGGGGGGCACACGGAATTGATTTATATGCCTAAAATTGGCCAATACAAGCTCATTGGCTCAACTAGAGATGACGCAGCTGGAGAATGCTTTGATAAAACCGCCCGCATTTTAGGCCTGCCCTATCCTGGTGGCCCAGCCATAGCCGCGTTAGCGAAATGCTCCGCCCCACTCCTCGGCCCCAAGCCGAGGGGTGGGGCGGACGCATTGCCTCGCCCGATGCTTCATAGCAAGGATTTTGATTTTAGTTTTTCTGGCTTAAAAACTGCTGTTTTATATGACTTTCAAAGCCAAAAAAAATCTGTTCGTGAATCAGAAAATTATAAAATCGCTATGGCTAAAGAAATCCAACAATCTATTATTGATGTTTTAATTGCCAAAACCCTAAAAGCCTCTAAACAATTTAACGCAAAGCCTATAATAACTGGTGGAGGTGTAATGGCAAATAGAGAATTAAGAAAGCAATTAAAAGTGCAAAGTGCAAAGTGCAAAGTTAATTTTTTCGTGCCCGAAAAAAGCCTGTGCTTAGACAACGGAGCCATGGTAGGGGCTTCTGCTTTAATAAACAAGCAAAAACCAACTAGCTGGCAAAAAATTAGGGTAGATGGTAATCTAAATATATGCTAACCCACGAGCTTATTATTCTTTCAGCCGGGCTTTTGCCAAGCTTTATTTGGCTTTTATTTTACCTGCGCAAAGACAGCCACCCAGAATCAAATCCCTTAGTTTTAAAAGTATTTATCTTGGGTATTCTATCAGGAGTGTTTGCTATATTTTTAGAAAAAGGCTTTCAAAAAGGCATGTCTTTTTACGGAGCAAGCGACTGGTTTTTTATAATTTTTCTAGCCAGCGCGATTATTGAAGAAGGGATAAAATTTTTAGCAGTTAAAGCCGGGCTTTACAAAACATCTGAGCCAGATGAGCCAATTGATTGGGTTTTGTTTATGATAATTTCAGCTTTGGGCTTTGCGGCTTTAGAAAATGTTTTGGTTTTAGCCACTCAAGAAATTGCCTCATCCACAAGAGTTTTAGAAATAATGTCTTGGCGATTTGTCTCAGCCACATTTTTGCATGCTTTGTGCTCGGGGGCTATGGGATATTTTTGGATTCTATCTCGCTGTAAAAACAAAAAAATTTACTTGTGGATTGGGTTTTTAGCTGTGGCTGTTTTGCACGCTTTTTATAACTGGTCTATAATGCAAGTAGAAGGAATAAATAAATTTTTACTGCCATTAGCTATAATAATGGCTTTAAGTTTATTTGTTTCTTTTGGCATTAAACATTTAAAAGGACTAAAACCAGTCTGCATAATAAAATAAAATAATATCCATGTCATTATTTAAAAGATTTAAAAAAAATATTGAGCTAGACCAAGAAGACATAGAAAGCGAAACAGAAGATGAAGAAATTGAAGAAGAGGGCAACATAGACGAAGAGGGTGAAGAAGGAGTAGAAGAAGATATAGAGGAGGAAAAAGAAAACGAACAAAACAGCGAAACAGAAGAAGAAATCCCAGACGAGGAGAGGGAAGAAGAAAAGAGTAAAAAAAAGAAAAAAGAAAAGCCCCATAAAGACTGGGGCAAAAAAAACTCAAAAAAAGATGCTGAAGCTGAGCTTAGTTCCAGCTGGCCCGCCAGCAAAGGCAGGCTGGCCGCTGATATTTACGAAACAGAAACAGATTTTTGCTTGCAAATTCCCATTGCTGGGGTAAGCCAAGAAGACATAGAAATTTTTGTGGAAAATAATATGTTGATTATCAGGGGCGAAAGAAACGAAGCTGACCAAGCTCCAGATAAAAGATACTTTCATCAAGAATGCTATTGGGGGCCTTTTTCCCGCAATACAATGTTGCCTGATGATGTGAACACGCAAAAAATATTAGCCTCATTCAAAAAAGGGATTTTAACCATAAAAATCCCCAGAAAAAAACAAGAAAGCAAAAAATCCTCAATCAAGAGGCAGGTGATTGAGTAATCGAGCGACTAAGCTGTGCCGAGAGAGGGAGTTGAACCCTCACGCCATTACTGGCACTAGGTCCTAAACCTAGCGCGTCTGCCAATTCCGCCACCTCGGCATTTATAGCCTCATCATAAGCCAAAAATCCCATTAAATCAATCGAAAAACCCTCCACCCAAAGTGGAGGGTTTTTCTTTCTTTCGGTAATATTTATTAATTATTTATTCACGCTAAACACGAAGTATAAACCTTACTAAGCTTGGGATAAGTTTGGCAATTAAAGCAATGGCTAAGCCGATAATAGCGTAAGTTAGGATTGCCTTGCCCTTGGTTGCCCCAGCTGGATCTCCAGCAGATGTAATGTAAACAAACCCGCCATAGATAATCATTAGCACAACTAGTATGGTTAGTATAAAGAATATCCAGTTGGTAACATTGTAAATTACATTAAACATT
>JAZDKU010000037.1:0-25470 GCA_043802745.1 bacterium | reverse complement strand
GTAAATTGCAAAGTAGTTTTGTAAGTAGGCACTCCCTCAAGCACTGTTTCAGCTGGGTCTATTTTGGTTATTTTAGCTTGAAACTCAACGTCTGCCCCATAAGCATCTAGAGTTACATTGGCTGTGTCTCCTAATTTTACTTTGGCAATATCAGCTTCGGGGATATTGGCTTCAATTTCAAATTCAGCTTGAGAAATTAAGGCCACAGTTATTGCCCCAGCTTGAGCAATTTCTCCTGGTTTGGCTGATTGCTTAGTAATAATGCCAGCAATGGGCGCTTTTAAAGTTGCTTTGGCTATTTGGGCTGAAATATTATTTACATTGGCTTGGGCCGCTTTAACTTGAGCTTCTTGTGATTGAATTTGCTCGCCCGTGGCTCCTGCTTGTTTTAATTCTAAATTTTTTTGCGCGCTTTCTAAAGAGTTTTGAGCAGTTGTTATGTTTTGTTGGTTGGTTATTACTTGGCTAGAAATAGATTGCTTTAAAGCATTAACATTTGTTAGAGCAGTATTAATATTTGTTCGGCCAGTATTAACATAACCCTTATAGGTTGAAATAGTTGAGGCAGACAAACCCGAAGCATTACTTAGAGCGCTGTCCATTGTGTTTAAAAAGTCGCTTATTTGGTTTAAGTCAACGAGAGCTTTTTCTAGCGAGTTATTATTTTCTTTTAAATTTATTACGGAGTTGTTAGCCAAAATTTTTTTAGTTTGGCTATCTATCACTAATTGATAGCTAGAACAATAAAAAGTTAGTTGAGGGCTGTTGGTATTGGCATTGCTAAATAATTCTTGGGTCTGTTTATTGACAGCGTCATCAGCTTTTGTATAAGCATCATTTAAGGTGTCTTGAACATCATTATTAAGATTTGCCAAATCAGAAGTGGCTTTATTTTGAACATCAAAAAGAGCTTTTTTCGCGTTATCAACAGTGGTTACAGCCACGCTTAATTCTTCGGGTCGCGTGCCGTTTTGTAATTGGGCCAATTGCGCTTCTTGGTTTTCAAGATTAGCTTGGGCTTGTTCTTTTTGGGCTTGGAGCTCGGAGGTGTCTAAGCTGGCCAAAACTTGCCCTGCTTCTACTAAATCGCCAATTTGAACTGGTGCTGTGCTTATCTTCCCGCCCCGCTCAAAAGCCAGGTCCACTGATTGGGCTGGCTTGACTTTGCCTGTTACGGAAACCTCTTGAACAACAGATTGCTTCTTGGCAATGATAAACTCATAAGGCAAGGGCTTATTTATTTGCCCGGCTATAATGCCACCAGCAATAGCTAAAACCACAACCACCCCCGAGAGAATAAGAACAAATCTTTTTTTATTTTTGATTTTCATAATTTTTAATCTATCATTATAGCACAAAAAAAGACAGCCATCTCGCTAAGCCATCTTTTTTAGTACAAAAATTTAATAAAATAAACAAAAATTCCTTCGGCAAAGAAAGAATTTTTGTTGTGGAGCCAAGGGGAATCGAACCCCCCTACCCGAATGTCGAGTGCGGGCTCCTCACCAGAGGCAGCCCCATTGACCCCACGAATTTATTTTATCAGAATATTTTTAAAAAAGAAAACACCCGAGCATGAAAGCTCGGATGTCAGGGTTGCGATTGAACCCGCACTCGACAATTAAAGTATACTTGTTTTTATTGAAATGTCAAGATTTTTGATTGTGGAGAACTTTTAAAAAGGCAAAAGCGAGGAGGCCGCCCAGGAGGGCGGTGGTTAGTTGGGGCCAGGACATCACTGTTGCGGCTTTTTGCGCAATTGGTTTTTGAGTAATTAAATGAATAACAATATAGCTAGTGGAAAATAAAAATAAGAATTTTAAAACACTGGCTGAAATAATGGCAACAGTGTCAGACATATGTCTGACACTGGCGAAAACAACAACCATGATGGCGTTGCTGGCCATAATAAAAGGCACCATTGGCGCTAGGGGAGTTGGCAGGGTGCCAACTGACAAAGCAACCAAGCTTGGCAAAAGCCCAAGCATAATACCGGCCTGAACGCCCAGTAGGGCAGTGGCAATAAACAAACAAGCATTAACAATTGGCCCAGTAATAGGCTGGAAATGAAATAATGGAGCGATAATGGACACACCCAACAATGTGGCGAAGTAGACAAGTGAGGTTATTTTGGTTTTGTCGAGAGCAAGAGTTTTTATCATTGATTTATGATTCAAGATTCAAGATTCAAGAATAAGAGCTATTCATAAATCATAAATCATGAATCCTGTATCTTTTTATTTATATTCTGTGTGGCATATTTGTTTTATTATTTTTTCATCTTTTAAAAATTCTTTATAAATTTTTTGCAAATCAGGGTTGTCAAAAGCAGTGCGAATTTTCTTTTTTTCGTCAATTTGGTAAAGCGCTTGAGCTCTCTTTAGTCTTGTTGTTTTATCGCTTGGCAAGGGCTGTCCGCCACCGCCAATACACCCGCCCGGGCAAGCCATTACTTCCACACATTGGTATAGACTTGGGTCATTTTTTAATTGGTCTAGAACAATTTTAGCATTGCCTGTGCCACTTACTGCCGCCAGATTTAAAATTTTTCCATTTATCTCTATCTGGCTAACCTTTATTCCTTCTTGGCCTCGCACTTTTGGAAAATCAACCTGCCCTGAGCTTGCCGAAGGGCCTATCAACTTCATAGCAGTTCTAATGGCTGATTCCATCACACCTCCCGAGGCCCCGTAAATAACGCCACTGCCAGACGGGTCACCAAACGGGTTATCAGCTTTAACTTTAGGACATTTAGCTAAATCAATGCCTCGTTTTTTTAACAAATAAGCTAATTCTCTGGTAGTCAAAACATAATCAACTGGACTATAGTTTGTGCCATTATATTTGAATTGCATTTCTTTTCTAATAATCTCATATTTTTTAGCCACGCAAGGCATAATTGAAACCACAAAAATTTTTTTTGGGCTTATTTTTTCCCTGGCTGCCCAGTAGGTTTTAATTAACCCGCCCAAAATTATATGAGGCGGTCGGGCTGTGGCGATATTGGGAATAAACTCTGGATAATATTTTTCAATAAACCTTACCCAAGAAGGGCAACAAGATGACATCAGTAAGTTTGTCCTGCCCTGAGCTTGTCGAGTGGGCGACTTAAATTTTTCCACCATTTCTTTAGCTTCCTCAAAAGTAGTAAAGTCAGCGCCAACTGAAACATCAAAAACATAATCAGCCCCTAGTTGTTTCATAGCGCCCACTAATTGCTCGGTTACAATTGTACCATGGGGCAGGTCAAATTCTTCGCCAATAGAGGTTCGGATTGACGGAGCAAACTGAAAAACTAGAATTTTGTTCTTATTGTTTAAAGGTTCCTCGATTTGTTCAAACTCGCTTTTTGCCTCAAAAGCGCCAACCGGGCAGTGGGTAATGCATTGGCCGCAATAAATACAGGATTTAGCGGGCGATGGAGTTATTTGGTAAAAGCTATCTTTTTGTCCTATTTCTAAATAACCAACTGCTTGTTTTTGGCACATTTCCACACAATTGCGACAGTCAATACATTTTGAGGAATCAAAAATAACTGATTCGCCAAACTCAATTATGGGAAGATCTTTTTTGCGATCAGTAAATCTGGTTATATCAGCGCCAATGCTTTTGGCTAGTTTTAAAAATTGGCAGTTGTATCGCAAAACACAGTCTGGGCACTCTTCTCGGTGTTGGGCAAATAAAAGCTCAAGATTTGTTTTTCGCAAATTAGCAATTTCTGGATTCTGGGTTTCAATTTCCATACCATTTTCAGCTATGGTTGAGCAGGCGGTTTGCGGATTATTAATACCCTTAATATTAACCAAACAAAGCCGGCACGAGGCGTGCGCAGTTAAATCTGAATGGTAACAAAGCGTGGGAATGTCTATATTGTTTTCTTTAGCAATTTCTAAAATACTCTTGCCATTTTGTGCTTCTATTTTTCTATTGTTAATGGTTATTTGAATCATAGCAACTTTTCTAAAGCTGTTTTAAATGGTAAGTAGGCGGTGCGGCCGAAAGGGCAAAGCGAGGCTTTTTTTAGCGCCATAAAAAGATCTTGCAAGGTTTGGCGTTGTTGAAGAGAAAGTTCTGGCTGGGACTCTTGTGGGGACTTGTCATGAGCCTGTTGAACGATTTCTTTTATGCGATAAAGGCCTTCGCGACACGGGGCGCATTGGTCGCAGTTTTCTTGGGCTAAAAATTCAGCCCATTTTTTTAACAGAGCCCTGGGGTCGGTTTTTTCTTTATTGAAAATGATAATAGAGGCTAGGCCTTTGATAGGTTGGTCTAGCTCGCTATCTAATAAAATTTCACCAACTGCTCCGCCTCCTACTTGTAAAAAGAAGGGGAAGGAGGGGTAGTTTTTTGTTTCTCTTAAAATTTGTTCAATAGAATAATTTTCTGCTAATTCATAAACGCCTGGGTTTGGAGTGTCTCCAGCGATACAATAAAAACGATTATGATCATATTCTCCTTTGGCGATTTTGCTTACCCAATAAAATGTTTCCACATTATTTATTAAAGTGGGTTTTCCCCAGAGCCCAACTTGGGTGGGAAAGGGCGGTTTTATTCTTGGCTCTATCCGCTTGCCTTCGATAACGCTTAAAATAGCGGTTTCTTCTCCAGCTAAATACCCAGCTGGTTTTTCAAAAAGCTCAATTGCTGAATTTTCTATTAGCTCAAGAAGTTTATTTTTATATTTTAAATAAAAGTTTTTATTTAAATAAATATAGGCAGTACAAGCGCCAATTTCTTGCAGGGCGATCCTCACGCCATTGATAATTTCAGATAAATAGTTTTCTAAAATAAAAGCGTCTTTTGTAACTTCGGGCTCGCCCTCGGATGCGTTGCAGATTATAAGTTTTTTATCCGAGAGTGCGCTTTTAACCGCTTCCCATTTTTTCCAAACCGGAAAACCACTGCCACTTCGGCCAGTTAAACCACTTTGTTTTAATTGTTCAATAAAATTTTCAGCCATTGCTTTTTATGATTATTTATTCTAACATTTTTATAAATCATTAACAAAACTTTTTGGAAGGAGGGACAGATAAAAATGATAAATTTAAATGATGCCATTAAAGAGCTCGGTCTCAAGTGTTACAGGGTAAGCGGTGTGGGTGAATTTGAAAAGACCGCAGGAAATGTTTGGGCAAAGTCAGAGGAAGGGGCAAAACAGACTGTCGCCCATAACGCAGGAATTTTTAAAGAAGCCGAATTTACTTCTTTCATGGCAACAGCAGAGGTCGTGTTAATCGCTAATTCACCACAAGAGTTAGAAGAAAAACGAAGAAAAAGCTATTACTATCGGAAAATTATGGACTTATATATGAGTTAGTAATTTACCATTTTGGAAAAGCAGACAAATATGCCTGCTTTTTCTATTTGGTGAAAGTTTGCTAATAATGTATAATAATTTAATTTTATGGATATTCTGCAAACAATTATTTTGGGGATAGTGGAGGGCATAACCGAGTTTTTGCCGATTTCTTCCACCGGGCATTTAATTTTAGCTAATAAGCTTTTGGGTATTGGCCAAACTGAGTTTATAAAAACATTTGAAATTGCCATACAAGCTGGGGCAATTTTGTCAGTGATTGTTTTATATTGGAAAAAGATTTTTAATTTAGCAACAATAAAAAAACTAATAGTTGCTTTTATACCCACCGCTATTTTAGGATTTATTTTTTATAAAATTGTTAAAAATTATTTATTGGCTAGCGAGCAAATTGTTTTGTGGGCTTTGCTAATCGGGGGTATTTTACTTATTTTGTTTGAGTTGATCTATAGAAATAAACCCGAAGACGCTTTAGTAAAATCAGCAAGTGATATTTCTTATAAAAAATGTTTTTTAATTGGCTGTTTCCAATCTATTGCCATGGTGCCTGGGGTGTCCCGATCTGCGGCCACGATTGTGGGGGGGATGATATCGGGCATTTCGCGAAAGGCTATTGTGGAGTTTTCTTTTCTTTTGGCTGTGCCAACAATGATAGCAGCCACTGGGTATGATTTATTAAAATCAAGTGGCAGTTTCGCGAAGGGGGATTTTAATTTTTTGGCTATTGGTTTTTTAGTTTCGTTTTTAGTGGCAATGTTGGGCATTAAGTTTTTGCTAAAGTTTATCCAAAAAAATAACTTTATCCCATTTGGCATTTACCGCGTTGCTTTGGCGTTAATATTTTTCTTGATAATTTTTTAACTTTATGGACACTATAAATTTTGAGGAATTTAAAAAAGTTAATTTGCGCGTGGCCACTATTTTACAAGCTGAAAAAGTAGAGGGGTCTGATAAGCTAGTAAGGCTACAAATTGATTTAGGCGCGGAAATGGGCCAAAGACAAATTGTGGCTGGTATTGGCTTGGTTTATACACCCGAAGAGTTGGTTGGCCGGCAAATTATTATTGTGGAAAATTTAGAGCCAAAAATCTTGATGGGTCAAGAAAGCCAAGGCATGCTTTTGGCGGCCTCAGAAAACGGCTTGCCAATTTTATTAACCCTCGACAAACCAGCTTCCAACGGTGCTGGAATAAAGTAAACTAAACTTGTGGCTCAATCTCAAACTTGGGAAAATGAATATAAAAATTCTAAATTAGTAACTAAAAAGCCAGAACCGCAAAGAGATGTCTTAAGGTTTTTTAAATATTTAAAAAAAGAGGAAAAAATTGAATTAAGCGGTTTGAATATTTTAGACTTGGGTTGTGGAACTGGCAGAAATTCTAACTATTTAGCTTTGCTTGGTAATACAGTCGTTGGAATAGATATATCAAAAACAGCAATTGATATAGCAAAAAGCCGAGTCAGTGAGATGCAACTTAACAATGTTAGCTATATTGTTGGGGATATAGGGGCAAGCTATCCGTTTGCTGACAATTATTTTGATTTGATTTTAGATATTACTTCGTCAAATTCATTAAATGAAAAAGAAAGAGAAGACTATATTAAAGAAGTTTATCGCGTGCTTAAAAAAGGCGGATATTTATTTGTGAGGGGATTGTGCAAAGATGGTGATAAAAATGCAAAAAACTTATTAAAGCTTTCTCCTGGGAAAGAACACGATACTTATATTATTAAAGAACTAGGTTTAACTGAAAGAGTTTTTTCTGAAAAAGACTTTAAAGAATTTTACAGCAAATATTTTAAAATTAAAAAACTTCTCAAAAAGACTGGCTATGCTAAATTTCAAGGCCAAAGCTATAAAAGAAATTATTGGCTAGCTTACTTGCAGAAACCAGAAAAATAATTCAAGATACCAGCGACCGTCGATAAAGTGGAGTAAATAAATTTAATTCAATTTTGAGACGGTCGTCGCAAAACTGAATAAATTTAAATAAATAAAAAATAAATGAAAAGCCCCGTAGTAGACTAAAACTCACTACAGGGCATGCCCACAGATTAGTATTCTGTGAGCTTACTTATCAAACTTAAATTTGTGTAAATCCGATTCCGCTACTTCTGGTTGGTAGATCTTGCTTGCCAACATTGTCCCCCTTTTAACAACAGTTTCGTTTTTGACTACTTCTATTTTTATGAAGAAGTAATCCTCAACTGAGAACGCGCGGTTCTCAACGGTAATACGAATTTCGTCGTATTCCTCCGGAGATTTTGGGAAAGTTTGCTCGGCCCATCGTTCTAGATTTTCCCTTTGAAAACTTTTCATAATTGGCGTTGCAAGAATATTAATCTTAGCTCTTTTTGTATAATGCATTTATTCTCTTTCTCTTTCGCCACTTATGTGGCTGTTGTTGTAAAGAACTATGCTCTTTGCTTTTTAATCTTACAACTGTATTATAGCATATACACTAAAACTTGTCAAGGGGTTTGACAAGATTTTAGGCAAAATATGGGTTTTGGCTATATTGGCTATATGCTGTTAATAAAAGGGCTTGACAGGTTTTTGATTGGCAGTATAATGAATTTGTAAGCAAGTTTTGTCGGCTGTTCTGACAACATTTATTTAATAGTATGTATATTTTTATTGATGAATCTGGGGATTTATGCGGAAAACAAAGCGAGTTTTTTGTTGTTGGTGGTTTTATCACCAATGAGCCAAAAAGAACCGCTAAGGCCTTTCGCAAATGGCAACATACTCATTTTCCTAAAAAAATTCGTCGAAAAGCAGAAGTCAAATTTACAGATACAGGATTAAACGAAAAGTTAAGATTGAAAACTTTTAATTTTTTCGCTAGGCAGGATATTAGAGTTTTTTATATATTTTTCAAAATCGGCAACATTCCCGCAGAATATCGACATAAAAAGGGACTTGAGTCAGGTTTACTTTATACCGCAATAGTTGAGCAGGCAATTCGCTTACTATTCCCGAGTGGTGAGACCGAGTTTCGGCTATCCCGAGATATTCGTCCGCTTAAAGGGATTTCACAGGTTAAGTTTAACGAGATGCTTAAAGTAGGCATTGCGCCAAATTTATCTGCAAAAACAATTGTTCAGGTTGAGGCGATTGATTCAAGCGTAAATACAAATATTCAAATTGCCGATTGGGTTTGTGGTGCTTTATTTAGATATTATAGTAAAGGTAAAAATGGGGAAGAATACTTTTTGATATTAAAAAATAGCGTTATTGCTCAGGAAGAGTTATTTAAGGATTATTGGGAAAATTTTGCTAAAAACAAAAAACCACCCTGTTAAAGGATAGTTTTTTGCAGAGCGGCGTCTAGTGAGATGGGCTCCCGAGCTTAAGCCTCCACACCTGCGGAGGGAACACCCGAGCACCTCAAAAGGTATTATTGCCAGCTTCAATATAATTATAATATAATAAAAAACTATGTCAATAGAAACATTAAAACAATTAGGGCTTTCAGACAATGAAACAAAGGTTTATTTGGCCGCTTTGGAATTGGGCCAGGCCACAGTGCAAGAATTAGGCAAAAAGTCGGGAGTTAAACGCACTACGGTTTACACCGCCATTGATGGCTTAAAAGAAAAAGGAATTATTAGCCAAATTAAAAAAGGCGCTAAAACATTTTTAATGGCTGAAAGCCCAGAAATTTTGGGGCAAATTGCCGACAGGCGAGCCCAAATGTTTAAAGAGTCTTTGCCAGAGTTGAAATCGATTTACAATATAACAGGTAATAAGCCTAAAGTACGATTTTATGAGGGGCAAGAGGGATATTTAGCGGTTTATGGAAATATCTTGAAAGAAAAGCCAAAAGAACTTTTGGGGATTGCTTCTTATAAAAATTTTAAAAAGCATGTTGATGAGCAATGTGAAGAAAGCTGGACACAGAAGCGAATAAAGCAAGGCGTTTTTTTGCGCTGGCTAGATTTTGAGACACCATCGGTTCAGACAAGAGTTAGCGAGGGGAAAAAGGGCTTACGGGAAATTAGGTTTTTGCCAAAAGAATTTTCTTTTTCAGCCACAATGTTTATTTATAATGAAAAAGTTATAATGGTTTCGGGCAAGCAAAAAGAGTTTTTGGCTGTGGTTATTGAAAATGCAGAATTTAGCCAAATGCAAAAGCAAGTGTTTGAAATGTTGTGGGCAAGTAATAAAAAAGGTATTTAGTTGTAATAATATGATGGACGAGTTTTCCGAAAAAACAGACGAGCAATTGGCGCTGTTGACCCAGCATGGCAATGTGGAGGCCTTTGGTTTTTTGATTGAAAAATATCAAGATAAAATAAAAAAATATATTAGAAGAATGGTGCAGGGTCCCGATGAACCCAACGACATTACTCAAAATGTTTTTCTCAAAGCATTTGAAAATATTCAAGGGTTTGATGTGAGGCAGAGGTTTTCCCCTTGGGTTTATCGAATAGCTCACAACGAGGCAGTGAATTATTTAAGAAAGAAGAAGCCCTTGCCCTTGTTTGATTTTGATGTTTATTTGCCCCACCACAACATTGGCAAAGATGATATTGAAAACGAAGCAGAAAAAAAGTTGATGTCTCCTAAAATAGAGGCCTATCTTAACGAGCTTAATTTTAAACAAAGAGAAGTTCTTTTACTTTATTATTTTCAAGAGCTGTCTTATCAAGAAATATCTGAAGTTTTGAAAATTCCTATAGCCACGGTTGGCGTTCGAATTAAAAGAGCTAAAGAAGCTATTAAACAATATGCAAACAAATGATATCTCACAAAAAGTAATAGAAAAAATAAAAGCAGGCAAAGTTAAAATGAAGCCAAGGTCTTTATTTATTTTTCAAGCCATAGTTTTAGTTTTATTGGCAATTTCGGCTATGGCTTTGGCGATTTTCTTTACTAGCTTTACGGGTTTTGCTTTAAAAGTAAAGGGGTATTCTCCATTTTTGATGGTAGTGGTTTTGGGGGTTGCCTTATTCATTATATTAGCGTGGGCTTTGTCTAAAAAGTTTTCTGTTTTTTATAAAAAACCTTTGTTGCTTGGTTTGGCAATTATTTTAATATCTGTGGCTATGGTAAGTTTGGCGGTGTTCTTAACTCCTTTGCACCAAAAGATAATGGAATATACCCAGCTAAGAAATCTGCCGATTATTTCTCCTTTATATCAATGTGGCTGTGGCTGTCATACCAACCACATCTGCGCATTACCTCAAAAAGCTAACACCAACCCCCAACCAACCTGTGGCTGTTCGGGTGATAGCCAAGCGGGAGGGAGTTGCAACATTAAGTAATAAAATTTGTTCTTGGTTGTACTAATAATATAAAGAATTAAATTTCTAAATTTATGGCAATCAAAGAACAAAAATATTTCGTTAAGGGAACTCATTGCGCAAGTTGTGAAATTTTAATTGAGAAAAAACTATTAGAGCAAGGTAACATCAAGGCCGTGGAGGTGTCAAACCAAAAAGGCGAGGTTTTGGTTGAGTATGGGGGTGAGAGGCCATCAGCAAATTACTTAAATAAACTATTTGAAAAAGACGGCTATAGTTTTAGTGAGAAACTCTCCGAGGAAAAGTCTCAAAGCAGTTCTTACAATATTATTATGGCTGTTATAACAGGGGCCCTGGTGATATTTGGATTTCTATTTTTAAATAAATTAGGTTTTTCAAAATGGGCTAATGTGAGTCAAACATCTTCATTGCCTGCATTTCTCTTGCTCGGGCTTTTGGCCAGCCTTTCTACTTGCGCGGCTTTGGTGGGGGGATTGGTGCTTTCCATGTCCAAGCAGTGGAGCGGAGTTTCCTCCACCCCTCACTTAATGTTTAATGCTGGTCGCTTAGTTTCTTATGCTTTATTCGGAGGAATATTGGGAGCTATTGGAAGTAAGTTGCAATTATCAGCTAATTTTGGGGCTATTTTAGTTTTAATGGTTTCGGTTCTAATGTTCTTTTTAGCGTTGCAAATGATTGGGGTAAAGGCGTTGCAAAAATTTAAGTTATCAATGCCAAAATCAATGACTCGCTATGTGGCTAATGAAAAGAATTTCAAAGGCAAGTATATGCCTTTTATTATGGGTGCTTTAACTTTTATTTTGCCTTGCGGATTTACTATAACTGCCCAGGGATTGGCTTTAATTTCTGGGAGTTTTTTACAAGGCAGTTTAATTATGTTGGCTTTTGCTTTGGGGACTTTGCCGGTTTTGTTGTCGATTGGGCTTTCAAGCACAAAATTAGTTAATAATAAAAAATTATCAGAAAGGTTTTTGAAAACAGCTGGAATAGTAGTTTTATTTTTTGCCTTGTTTAATGCTAATAATCAAATGAATGTTTTGGGCTATGCCAACGCCACTGACTTTTTATCTAAAAAAGTCCAGTCAGAAAATAGTGTTGCCCCAAAGAATAACAACGAAAATAGCAATGTTAAGAATAATGCTAGCGAGGAGGGCTTATCTCCAGTTGTGGATAACAAACAGGTGATAAAAATGGATGCTTCAGCATCTGGCGGGTTTTCGCCAAATTATTTTAAAGTAAAAGTAGGTGTGCCAGTGCGGTGGGAAATTGCTGATAAGGGTACCAACGGCTGCACAAATGCCATTATTTCTAAAAGTTTATTTGATGGCCAGATTGATTTAACTCCTGGCAAGGTTAGTGTCAAAGAATTTACGCCAACCAAAGCAGGCAAGTATAAATTTTCTTGTTGGATGGGTATGGTTTCGGGAATAATAGAAGTGGTGAATGTAGATTTAGCCCCAAGCGATAATAATACTAATGCTACTGTTGCCCCATCTGGCGCTAAGGGTTGTGGTTGTGGTGGTTAATGTCCACCCTACTTTATCACTTCATAGTAGTGAAGTAAGATGGACATAAAGAAAAAATATAAAAATAATATCGTATGGATAAAAAAATTATTTTAAAAATTTCAGGCATGCATTGCCAGTCGTGCGTGGTTAATATTGAAACCGTTTTAAAAAGGGAAAAAGGCGTTATTGAGGCCAGTGTTAATTTAGCCACTGAAGAAGCGATGCTAACCATTGACCAAACGCAAACCAGCCTGGAAAGAATAAAAGAAGTTATTAAAAAAGCAGGCTACACAGCGCAAGTAAAAGAAGAAAGAACGCACGACCACCACCAGGCCCAAAAAGAAAAAGATATTAAAAAGTTGCGAAAGCGTTTTATCTTAACGCTTATTTTCGGCTTACCTGTTTTATATTTAACAATGGGCAAAATGGCTGGCTTGCCAATTTTTAATATTACAGAAACACAAAGCTTGGTTATTCAGTTTTTTCTAACTATTTTAGTTATTTTTTCAGCTTTTAATATCTGGACATCTGGAGTTAAAGGCATATTGCGGTTAAAACCAAATATGGATTCTTTGATTTTTTTGGGCACTTTTACTGCTTTTGTTTACAGCGTAGCATTAACCACCTTGTTATTATTGGGCCGGGAAATAAATAGCCCAATTTATTTTGAATCAGCAAGTTTGGTTTTAATGTTTATATCTTTGGGAAAATATTTAGAGGGTATTACCAAGGGAAAAACTAGCCAAGCAGTTAAAAAATTAATCGGCTTAGCACCCAAAGAAACGTTGGTTATTAAAAATAATCAGGAAATCAAAACGCTTATTAGCCAAGTGTTGGTTGGGGATGTTATTTTAGTTAAGCCAGGCGAGAAAATCCCGGTTGACGGCATAGTGGTTGAGGGTAGTTCTTTTGTGGATGAAGCCATGATAACAGGCGAGCCAATTCCCAAAAACAAAACAATAGGGGATGAGGTAATCGGGGGAACTATTAATAAAAATAGTGTTTTAAAATTTAAAGCAACTAGAGTGGGAGATAAAACAATGCTGGCTCAAATTATTAAGATGGTGGAGGAGGCCATGGGCTCAAAAGCGCCTATTCAGGCTTTAGCTGATAAAGTTTCTTATTATTTTGTGCCAGCGGTTTTTTCTATAGCAGTTTTAGCTTTGGTTGTTTGGCTTTTGCTTGGTCAGCCATTGTCTTTTGCTTTAAGCGTATTTGTGGCGGTTTTGGTGATTGCTTGCCCTTGCGTGTTGGGCTTGGCCACGCCCACGGTAATTATGATGGCCACAGGCATGGGTGCTTCTAGAGGAATTTTAATTAAAAGCGGCCGAGCTTTGGAAACAGCGCAAAAAGTTAACACAGTGGTTTTTGATAAAACCGGCACTTTAACAATCGGCAAGCCAGCTGTCACTGATATTATATCAGTGACAGAATTTTCAATTTTCAATTTTCAAACAAAAAAGAAGATTTAATTTTACAGATAGCCGCCTCAATAGAAAAGCTTTCCCTGCACCCGCTGGCTTTGGCCATTGTCAAAAAAGCCGAAGAAGCCAAGCTTGGTTTTTTAGAGGTTGCTGATTTTGAAACCATCGAAGGTAAGGGGTTATCTGGAAAAATAAAAATAGATGGCAAAGAGGTAGAAGTTTTGTTAGGCAACAAAAGATTGATAGCAGAAAACAATATAGCAATTGGTGAAATAGAGAAAAATAAAATAGAAAGTTTAGAGAACCAAGGGAAAACTGTTGTGTTGTTGGGTCTTAACCAAAAATTGGCTGGCATTATGGCCATTGCTGATACTTTAAAAGAAAATTCCAAGCAAGCGGTTGCTCTATTACAAAAAGCTGGCAAGAAAGTAGCTATGATAACTGGAGATAATCAAAAATCAGCCAATGCTATCGCCAAAGAACTTGGCATTGATTATGTATTAGCTGAAGTGTTGCCCCAAGACAAAGCTAATGAAATTAAAAAATTGCAAGCAGATGGCAAAGTAGTGGCCATGGTGGGGGATGGCATAAATGACGCTCCAGCCCTAGCTCAAGCTGACTTGGGAATTGCCTTGGGATCTGGCACCGATATTGCCATGGAAACAGGCGATATTGTTTTGGTGAAAGATAACTTACTTGATGTTGTTTTGGCAATTTCTTTAAGTAAATATACTTTTTCTAAAATAAAGCAAAATTTATTTTGGGCTTTCGGCTATAATGTTCTTGGCATACCTATTGCCGCTGGAGTATTGTATTCATCGACAGGATTTCTTTTAAGCCCAGCTATCGCGGCCTTAGCCATGGCTTTCTCTTCGGTGAGTGTAGTTTTAAACTCTCTCTCAATGAAACGAAAAAAGTTTTAGCTGTGGATAACAAAAACAGCTACGCTTGGCGTGGCTGTTTTTGTTTGAGTTTAGATTTTTATGGAGTGGTGGTGGCGTTTGAAGTAGTAGCATTCGAGATAGGAGTGCTTGAAGCAGTAGTGGCTGGTTTCAACTTCTTAAGTATGCCCGGAGCTTTTAAAAGTCCAGGAGGAACTTTACCTGATTTGCCAGCTCCATTTTCTAAGATCTCGTTCAGTCTTGATAAAACCCTAGAGTTAACTTTTTCGTCTTTATCATTAACGTCATCAATTTCTTCTGTTGAAGAGGCAATCTTTTCTTTGAATTTTTTTACTGCTTTGGCGGTTAATTTGCCGAAGTATCCGCTAATAATTTTCTGCGGGTAAATTGATGGGTCAGTAGCTAAAATTTGCTGTAATAATTTAACATCATTTCCGCTCATTCCTTCTTTTAACTCTCTTGCTAACTTCAATGTTTGTTTTACATCTTGCTGGCTTTGTTTTACTAGCGCTAGCTGGCTTACCATGGTCTGGATTTGTTGTTGCAAGGTTGCTATTAGCGCGCTTTGTGTGGTAGTGCTGGCAGTAGAAGTAGCTTTAGCTGAGGTAGCCAAAGAAAAGCCAACAGCTAAGATTATTAACAGGCAAGCTATTCGATTTTGTTTTTTGTTCATATATAAAATTTTAATTAAAACGACCTTTTTTATTTTTCTAAATTATTATTTTATTTTAGAAAATAAAGCAAAACATGTAAAGTTAAAAAAATGATAAAATTTTCAGAAGTAAAATAGGACAAAGCGGATTAGTTCCGCCTTGTTTTGATTTGCGTTGCTTGGTCTCACCCCACTTTAACATTAATATCCTCGTTGGTTAAGTATAAAACAGTTCCAGACGAGGGAATTTTTGCTGTCGCTCTATAATTACCGTAGGCGACGATTATCTCGTATATAATTGACTCGTCACTAGTTGCTACAAAACCAATTTCTTCGAGATTCCCGTATTTGCCGTTTGTGGCTTTGTAGCCCTCCTGAAGGTAAAAGATATTTTTGAGATTATAGGTTGCCTGGTTGACGCGACCTTCTTCCCTGGCTGCCTTTAGGCGCGGGATGGCTACAAGGGCAATAATTCCCAGAATAACGACAATTAACAAAACCTCAATCAGAGCGAACCCTTTTCGGTCTTTCATTTTAAAAAACCTCCTATTTAGTTGTGAATGAAAAAGTTAGAGCAAAATACCCTCGTATTCTTTTTAATAGAAAAATGAGAGAAAAGCAAGTATTTGCACAATTTAAAATAAAATTTTATCAACCAAAAAGACGGCTAGAGCCGTCTTTTTGGTTTAGGCAGTCGGGCTGCCCAGGGAATCGCACTGGGGCCGCCGCTCCCCCGAAACGGTATACTACTTTTATACTACAGCCCGTTTATTTTAGGCTTCAACTTTTGGAGCTTCCTCTTTCGGAGTTTCTTTTTGCTTTTTCTGGCGGGAGGGTTTGGACAGGGTTTTAATACACTTGGTGCAGGCTTCAATTCTTTGGCCAGCCAGTTTGGTGAACTTTTTATTGCGCACATCTTTTGGCACACTTAGCCATTGCAAGTTTGGATATTTTCTTACCTTTGGAGCTGGATTATACTTTCCCCTTAATTTGTTTAGCTTGCCAAACAATAATGAGCCCTTGCCACATATTGTACATACTTTTGCCATAAGTTTATTTGATGTTTTAATTATATTGGTATAATATAGGATAAATATGTTTTTATCAAGTTTTTTTAGTGTAATTGTTTTGATTTTTTCTATTATTATCCACGAAGTGGCTCATGGAGCCATGGCTGAAAGGCTAGGGGATAAGACCGCCAGGGATATGGGGCGGCTTTCTTTTAATCCCATAAAGCATATTGATTTGTTTGGCTCAATAATTGTGCCGTTGCTTTTAGTGATATCTCATAGCAGTATGCTGGTTGGTTGGGCCAAGCCTGTGCCAATAAATCCGTATGCTTTGCGCGATAGAAAATATGGGGAAGCCAAGGTGGCCATAGCCGGGCCTTTGGCTAATATTTCAGTGGCTATTATTTTTGCTTTGATTTTGCGATTTTTGCCACTGGGCAGTTCTTTGTTTAGCCAAAATTTAATGATGATTTTGGGGAGTATTGTTTGGGTTAATTTGTTGTTGGCATTTTTTAATCTAGTACCCATACCTCCGCTTGATGGCTCGCATATTTTATTCGCTTTTTTGCCAAAATCAGCAGATAATATAAAGATATTTTTAAATCAGTTTGGTATATTTTTTCTCATTGGATTTATTTATTTTGTTTTTCCGTATTTAGGAATTTACATAATGCAGATTTTTCAACTGCTCGTTGGTATAAAAACCCTTTAAGCCACAAGAAAGTTTACCAATTTTGGTAATTTTCCTTGTGTCTTTATAGTGGTGTTCTTTAATTTTTTAACCTTTAACTTTTGCAGAGGAGATAAAATGGAGATTTTGAAAAATTTATTTTATTATACTTTTTTACTAAATATTCCATATGGAATATTTGTTCTTCTTAAAGAGTTAAGAGAAAAAGAGAGAAGGTGAAAAAATGGTAATTAATGCAGGGGTTATTATCGTTCTTATATTTATACTAGCTATACCCTGGTTTCAGTCTCGTTGTAGATGTAGGCTAGATATAATAAGAAGGAGGAGGCAAACATGAAAGAGTTTGACGATTGGCTTATTGGAGAAACTTGGAAGGGAATAGTGTCTCCCTACCGGTTTCGAGATTACCAAGATTTTATTTCTAAACATTGGACATGGTTTGTCGGGATTGTAGTCGCTATTATAGCGATTGGTACTGTGATATGGATTGCACACAAAACAACACATGTATCACATGCATCACAAAATTTTAATGGAGGGGAAAAATGAAAAAAATTCCAGGATTGGTTGGGGAATTGATTAGGGGTAGCAGACTAACTAAGCCAATTGCCAAAAAAATTGCAGACGCTTGCCCAGAAATCGAAAGCGTAGACGGCTTAATAGAATTTGTCCAAACAGAAGTCGGCGAGCAAAAGCTTAAAGGCTTGCTCCACGGGAAGTCGTGGACTATATTAGGTGAGCTTATAAAGAAAAAGAAAGAGGAAATTTCACAGGAAAAGCCGCAACATTTCGAAAAGGCAAGGGCTGAATTTGCAAAAATGAATGCTGAAAAAATTACTGAGGTTGAGAGTGAGGACAATGACACCTCAGAAGGGTCGGAGGAGGAAGTTCAGGATGAATCACAAGAAAGCATAGTAGAACACTTAGTTAGAAATGCAAACTCCAGCAAAGATGGCCTTTTCTATACCCTTTGCTTTTATGGCCTCCCAGAAGCCATGGCGAGCGTTTTATCCAGCAATCTTCCTTGGCTTCGTGATTTTTTTGGTTTGTTTCAAATGGCATGTAGCGTAGAAGGTAAGGGGTTGATTGTACCGACTCTTTCGCCGAAAGAGTTAAGAAAGCTGAATAGAATATTTTTAAAGGAGTATGGTTCTATGCCATTACCCGATAAGATAGGTAAAGAAAAAGTAAAGAAAGGAGTGGCTGTTCCTTTTGTGCAAAATAGTGTTTTATGCTAACTATTTAACTATTTAAGATAACGTTTAGGAGATTCTGCCTAGACGTTATTGTGTTTTTAGGGTATTATATATCCACTATGGGAGAAGTTACTGACGAACAACTTATTGGGCAGTATTTAAAAGGCGATGAGGGGTCGCTGGAGGTTTTGATTAAAAGATATCTAAAGCCAATTTATAGCTTTGTTTATAAAAACATTGGCAACCCGGTTGCCGCAGAGGATGTTACACAAGAAGTTTTTGTTAAAGTTTGGAAAAATTTAAAGAAACCTGTCCTGAGCCTGTCGAAGGGGTTTGACCCAAAGCAGGGAAAATTTAAATCTTGGATTTTTACCATTGCCAAAAATAGTTCTATTGATTTTTTGCGCAAGAAAAAAATAGCAACCATTGCTTTAACTGAAAATTCAGCCATAGAAAAAAGCGATTTTATAAAGAATATTGAGAGTAAAAATTATATGGCAAAAATTCACAACGCCCTAAAAGAGCTTTCCCCAAGCTATCAAGCCGTAATATTATTAAAAAACGAAAGCAATCTAACTTTCCGCGAAATCGCCGTATCTCTCGGTGAGCCCCTCAACACCATCAAAAGCCGTTATCGGCGAGCTTTAATTACTTTGAAGCAAATGCTTTAAAAGCGCACCAAGGGGGGCGCTTTTTTCGTATTAGTATTATATATGAACGAGCAAAATTTATTTAATAAAATAATGTTGCGGATCAGGGCCGAGGAGAGAGCCATGGCTGTTAGGCGAAAAGTTGCGATGTTTTCTATTATAACTGGCCTTTCTTTTGTTGGATTAATACCAGCTATGAGAATGGCCTATTCCGGGTTTGTTGAATCTGGATTTATTCAGCTTTTTTCTTTGTTAATCACTGACACCTCAACGGTTATGGGATTTTTGGGAAATTTTACCATGTCTTTACTTGAAACTTTGCCCATGAACGCAATTTTAATAACTGGATTTTTAACAATTATGTTTTTTGGCTCGCTTAAATTTTTATCAAATAATTTAAAAAATAATTATGAATATAGACAAAATTTTTCAATCAAAGTTGTTTAAAGGCTTTTTGCTCGGGCTTTTAGTATTTTTTCTTTTAGGTCTTGTTTTTAAAACAGGCGAAATGGTTGGGGCAAGAAAGGCGGATTTTTCTTGTAAATGGAGCGATAATTACCACAAAAATTTTGGCGGACCAAAGCAAGGGTTTATGCAAGGCTTTAGGGACAGAGATTTTATCGAAGCCAACGGCGTAGTGGGGCAAATAATTAAAATAGCCCCTTCGGCGGGCTCAGGGCAGGCAATTATAGCCATCAAGGGCAGGGGAGATATTGAAAAAATTGTGTTAATCAATGCCAGCACAACTATTAATAGTTTAAATAAAGCCGTTCAAGTAAGTGATTTAAAGGTTGATGACATGGTGGTGGTAATTGGCGAGCCAAACAATCAAGGCCAAATATCAGCCAAACTTATTAGAATAATGCCAAGATATGACAAAAAATAAGAAAATCATTATTGGGGTAGTTATTGTTTTAGCGATTGGGGGATATTTCGGCGTTACTGCTCTAATTAAAAAACCCGGGCAAACAAGTTATGTTTTAGCTCAAGTAGAAAGGGGAACATTGATAACTTCTATTTCGGGGAGTGGGCAAGTTTCTTCAGCCAATCAAGTTGATGTTAAGGCCAAAGTTTCAGGAGATGTTTTAGCAGTTCTATTTAAAAAAGGCCAAGAAGTGGGGGCGGGAGCTATTTTGGCGCGAGTTGATTCAGCGGATGCTCAAAAAGCAGTGAGAGACGCTCAAGTTAATTTAGAAACAGCCCAGCTTTCTTTGCAAAAACTCACCGCTCCAGTGGATAGCCTGTCTTTATTACAAGCAGAAAATTCTCTTACCCAAGCCAATAATTCTTTAAAAAATACCCAAGACAGTTTAGTTAAATCGTATGAAGATGGTTATAATGTTGTAACAAGTGCTTTTCTTGATTTGCCAACAATCATGGTTGGTCTTGGCGATATTTTGCTGGGAAATTCTTTTAGCTCTAACCAGCAAAATATTGATTATTATACAGACAACGCTAGAACCTCTGATTTAAAGGCCATGGATTATAGAGACACAGCTAGAGCAAGCTATTTGGCTGCTCGAACTGCTTATGATAAAAATTTTAGCGATTATAAGCTAGCTAGTCGAAATTCTCAAAATAGCGAAATTGAAAATCTAATCAATGAAACCTATGAAACAGTAAAAAAGATTTCCGATGCTGTTAAAAACGCTAATAATTTAATTCAGTTTTATCAGGATAATTTTACTGGAAAGGGATTTACTCCAGCTAGCTTATCAAACACCCATCTAGCTAGTCTTAACAGCTATATTAGCAAAACAAACTCAATGCTTTCTAGCTTGGCTTCGGTTAGGAATTCTATTGAGTCCTCACAACAAGCTATTCCTCAAGCTGAAATAACCATTAAAGAAAAAGCCCAAGCCCTAGAGGATTTAAAAGATGGGGCTGATCCATTAGATATTCGTTCAAGCCAAATTAATGTTGAGCAAAAAAGTAATACAGTTTTAGATGCAGAAGCAAAATTAGCTGATTACACGATAAGGGCGCCGTTTGCCGGGCAATTAGCTGATGTAGCTGTTTCCTCGGGGGACTCTATTTCTTCGGGAGCTACTGTGGCCACTTTAATTACCAAGCAGAAGATAGCTGAAATATCATTAAATGAAGTTGATATTGCCAAGGTTAAGGTTGGGCAAAAAGCCATTGTGACATTCGATGCCATTGACGGTTTGGAAATAACTGGACAAGTGGGGGATTTAGATACTCTTGGCACAGTAAGCCAAGGAGTTGTTTCTTATAATGTTAAAATTGTTTTTGACACGCAAGATGACAGAGTTAAGCCAGGCATGAGTGTGTCTGTTTCTATTATTACTAATGTTAAGCAAGATGTTTTAATGGCACCAAATTCTGCTATAAAGATGCAAAATGACACTAATTATGTGGAAATTATGTCAGCAACGACAAGCGCGCCTATTCAGCGGGAAGTTGTTATTGGTATAGCTGACGATTCTTTTACGGAAATTATCAGCGGGGTTTCTTTGGGAGAAAGGGTTGTTACAAAAACAATAGAAAGTTCAACTAAATCAACCACGCAAACAGCAACCGGAAATATTTTAAATGTCGGAGGGGGTGGGAGATTTAGATAAGCGCTAGACCCCACCCCTCGGCTTTTGGGGCCGAGGAGTGGGGTCGAAAAGTTATGATAGAGTGTAAAAATATCACAAAAAAATATGGAAATGGAAGCCAAGAAGCGATTGTCTTAAAAGACATCTCTTTTAAAATAAATGACGGTGAATTTGTGGCAATTATGGGGCCTTCGGGCTCGGGTAAGTCAACTTTAATGCATATATTGGGGGCGTTGGATACTCCTTCTGGGGGGCAATATTTTTTAGATGGTCAAGATGTTTCCAAATTATCTGACGACCAGCTAGCTGATATAAGAAAAAATAAAGTGGGGTTTGTTTTTCAAGCGTTTAATTTATTGCAAAGATCTACTGTTTTGCGCAATGTTATGTTGCCCCTTATTTATTCTGGTGTTTCTAAAACCGACAGGGAACAGCGAGCAAGACAGGCCTTAATAAAAGCTGGCTTAGATGAAGAACATTTTTTACATCTTTCAAATCAGCTCTCGGGCGGGCAGATGCAAAGAGTGGCTATTGCCAGGGCCTTGGTAAATAATCCATCTTTAATTTTGGCTGATGAGCCAACTGGAAATCTTGATTCTAAAACCGGTGAGATTGTTTTGGATACATTCAAAAAGCTAAATAAAGAGCAGGGCTGTACAATTATTTTAATTACCCACGAACAAGAAGTAGCTCATCATGCTGACAGGGTTATTCAAATAAAAGACGGGTTAATTTTAAAAGACGAAAAAATAAAGCAATGAAAATTATTGATTTAATAAAAGAAATTTATTCAGCTATAACCGTTAATAAGGTTAGGTCAGGGCTAACTATTCTTGGCATTATGATTGGCATTGGCTCGGTGATTGGCATGATTGCTATTGGACAAGGCTCTCAAAACTCTATTCAAAGCAACATTGAGTCCCTTGGCTCAAACTTAATAATGATAATGCCTGGCACCCAGAGGGGAGTTGGCATGCAGGTGAGCCAGGGAGGAGGTTCTTCACAAACATTAAAACTGTCTGACGGTCAAGCTATTTTAGATGAGGTTTCTTTGGTAAAAGCAATTGCCCCAGAGGCTTCAGCAAGGTATCAAATAACTGCCAAAGGAACAAACACAAACACAAGCGTTTTGGGCACAACTCCTGATTATTTGGCTGTTCGTAGTGTTAAAATTGACGAGGGTTCTTTTATTTCTAGCCAAAATGTAAAAAATAGCGATAAGGTTGCGGTGATAGGGCCTTCAGCGCGGGATGATTTATTTGGCGAAAATGCCACTGGCGTTGTTGGGGCAACAATTAAAATTAAAAAAATAAACTTTAAAATCATTGGCGTTACAGAGGCCAAAGGCGGTTCTGGATTTACTAATCAAGACGATATGGTTTTTGCGCCTATTTCAACAGTGCAAAAATTTTTATCTGGCAATGATTATTTATCAACCATTAGCGCTCAAGTAGACAAGGCAAGCGATATGACTCAAGCTCAAGAAGAAATAACTGCTTTACTGCTTTTACGCCATAATATAAAAGACGCCACATTGGCTGATTTTAGGGTAATGAACCAAGCCGATGTTGTGGAGGGAGCCACTTCTATGATGGGTACTTTTACTTTGCTTTTGGGGTCAATCGCTGGGATATCTTTATTGGTTGGGGGCATTGGCATTATGAATATGATGCTAACAACTGTGACAGAAAGAACTCGCGAGATTGGCTTGCGCAAGGCCATTGGCGCTAAAAGAAAAGATATAAATATCCAATTTTTATTGGAGGCCTTGGCTTTAACTTTTATTGGCGGGATTATTGGGGTGGCTTTTGGCTGGGGAATATCTTTTGCTGTTTCTCGGTTTGGTAATATTGCCACGGCTATTTCTTTAAGTTCGGTTTTGTTGGCTTTTGGTGTTTCAGCCGTTATTGGAATTGTCTTTGGATTTTATCCGGCCCGTCGAGCTGGAAAATTAAATCCAATAGAAGCGTTGAGATATGAATAATAAAAATCCGAAGCACGAAATCCGAAATCCGAAAAAATGTCTAAATTTTTAAATCCCAAATTTAAGAATTAGATATTTGGGCATTTGTTCGTCATTCTGGTTTCTGGTTTAGGGTTTAAACAAATTATATGAACAAAAAAACATTGTTAGTTAGCGTCATTGTATTAGTGGTCGTTGTGGGAGTTGGTTCTTTTTATGGAGGTATGGTTTATGCTAAGGGTGCGAACAAGGGCATGGCTGGTAGAAATTTTAATGGCCAACAATTTGGCGCCAATATTGCGGGTATGGGGCAAAGAGGGGATATGGCCAACAGGGCTGGGGGGGTAGCAGGAGGATTTGTTTCAGGTGAGGTTATTTCCCAAGACGGCCAAAGCATTACTGTGAAGCTTATGGCTCGTGGCAATGCCACAGGAAGCCAAGAAACAGCTGGCCAGGCTGGTGGGTCAAAGATAGTTTTCTTTTCTACTTCCACGCAAATAATGAAAACATCTTCTGGCTCAATAAGCGATATTGCTGTTGGCTCAAACCTAACTATAACAGGCAAAGCCAATAGCGACGGCACCCTCACCGCTCAGTCAATCCAAATCCGCCCAACCGTTCCAGTAGTAGGGAAATAATTTTAACTTTGTTTGACAACTATTTGTTAAATATCTATAATGGTTTTAATGAAAAAAAGATATGCAAACAAGCAAAACAAAAGTTAATTTTTCAAAGTATAAAGGAAAAGAGGTTGCCATTGTAAGGGGTAAAATTGTTGCTTCTGGTAGTTCCTCAAAAAGTGTTTTTGAAATAGCAAAAAAACTATTTCCAAAAATCGCTTCTAAGGATATTGTTTTACTTTCTGTGCCGAAAGAAAGGTTTGCAATTTACATCTTATTAAAGAAATAAGCTTTATGGAAAAGCAGATCTTTCCTTATGGTTTTGAACTTCTAGAAAACAAAAGAATGATTGCTTTTCCAGCTATTACTATAACTTTAAAAAAAGAAAACTCCTTAAACGAGTTTTCTTTTTTGGTATTGGTTGATTCTGGTGCTGAATTCTCGCTTTTCACTAAAAGTGATGCCGAGCTTTTAGAAATTGACTTAGAAAAAGGCGAAAAAATTTATATTGGCGGAGTAGCTGGCGATAAATTTTTAGCTTTTATTCATTCTGTTTTAATAAAAATTGGCAATAAAGAATTTAAAATAAAGACTGCTTTTTCCAGCAGAGATGACACTCCAAGAATTTTAGGCCGTAATCCATTATTTTCTAACTTTTTTATTATTTTTGATCATCAGAAACAAAACACGATTTTTATTCCTCGCGAAGTAAAATCTTTTGAAAAACTTTTATACTCTTAATTTTTAGAAAAAAATACTTCAAGATAACAGCGACCGCTGGTAAAGTGAAGTAAAAATTTAACTAACAAGAGGTGTTAGTTTTTTGTTTTCCACAGATTTTAATATCTTGCTCTTGCAAAGTTGCGGGGGGGGGGGGGGGTAGAATTAAACTAATTAAAAGTTAAGTAGGGCATCATGCAGGTGATAATATTACCACTGGTTCTTATAATATTATTATCGGTGATAATGTGGATGCACCGAGTGCAACAGGAGACTATCAGTTAAATATTTATAATACAATATATGGAAGTTTAAATACTGGTAAGGTTGGCATCGGCACGAGTACGCCGGCGTATAATTTGGAGGTTTCAAGTTCGGCTTCAACAACCGTGATGATAGGAAGCGGAGCGTTGACGGGCTGTTTGGGAATTGGAGACACAGACAAAGCAGGCATTACTTGGTGTACCGCATTAAACGGGACATTGACTTGTAGCGATGTAAAACCTCAGCAGTGTAAATAAAAATTATTTTAAAAACTAAAACTCAGCAGTTGCTGAGTTTTTAGTTTTTGTGGTATTATAAATTAATAAAGTAAAATAAAAATATGGTTAAGATAAACGAGGAAAAGTATAAAAATGTGATACTTTTTTTCGCCAATAAAATTAAAAATGGAACTTTGGGAAAATTAAAAATGATGAAGTTGCTATACTTTTTGGATTTTGATTTTTTTGAAAAATATAATAAATCAATTACCGGGGACGAGTATTTAAGGTTTGAAAATGGGCCAGTGCCAAGAATGGCAGAAAAGATTTTAAAAGAGATGCAAGGCAAAGAAATTAAAATATCTAATATAAAAATAGCTAAAGGATACAACGACCAGCAAAGAATAGAGCCGTTAAAATGTTTTGACTTAAAGTTATTTTCAAAAGAGGAATTATTGATGATGGAAGAAATAGCTGAAAAGTGGGAAAAGTTTTCTGGAACA
>JAZDKU010000036.1:0-7226 GCA_043802745.1 bacterium | reverse complement strand
AAAATGAAATACGCCTCAATTATCCAGCTCCCCCTAGAGCTAGCCGTAGTTGACGTTTGCTTTAAAGATGCGTAGAATTGTGGATATTTGTAGTTGAGCTGTTCGAACAACGGTGATATAATATATTTATATATATCGTTGTTCAATATGATTGCAAAATTACAAGAAAAAGAAGAAGCCATTAAGTTGAGGAAACAGGGTTTGTCTTATGGTGAAATTTTAAAAGAAGTGCCAGTAACGAAAGCATCTTTGTCTTTGTGGCTTAGGGATATTGGTTTAACAAAAGAACAGAAGCAGAGATTCGTTGAAAAAAGATTAGCTTTTGCATTAAAAGGTTCATTGAAACGAAAACAAACTAGAATTGAAAGTACTAAGGCGATAAAAGATTTAGCCATAAAAGAGATTGGAGAATTAACTGAGCGAGAAATGTGGCTAATAAGTGTTGCTCTTTATTGGGCAGAGGGGGCAAAAGAAAAAGAAATAGATGGTAGAATTAAAAGTGGAAGAGTTAGATTAAGTAATTCAGACCCGTTACTTGTAAAGTTATTCTTAGGGTGGCTATTAAATTTTTGTGGCGTTTCGAAGTCTGAGATAATTTTTCGTATTTATTTACATGAGTCCTCGAGGCATAGGTTGATGGAGGTGCAAAAATATTGGAGTAAAATGCTTGGATTGCCAATAGAATATTTTCAGAAAATAAGCTGGAAGATGGCTAAGGTAAGTACAAAGAGAAAGAACATAGGAGAAAATTATTTTGGTTTAGTAGATTTAACTGTTAAGAGGAGCACAAATTTAAATCGTAAAGTTGCGGGTTGGGTAAGTGGGATTTGTAAAAATTTATAAAACTATATTGCCGGGTGGTGTAATTGGCAACACATCTGCCTTTGAAGCAGAGAAGTCTAGGTTCGAGCCCTAGCCCGGCAGCCGAATTGGAGTTTTTGAAAGTAATCTTTCAAAAAGCTCAAATTCGCTTCGCGGATGCGCCCAGCGGGGCGCACCAAGAAGTGGATAGACATTCAAACGGAATAAATTATTCTCACTACAAAACCCAGCCTTTTCGTGCTGGGTTTTGTGTTGAAAAAAGTTAAAAAAAGAAGTACATTAAATTAAATATGAATTATTTTGTTTATATTCTCGAATGTGCAGATAAGACTCTTTATGTTGGCTGTACCAACAACCTTGAAAAACGGCTAAAAGAACATAATAATTCAAGGGGGGGGAGCCCACTATACCAAAATCCGTCGGCCAGTTATTCTAAAATACAAAGAAGAACTCCCAACCCTAGCTCAGGCCCGTTTCCGCGAAGCCGAAATAAAACGCCTCCCCCGCCCCGAAAAATTATTATTAATCAAAAATACACAGAATAAATTTATATGACCACACGTGATTTATTAGAACAAATTAAAACACTCCAAGACCAGTTAACTTCATTAGTTCAACAAATGGAGGGATTGCAGGATTATCAAGAAAAACAAGAGAGAAAAAATAGCTACCAGAAACGGGGTGGATCGTTAAAGAATATGCCAAAGATAAAAATGAAGGAATTTGGGAGAGGGGTTAAAAAAATAAGAATTAATATTAATGATAATTATCTTCGGAAAGATGTTGAAACTTTGGCAAAAGATTTAGGTAATTTTAAAGTGGAAGTTATGAGTGGTGACATTGTTCGGCCGGTTCAGGTATCAGTTCGTAAAAAATCTGGAGAGGAAATTGAAAAAGAAAAAGCAGAAATTACTTTCGGAACAGGTTGTCCTATACCGGACGGTTTTTTTGATGTTGCAAAATATCTTTTAACTTTTGTGTTTACCTGGTCTTTGAGTCATATTTTGGAAGATTTAGACGATAAGGTGTGGGAAGTTATAAAAATAAAAGTACTTAATTTTTACAGATTGATTGCAAAGTCCAAGAAAACTCAAAAGCAGTTTGTTTTGATTAGCTCTTATAAAATTTTCGAACAAGATTTGCCTACAATAGTATTTATTTTTCCCCAAGGACTTGTCGACAATGTTTTTTTAACTGAACTTAATCAAATAGCTAAATTAACAGAAGAAGTTATTAAAATATATAAGACCGGAGAAAAGCAATTTTCTACCTATGAGTACACCTATAATATTGCTAAGAAAAAATGGCAGATAAGAAAAATTAAGGTTTCTAATTTTTAAATAATTTAACGAAAAAAATAATATGTGGAAAAAGTTTTTAAAGAAATTTTTTAGCTATTTTTTCGGCTATGGGGCATTTTTTCTAATTCTTGGATTTTGGCTATTTTCTTTTAATAACTATGTGTGGATTCCATTAGTTTTTATCGTAGCTGTAGTCTCTTCTTATTCGGCATCAAAGAACATATTTGGCGAGTATAAGCAAAAATATGAAGAGGAGGCTAAGCAAAAAGAACAGGCACAAAAAGAAACAAAACTTTGGAAAGCATCGCTTATTGAAAAAGGTGCAGGATTCCCAACTTTATTACAAGCCGTTGAACAATATGACAAAATAAAAGATGAAAAAATTGAGCAATTTTTAAGGTATAAAAGCCATCCCTCAAGAAAAGGGGCAGAAGTTGTTAAAGAAGAAGCTCGGCGAAGACGGCTGGCAGAATATGAGAATAAAAAAACGCAAGCGATAATTGAATACTACGAATCAATAGCACCTTTTCTTGTAGATTTAAAAAATGATATTGTTGATTTTGATGATGAGGAAAAATATAGAGAATATGACGAGGAGGAACGATTTGACCCAATAACTCAATACTTAACCAAAGAAGAATTTAGAAAACTATCAAGCGTAGAAAGAAATCAAATGGCTCTCGATAGGTTTTGGTCTCGTCCAAAGCTTAAATGGCTTCTTGGTCGCATATATGAAAGGTATGTTGGATATTTATATGAAATGAAGGGTTACGATGTTGATTATGTCGGAATTTTTAAAGGATATGAGGATTTGGGACGGGATTTGATTTGCCAAAAAGGAAATGATTTTATCATAATACAGTGTAAAAATTGGTCCCAATTCAAAACAATTTATGAAAAACATATCTTTCAGTTTTTTGGCACTGTCTTTCAATATAAAGATGAGAATCCAAACAAAAAAGTAAAAGCAATTTTTTATACAACGACAAAATTATCTGATTTAGCTCGTCGTTTTGCCCAGGAATTGGGGATAGAATTACAAGAGAACTTTAAATTTGAAAAAGCCTACCCATCAATTAAGTGTAATATTAGTCGTATTGACGGAACAAAAATTTATCATCTGCCGTTTGATCAGCAATACGACAAGGTAAAAATTGAAAAGAAAAGGGGCGAATTTTATTGTGCCGAAGTAAAAGAAGCAGAAGAGTATGGCTTTAGGAGAGCGTTTAGATATAAGGGAGGAAATACACCGGTAAGACCGGTGTAAGAATCATGCAACTAAAAAAGAACATAAAACTGCTGGGGTGGGTTAAAGGCTGTTGAAGTCAAACTTCAACAACTCAACAAGTTTAATTTAAACAAAAACACCGCCTTGCGGCGGGTTTTGCAGGACTTAGCCTGACACAATAAACCCAGGATTGTCAACATTTTTATTGTAGCAAATGTTAAGTATTTGTCAATATGTGGATAAATTAAAATATGTTGGAGGTAGGGGGAATCGAACCCCCAAGCCCTAGGTTGACAATCCTGGGCTTGCGCCAAGCTACCCCCAACACAAAATCATTATAACATTTTTAAAATAAAGGAAAAATATCATGCAACTAAAAAAGAACATAAAACTGCTGGGGGGTTAAAGGCTGTTGAAGTCAAACTTCAACAGCTCAACGGGTTTAATTTAAACAAAAATCTAAACAAAAACACCGCCTTGCAGCGGGTTTTGCAGGAATTAACCTGAAGCAATAAGCCCGAGATTGAAAATTCTATGGATTTATATCAAGATATAACAAAAATTTTAAAGCGGGAGATTTGCGATAGTGAGGAGACTTATCGAGAATTTCAGCAACGGCTGGAAGAGGGTGGTTTAATTAGAGATGAAAATCCTTTAACGCATTTTGGCACTTTCTTTTTGCCCTTTAATCCTGAAACTAAGGAATTATTTTTAGTGCATCATAAAAAAGCTGGGCTTTGGATAGCCCCTGGTGGGCATGTTGATAGGGGAGAGGTTTTGGGGCAAACTATAAATAGGGAAATTTGGGAAGAGGTGGGCGTTAAAGATCATTTTAAAGAAGTTCCTAGCCCATTTTTATTAACAGTTACCAGAATTAACAACAACACTCAGGGTTGCAAAATTCATTACGATATTTGGTATTTAATGCTTACGGATGGAGGTAATTTCAATGTTGACTTTGAAGAATTTCACGACACTAAGTGGCTATCCCTAGAGGAGGCGCGAAAAATAGTTACAGCCCCCACCAACATAACAGCCCTAAATTTTTTAGAAAACTTTTATATTAATAAGAAATAAAAACATATGTCATACAACAGAGAAAAATATCTTGAGGCGCTCAAAAAACAGTTAGAGCCGAATATTTTAAACCATTCTTTGGCTTTGGAGGCGTGTATGGGTGGTATTTATGATTATTTGCAAAGCCAAGGAAAATTATCAGCAGGGGAGCCAAGCAAGGAGGAGTGGTGTTTGGCTGGGCTTATCCACGACGCTGATTTTGGCGGGGAATTTAAAGAACAGCACCCCCACAAAACCAAAGAAGCCTTGGCAAAATATGGCTTGGAATTGCCAGAGGTTCTAGACAAAATTGTTAAAGCTCACGCCCCAGAATTTACAGGCGTTCAGCCAGTATCTAAGGCTCAATGGGCAATTTGTTGCGCTGATAGTTTGACTGGCTTAATAACGGCTGTGGCTTTTGTTTATCCATCAAGAAAGTTGGCGGATGTGCAACTAAGCTCTGTTTTAAAAAGGTTTTTAAAAGATCCAAAATTTGCTTCTGGCACTCGACGCGAAGAAGTGGCCCTTTGCGCTAAGCCCGAGGGTTTGGACATTCCTATAGAAAAATTTATTGAAATTTGCTTATTAGCCATGCAAAATATTGCCCCCCAAATCGGGCTCTAACTTTTTATGAAAAAAATAATAGAAAGCGAAAATAAAAATAGGGGAGAGGTTATAATTTATAAAACGCCAAAAAATGGCGTTAGCTTGGATGTGCGGCTGGAAAAAGAAACCGTTTGGCTTACTCAAAAGCAGATGGCCGAGCTTTTTGGCAAAGGAGTGCCAACAATCAATGAACATATTAAGAATGTGTTTTCAGAGAAAGAGTTGGCAGAAGATTCAGTTATTCGGAAATTCCGAATAACTGCAGCAGACGGTAAAAGCTATGAAACAAATTTCTATAACCTTGATGTCATTATTTCCGTTGGTTATCGTGTTAAATCTTTGCGAGGCACACAGTTTAGGATTTGGGCAACGAAGATTTTAAAAAGGCATTTAGTGGAAGGCTACACCATAAATCAAAAAAGATTGCTTGAGCAAAAAAATAAATTTCAAGAGTTGCAAGAAACAATTTCTTTTTTGCAGGAAAAGTCAAAAAATAAATTGCTCGCAGGACAAGAAGGGGAAATAATATCGTTGCTTGCTGATTATTCAAAGTCCTTGGCTTTGTTGGAAAAGTACGATAAAGACAGCTTAGTTTTATCAAAAGCAGGACACAGCACATTTAAGTTAAGCTATGAAGTAGCTAGATCAATTATAGGTGAAATAAAAAATAATTTACTTGATAAGAAAGAAGCCAGCGACTTATTTGGTCAAGAATATGAAGGAAAAATGCAGGGTGTTGTTGGCGCTATTTATCAAGCATTTGGAGGAAAAGATTTATATCCGTCTATTGAAGAAAAAGCTGCGCATTTGCTTTATTTTACAATTAAAGACCACCCTTTCGTAGATGGTAATAAAAGAATTGCCTCGTTTTTATTTGTCTACTTTTTAGATAAAAATAAATATCTTTATAAAGCAAGCGGAGAAAAGAAAATAAATGACAACGCTCTCGCTGTTTTAGCTTTGTTAATTGCTGTAAGCGATGCGAAAGAAAAAGACAAAATGATAAAAATCACAACAAATCTTTTATGCAACTGAAAAAGAACATTAAGTTGCTGGGGTGGTTTAATTTTTTTACGGATTTTGTGTTTTTCGCGCCAGTAGCTATTATTTATTTCCAGAAGGTTACGGGCTCATTTGCTTTGGGAATGAGCATTTTTTCTGTGGCCTATGTTTCCTCGGCCATTTTTGAAGTGCCAACAGGCGTTATTTCAGACTTATTGGGCAGAAAGAAAACAATTGTTCTTGGGGCAGCTTGCTCGGCAATTTGTATCGCCCTTTATGCTGTGGGCATTTCTTATTGGTTTTTATTTTTGGGCGCGTTATTTCAAGGGCTCTCTAGGGCTTTTTATAGCGGAAACAATGACGCCCTGCTTATGGATACTTTAAAAGAAGCGGGTCAAGAAAAAGAATACCACTCGCACCTTGGCAAAATAAGCGCAATGTTTCAGATTGCTTTGGCCATAGCAGCTGTTTTGGGTAGCTTAATGGCAGCAAAATCTTTTGCTTTGGTTATGTGGGCTTCGGTGTTGCCTCAAGTATGCGCTTTTGTAATTGCTTTGAGAATAAAAGAGCCACAAGTACACACAAGGCAAAGTGGTAATATTTTTTTGCATATCAAAGAATCTTTAAGGCAGTTTAAAATCAATAACAAGCTTCGTTTAGTCACCATAGCTTCAGCTTTGCGTTTTTCAATGGGAGAGTCGTCATATTTTTTACGCCAAGCATTTTTTAAAACTTTGTGGCCATTGTGGGCTTTGGGCATACCCCAAATGATGGGGAATATTTGCGGAGCATTTAGCTATTATTTTAGTGGTAAGGTAATTAATAAATTTGGGTTATTAAAAGTTTTAAATTTTGAAATTATTTCCAACCGCATTGTAAATTTTATTGCCATAATTTTTCCAACGGTTGCTTCGCCAGTTTTAATGGCTAGCACTTCTTTAACTTTTGGGGTTGGCTCGGTGGCCACTAATTCGCTTTTGCAAAAAGAGTTCACCGACAAGCAAAGAGCAACCATGGGTTCTTTAAATTCTTTGGCTGGGAATATTCTTTTTGGCATTTTTGCGGTATTGTTGGGGTATATTGCCGACAAGACAGGCTTAATTATGGCTTTAATAATATCCCAGATAGCTTTGCTTGTCCCGCTAATTTTTTACAGAAAAATTTTCAAATAAATTATGGCAAAAGTATCAAAAATAATTTGGTGGGGGGTG
>JAZDKU010000035.1:0-6443 GCA_043802745.1 bacterium | reverse complement strand
CAAGAAAAAATATTTGTGATTTCGTTGGGGGGGTCGGTGATGGTGCCAGAGGAAATTGATGAGAAATTTTTAAAAAAGTTTCGTGATTTTATTTTAAAAAAAGTTTCTCTGGGCTATAAATTTATCATCATCACTGGTGGGGGTAAAACTTGCCGTAAATATAACAAAGCTGCTATAAATGTGGGCCAAGCTACTACTTTAGAGCAAGATTGGCTTGGTATTGAAACTACCAAGTTAAATGCCTTGCTCCTAAAAACTATTTTAAAGAAAAGAGCCAATCCTAATTTGCTTGATAGCCGGGGTAAAATAAAAAGCTTTGGTAAATATTCAATAATAATTGGCTGCGGTTGGGACCCAGGTTGTTCTTCTGACCTTGACGCGGCCCAAACCGCCACTGATTTTAAAATAAAAACAGTTATTAATTTAAGCAATCAAGATTATGTGTACACTGCTGACCCGAAAAAAGATAAAACAGCTACATCGATTTTAGACATTTCTTGGAAAGATTACTTAAAACTAATACCAAAAAAATGGACTTCGGGCATGAACACGCCTTTTGACCCAATAGCTACTAAAGTGGCTATGAAAAATAATTTAAAAGTTATTATGGCCAATGGCCAGGATTTAGTAAATTTAGAAAAAATATTAACTAATAAAAAATTCAAAGGCACGATAATTTCTTAACATGGCAAGCGAAGTATTATTTTTTAAAATTGAAGATAAAAGCAAGGTTGACTTAGAAAAAATTGGCGAAAAAGTTTTTGAAACTTTCGCTGATTTTTTTGATGTAAATGATAGATTGGCTATTAAAACCCATTTTGGCGAACCAAAAAACACCACCAGCCCCAGTCCAAAATTTATTAAAGCTATTTACAAAAAGCTTGAGCCTGTTGTTGGGCAAATTGCCCTGGTTGATTGCAATGTTTTATATAAAGGCGAGCGAACAAACGCCACAAGCCATAAAAATTTAGCCATTAAAAGAGGATTTGATTTTGGGGTTATTGATATTTTAGATGGAGAAATAGGCCAGCCCGCATTGGCTACGCCCGCCAGAAACGCTGTATCTACTGCGGGCTGGCCCGAAGCGTTGCTGGCGGGGGAGTATGAAGTAGAAATTCCCGTGGTTTCCCTTAATGGCCAAGCCAAACATTTTAAAACCGCTAAAATTGGCAAAGGCTTGGAAAAATACAACGCTATTTTAGCCATTTCTCATTTTAAAGGGCATATGGCTTGCGGAATTGGCGGGGCGATTAAAAATATTGGCATGGGGCTTGGTTCAAGAGCTGGCAAGCTGGCCATGCACAAAGCTTTTAGGCTTGAAGTAGATTCGGCAAAGTGCGCTGGCTGTGGATTATGCCAAAAAGAGTGCCCTAATAATGCTATTGAAATAATAAACCAAAAAGCTACAATTAATTATAGCAAGTGTTTGGGTTGCGCTAAGTGCTTGGCCATTTGCCCTAATAGCGCTTTTTTAATACCTTGGCACGAGGGCGTCAAAGATATTCAAGAAAAAATAGGAGAGTATGCTTTAGCTGCTTTAGCTGGGAAAAAAGCTTTGTTTGTTAATTTATTAATAGATATCACGAGAAGCTGTGACTGTATGAATGAAAACCAAACTCCTTTTCTAGGCGACATTGGTATTTTAATTTCCAAAGACCCTGTGGCCATAGACCAAGCTAGTTTGGATTTGGCTGGCAAAGAAAATTTTACCAAAGGGGGCGCCATAAACCCAGAGGCGCAAATTGTTTATGGCCAAGCCATTGGTTTGGGGAAAAAAGAGTATACTTTAAAAATAATAAATTAATTAATAAGTTAATGTTTAAAAAACAGGTTATTTTAGTGAATGAAAACGATAACGAAATAGGCAAGGCGGGAAAATTAAAAGCTCACCAGCAAGGAGTTTTGCACCGGGCTTTTTCTATTTTTATTTTTAATGATAAAGGAGAAATGCTTTTGCAAAAAAGGGCCAAAAATAAATACCATTCAGCTGGCCTTTGGAGCAATGCTTGTTGCTCGCACCCAATCACAAAGGATATCAAAAAAGAAGCTGAAAAACGGCTTAAACAAGAAATGGGTGTAAAATCTTCTTTGCAAGAAATTTTTAGCTTTATTTACACAGCCAAAGTAGGGGATTTAACTGAAAATGAATTTGACCATGTTTTTATTGGCCAGTGCGACAGCAAGGTATCCATTAATAAAAAAGAGGCCGATGATTATAAATGGATTGATTTTGAAGCTCTAAAAAATGATGTTATTGGCAACCCGCAAAACTACACCGAGTGGTTTAAACTAATCTACGAAAAAGTTTTTAGTTATGGTAAAATGAATAATTAACGTTAAGGGATTTGCAAAAATGGGTAGAGGGGTGGTAAAATAGAACTAAATAAATAATAAAAAACTATGCCAAAAAAAGAAACAACAATAGACGATTTAGCTATAATGGTACAAAAAGGTTTTGTAGGCGTTGATAAAAGGTTTGTCAGTATTGAAAAGAACATGGAAACTGGGTTCAAAATGGTTGATAAAAGGTTTGACGAAGTAAACCAAAGATTAGTAAAAATTGAAAGAAAAATCGATAGCAACCACGAGCAACGAATTGAAAGGCTAGAAGACGATGTAAAATGGCTGAAAGGCCAACTAACCCTCGGAGAAAATTTGGTTAGTTAGAATAAAATGAAAGAAGTTATAAAAGCAATTAGCACCCTTGCTCTATTTGCGCTTTTGCTATTATTGGCAATTTGGTTATCGCCGTTTATTATTATCGGTGTTTTTATTTATCTAGGCTATATTATTTATAGGGCAAGAAAAAGAAAACAAATAATTGAACAGATTAAAAAAGAATGGTTTCCAAAAGGCAAGAACGCCTTTTTTGTGTATTCAAGTAGTAAAAAATGGAAAAGCTATTTTGAGCAAGAACTTATCCCAAAAATTCAAAGCAAGGTAATAATTTGGAACTGGTCAACTCGTCATCAGCAAGGTTGGAATAATAATTTATTGGAAGCAAAAGTTTTAAAATTTTTTAGATCATTTAACCATATCTATCCACTAGCCATTGTTTTTCTGCCTTCTGGCAAAGTAAGGATTTTTGATTTTTATGATTCTTATATTAAAATGCTTAAATCGCAAAACCAAAACCAAGATTACAAAAACCTAGAAAAAGAGCTTTCGTGCACTTTTGAAAGTTTGTAATTTGCAAAAAAGATAAAATTGTTGTAGAATATATTTTAGCTAACCAAAGATTAATCTTTGCAATTAAAAAGGGAGATAAGAACATGTTAAATCAAAAAGCAACTCAACACGAGTTTAAAAAAGACAGGTATGCGAATACTCGAGGAGGCAACTCGCAATTTCTTGATCTTTACTGTAGTAAGTGCAATCAACACCTCGTCCTATACCAAAAGGACGGACCCGGAAAATTACTTCGGTTATATCTTGACCGGATATTTGAACCGCAGATTTTTTCTAATTTACAATCCAAGGTTAGAAATAAGGTAGAGATACCGAATCTTAAGTGCCAGAAATGTGATTCACTTATTGGCGTGCCGATGATTTACAAACCAGAGAAGCGGTTTGCATTTCGTCTTATTTACGGTTCTTTCGTAAAGAAAAACAGTAAGGGTATTTATCCACCCGAAGTTTAAGAGTTATGAAAAGGAGGCTGTATGATGAAAGAAAAAATTGAAGCGCTGAGCATTGATGAAATTTGCGAAAGGGTAAAAATGTCGCCTGAAGTTGTTAATGCTTTTCTTAATTTACTGAAGCGTTCGATGGAACCACTCTCAAAGCGTATTAGTGTTATTGAAAATAACATCATGCGTTACTATGTGGTTGAGCGTAGAGGCGTCGGTATTCTAAAAACCGAATACGGGAAATTTTGGCAGTATAGCTTTACCATTGATGATCCGTGGGAAAAATACTCTGTGATAGTTAAAGCAGAACTTGATACCGCCCAACTCATTCCTGTATTCAAAAATAAAGACCGGCTTGTTCTCCGCATTGACTCGGGTTGTGAAACAGGACAGGTTTTTGGCGATCTGACATGCGAGTGTCGCGAGCAACTACATCTTACTTTGAAAACGCTCGCAGAAATTGGTGAGGGTATGATTATAAATATTCCACATCAAGATGGTCGTGGTATGGGGCTAACATTTAAACTAGCGACACTTTGGATGCAAGATGTGCTTGGGGTTAATACAGTGGAATCGGCAAGCCTATTGGCTCCCGGTGGAGTAATTGATATCCGAACATATTCGGGTGTCATCTGCATCTTAAAGTTCTTTGGCATTCCAGAGACATGCAAAATAAACCTTGCCACCAATAACCCCAAGAAAGCAGAGGTATTTGCTGAAAATGGTTTTACTGTAATGGAGTATATACCAGTAGTTATTGAACCAAATGAGCATACAGAAGCACATTTGAAAGCAAAACAGCAATACCTCGGACATAAAGATCTTATCAAGGAAGGAGATCGTCCTGATGAAAACCAATGAAAAAATCTTTGTCCGAATGAAATCGTGCAATACGCTTTTGTGTGGTGGCCTTGATCCCGACCTAAAGAAAATTCCATTGGAAATTCTTGAAAAGAAAATTTCTGATGAGGATAAAGTGCTTGTATTCCTCCGCACAGTGGTTGATATTACAGCACCACATGTGTGTGTCTATAAGGTTCAAAAAGCTTTCTTTGATAAGCTAGGGGGAGGACATAATGTTCTAAAGGATATAATTGATTATATCCATACCTCGCACCAAGGAATACCAGTTGTTGTGGATTGTAAAATTGGCGATACCAAAAACACTATGGAAGCCTATATTGAAAACATATTTGGCTTACTCCAGGCAGATGGCGTTGTCGCTAATCCTTACATGGGCGATGATCCTATTATGCCCCTTGCTGAACTTACAGACAAAACCATTGTAGTGCTTGTCAAAACAAGTAATCCTTCGGGGAGTATTGTCCAGGATGTGTTACTTGCTAATGGGAAACCTCTTTGGCGTTATATACTTGATATGGTAATCAATAGGTGGAACTTCAACGGAAATATGGTGCCTATCTTGTCATCAACCGCCGAAATCAACTTAGCTGAAATTCGACCAATCATCCCAGATAACATGCCCGTTCTCTTTGCGGGTGTTGGTGCTCAGGGTGGCACTTATGAAAATTTACATGACCTGCTCAATTTCGACAATATAGGGGTATTTGTTAATTCATCGCGTGATATTCTTTATCCGCCACAAAGCCAACAACCTTGGCGTGTTGCGATAGAACAAGCAACGATTGAATTGAAAAATGCTTTAAACAAGGCAAGGAGGTTGTAATGAGTAAATTTTTGCTTCTCCTTGGGGTGTCGGGTGCTGGGAAAAGTGCTATTATCGAGGAGCTTGTTCGGCTGGACAATCGTTTTATTTATATTTCACCATATATGACCCGTCCGCTTCGGGAAGGAGAAAAAAATAAAATTTCTATAACTGACGAACAAATGGATGAAATGTGGAAAAAAAATGAGTTACTGGTAATTAACGAGTTGTATGGCATCCGTTATGCAACCCCTCGTTTACCGATAATTCAAGCATTAAATGAGAAAAATTTTCCAGTGCTTGACTGGCCAATTAGTAAGATTGGAACTATGAGACAAGCGTTTCCAAACCAACTTTATATGGTTTATATCGTGCCTCCTTCCATTGAAGTACTACAGCAACGACTAAAAGATGGTAGAGACAAAGATGGAAAACGCTTAATTAGCGCAAAAGAAGAGCTCAACGCTTATTGGGCTTCTCAGTATAAGGGATTTTATGATTTTGAAATAGTGTCAGAAGTAGATCAAGCAACTTCTGTTGCTCTTGTGATCTACAAAGAATATATCTCTAGTTAACTATAACCTCGCGGATTTTTTAGAAACCTCTAAATAACCGCGAGCTTTCTTTTTTTAATCTCTTAACTTTAAAGAAAATTCTAAAAAGAGTATAATTAAAATAAAATAATTTTTAATCTATGGCTAGCAAAATAAACTTTTCATTTAAAAAGGATAAGTACAGTAATGCTCGTGGGGGGTATTCACGGCTACTAAATGTTTGCTGTCGCAAGTGTGAGAGTATTATTGTTGTTTATCAAAAAGATGGCCCGGGTAATCTGCGACGATTATATTTTGACAGAATACTTAGCCCTGAAAACTTGGCTGGCCTTGAAACTTTAAATATAAAAAATGTTCCTGAGTTAAAATGCAAAAAATGTAACAGAGTGCTTGGCACGCCTTATGTTTTTGAAAAAGAAAAACGAAAAGCTTTTCGTTTATATCAAGACGCAGTTATTAAACGAGTAAGGAAATTAAGCGAATAACAAATATTGTGGTAAAATTACAGAAAGAAAATATGGCGGGAAATAAAATTTTAAAAAGGGTTTGGGACGAGTTTATTTATGGAGGACATTTGCTGTCGTTGGGGGCAAG
>JAZDKU010000034.1:0-20560 GCA_043802745.1 bacterium | reverse complement strand
ATATATTTTGCCGGAGCCATAAGAGCTGGCCGAGACAATCAAGAAATTTATCAGCAAATCATTGAACGCCTTAAAGAATATGGCGAGGTTTTAACCGAGCACATCGGCAAGAAAGAATTGACTACTGATGGTGAAAACTTGCCCGAAGAAAAAATCTTTAAGCGCGATATGGACTATATCCAAACGGCCGATGTTTTGCTGGCAGAAATTTCCACGCCCTCCCTGGGGGTTGGCTATGAAATCGCCCGGGCCGAACAATTGGGCAAAAAAGTATTTTGCTTATATCAAAAATTTGACGACAAACATAAAATTTCCGCTATGATTAAGGGTAATAAAAATTTATTGGTTAAAGAATATGGCGATTTACCCGAAGCCCGGCAATTTATTGATGAGTTCTTTTCACTTCATCACTGCGAAGCGATTCTTCGCCTGCTGGCTCAGAATGACAAAAGGCTTGACAATAGTTTTTAGATGAGTAAAATTGGAATTGTCATTATGATAATTAAACGAAACAACAAACAGCGAAAAAGAAGCGAATAAAGCCCTTCGGATTTTGGCTGGGTGGTCGCTTCTCTGGAAGCGATTTTTTGTTCTCTGAAAGATTGATCGGCCCACGAATGAGGCACATTGCAATTGAATAGCGAACGCGTGGTTGTAAAACGCGTAGTAATAACATCAATAGTTGAAAATATTCAACAGTAATTGCTAACTGTTGGAGACCCAAATTTTTTACAAGCAAATGGTGGATGCCTTGGGAGCAGGAGGCGACGAAGGACGTGGCGTGGCTGCGATAAGCCTCGGGGAGCTGCTTAGCAAGCTATGATCCGGGGATTTCCGAATGTGGAAACACTACCGCGTAAACCGCGGTAATCCCGACGTAAGTCGGGGGGCGAACCTGGGGAAGTAAAACATTTCAGTACCCAGAGGAAAAGAAAAATTTATTTTATTCCCTTAGTAGTGGCGAGCGAAAAGGGAAGAGCTCAAACCGAAAGTACTTGTATTTTCGGGGTTGTAGGGCGTTAACAGAACTTGTTTCGGAAAGACATAAATTTATTAGTTAGCTAAATATTCCTGGAAAGGGTAACCATAGCGGGTGATAGTCCCCTAAGCGAAAATTAATAAAACTTTCTGGTTGACGTTCCTGAGTACCACAGGAAACGATAGCCCTGTGGGAATCCGGCTACACTGTTAGCCAAAGCTAAATACTACCTACTTACCGATAGTGAACTAGTACCGTGAGGGAAAGGTGAAAAGTAGCCCGATGAGGGCGATGAAATAGTACCTGAAACCATTATGCTCACAAAGAGTCGGAGTCCCGACAGCGCAAGCTTGTCGTGGATGACGGCGTGCTTTTTGTAGAACGAGCCAACGAGTCTAAATATACAGCTTGTTTAAGCCCTTTTAGGGTGGAAGCATAGCGAAAGCGAGTGTTAATAGCGCGAAAAAATTGTGCTGTATATTTAGGACCCGAAGCCAGGCGAGCTTACCATGATCAGGGTGAATCTAAACGAAAGTTTAGAGAAGGCCCGAACCAGTTAGTCGTTCAACGCTTTTGGATGAATTGTGGTAAGAAGTGAAAAGCTAATCGAGCCTGGTAATAGCTGGTTCTCCCCGAAATATCTTTAGGGATAGCCTAAACGCGTGAACTTGTGGGGGTAGAGCACTGAATGGTTCGTCGTGGGTTTTACCTAGGCGATCCAATCAAACTCCGAATACCATAAGTTATGTTTAGAGTCAGAACACGGGAGCTAAGTTCCGTGCTCAAAAGGGAAAAAGCCCAGATCGCTATCTAAGGTCCCAAAATTTAAGCTAAGTGTGATAAGGAAGTGAATTTTCATTGATAGTTAGAAGGTTAGCTTAGAGGCAGCTATCCTTTAAAAAGTGCGTAACAGCTTACTACCTGAGAGAATTCGCGCCAAAGATTTACGGGACTAAAGCTTAATACCGAAGATGCGACTGTACAGATTTATTTCTGTACGGGGTAGGGGAGCGTCCTTATTGCAGCGAAGCTGAATTCGTAAGAATTAGTGGAGCGATAAGGAGTGAGAATGTTGGCATGAGTAACCGCAAGGAAGGTGAAAGCCCTTCCCGCCGAAAATCTAAGGTTTCCTTGGCAATGACAATCATCCAAGGGTTAGGCGATCCTAAGCTAAACGCCAAACGGTGTTTATGCGATGGCCAGACGATTAATATTTCGTCCCTTTGATTCGTTTTCAAGAAAGTGACGGAGAGCAGTAGCTTTTGCAGATTATTGGATTTCTGTTCGTGGCATAGGGGGTTAAACCCGAGTGTTGCGAAAACTTCTTCCTTCGGGTTGAGGAATTTAAGTAAGCGCTCTTCCCAGAAAAGCTTTCAAGAGCTAAGCGAATCGAAACCGTACCGAAAACCGACACAGGTGGATTGGTGTAAGTGTACCAAGGCGAACGAGCGAAACTTCGTTAAGGAACTAGGCAAAACAGCTAGGCGTAAGTTTTCGAGATGCCTTCCCTTAGCCAGCAATGGTATTAAGGGCGCAGCTAAAGATCCCAGGCGACTGTTTACCAAAAACACAGGTCTCTGCTAAACTCGTAAGAGGAAGTATAGGGGCTGAAACCTGACCAGTGCTGGAGTGTTAAAGGTGGGGGTGATTGTCGCAAGATAATTGCTTACTGCCCCAAGCCTCCAGTAAACGTCCGCGGTAACTCTGACCGTGTTAAAGTAGCGTAATCCCTTGCCGGGTAAGTTCCGGCCCGCATGAAAGGTTTAACGATCTGGGAACTGTCTCAACGAAGCGCTCGGTGAAAACGCAATGCCCGTGAAGATGCGGGATTCCTGCAGCTAGACGAAAAGACCCCGGGAGCTTTACTATATCTATGTATTGGGCTTTGGTCTTGGATGCGTAGCATAGGTGGGAGGATTTGAGGTCTTACTTTCGGGTAAGGCTGATCCGACAGTGAAATACCACCCTTTCTTGATCTTTGTTCTAACTCATCGCAAGATGAAAACAGTGCATGGTGGGTAGTTTAAGTGGGGCGCTTTTCTCCTAAAAAGTAACGGAGAAGTTTAAAGGTTGGCTAGCTCCGGATGGAAATCGGAGTGATAGGGCAAAACCAAAAGCCAGCTTTACTGCGAGATGGACATATCGAGCAGTTACGAAAGTAGAATTTAGTGAACCGACCTTAATTAACAGAATTAGGGAAGATAATCGGCCAAAAGTTACCCCGGGGATAACAGGCTGGTAGAGCCCGAGAGTTCACATCGACGGCTCTGTTCGGCACCTCGATGTCGGCTCATCTTATCCTGGAGGTGGAGAAGCTTCCAAGGGTTGGGCTGTTCGCCCATTAAAAAGATACGCGAGCTGGGTTCAGTACGTCGCGAGACAGTAGACGAAAATTGCTGTCTATAAATCTGGCTATATGCTGGAAACTCTGAGTATCCAGGGCTACTTGTAATATGATATAATTATATTATGAGTGAAAATGCTTCTGGTGCAGACAATCAGCAGGCAACCAGTTTAATGCAAAATAGAGAAATTACTCCTGACTATTTATGTGGTTTAGTTGATGGAGAAGGTTGTTTTTATATTCTCGCTACCAAGAAGTTTGGCTGTGAATTTCAAGTAAGCCAAAAAGACAAAAAACTTCTTGAGCAAATCCGCTTGTTCCTAAAATGTGGATATGTTAAGTCAAACTATGACAAACACAAAACTTGGGTTTTCGTAGTTAAAGACATTGAAAGCTTAAGCGAGAAAATAATCCCTTTCTTTCAAAAGAATCAATTAATAGTTAAAAAAGAACAATTTGTTAAGTTCTCAAAAGTAGTTGAAATAATTCAGCACAAAGAGCATTTAACAATAAAAGGTAAAGAAAAGATAAGAAGCATTAAATTGGGCGCCTCAGAGACTACACGCTAGAGCCACTTCCTTTTTGAGGGAAAGTGGTAAGATATAGTCCGAACTGCATAGCGATATGCAGAGTTTGAAAGAAATTTCAAGCCGCCAAGTGCGCAAGTTGTGCATTTGGTCATACTAAAGTAACAGATTGACGGTCTCTTTCTACTGTAGGCGTTGAGTTTTGAGGGGAGTTCTGGGTAGTACGAGAGGACCCTCAGGAGTTAACCTCTGGTGTACCAGTTGTCCTGCCAAGGGCATCGCTGGGTAGCTATGTTGATTCGGGATAAGCGCTGAAAGCATATAAGCACGAAGCCCACCCCAAGATTAGAACTCTTTTAGATCGGTTGTAGACTACAACCTTGATAGGCTTTAGGTGTAAGCCCCGTGAGGGGTTAAGCCAAGAAGTACTAATTGATCAAATAATTTCTTAAGTTCATTCAGCTAGTAATTATTGCTAATTATTTTTTACGAACATTGAGTGTTTTGGTGGCGGTTTTACTGAACCTGTCCCACCTGATCCCATTCCGAACTCAGAAGTGAAATGGTTTAAGGCCCATGATAGTGCTTTTGCGCGAAAGTAGGTCACCGCCACCAAAACACTGAAAACAAAAAAAACACATAGGGGCAGACCTCCAAGGAACTTGAGCTCAGTTTTCGGGAGGTCTGTCCCCTGTGTGTTTTTTTGTGTTAAGATATAATATTATTATGCCTAAAAAACGAAAAAAGATTTTATCAATAATTTTAATTTTTTGTGTTGTTTTGCTGTTGGGTAAGTTTTTGTCTGGCCCCCTAAACAATACTTTTCATAAAATTTTCTCGCCTGTTGAGAAATATTTTTGGGATAAGGGCCAAAAAACTGACACATTTTTCTATTATATTTTTCAAGCGAAAAATATTTGCAAAGAAAACCAATCTCTAAAAGAGCAAAACACTATTTTAGAAAGAAAAAACAACGAACTTTTTAATCTAGCTCAAGAAAACGAAACCCTAAGGCAAGCTTTTAACCTGGGAGAGAAGCAGGGCTTTGACTTATTACCTTCGCAAATTATTTCCAAACAAGCCTTAGCTGATGTTATTTTAATAGATAAAGGCTTAAAAGACGGGCTTTCAGATGGCATGCCAGTGATTACTTCCGGGGGTATTTTAATTGGGAATATCAAAAAAACAAGTGCAAACTTTTCTGAAGTTTCTCTAATAACGCAAAATAATTTTTCTTTTGATGTTGTTATTCAGATAAGTAGTACCACGGACCCCGTTAGAGGCTCTGCCTCTAACGGGGCGGATGAATTGGTGGCTCTGGCTAAGGGCGTAGGAGGCCTTGGCCTATCTTTCGATTATGTGGATAGAGCCGTGGATCTTATCCCAGAGAAAAGTTTAATTTTTACCTCGGCTTTAGGAGGAAACTTTCCTAAAAATCTTTTAGTGGGAGAAGTAGAAAATTCTTACATAAATCCAGCTGGGGTTTTTCAAACTGGCAAAATAAAACCATACTTAAGAGATTATTTACGGGGCTATGTCTTTATTATTAAATAGTATTATGGTTGTTTCTTCATTTTTTTTGGCAATAATGGGCCAGATTTTTTTGCCTTCCATGGGGATATTTTTTTTGATTCAGTGGCCTATTTTTGTTTTTATTTTTATTTTAAATTTTTTCCAAAAGGGAAAGTTCCCCTTATTCTTAGCTTTTCTGGCTGGGGTTTTGATTGATCTTATTTCTGGGCTTCATTTTGGCGTTTTTAGTTTAAGCTTATTCTCTATTGCCATGATTAGCCAAGCAGCCCAAGCTCGGCTTAGGGGGTCAAGCCCAGCCTCTTTTTTAATGGCTTTAGTAATCTGTGGGCTAGCTTTTTTTGGATTAACCCGTTTGTTTTATTATATTTTTAGTATTATTTAGTCAGGCGACCCCACTCCTCCGCTCCGCCAGCTGGCGGACGGCGGAGGGGTGGGGTCGTGTGCTTTACCAAGATGTTTAAACAAAGAAGAATAAAACGACACAGCAAAGAAATAGAGGTAGAGGATATTTTTTTGGATAAGCTAGCTAAGTCCCGAGAGCAAGCCAGCGACATAGCTAGCATCAAGCTAGAGGTGCCTTTAAAAAGAGTTAATTTTTTTGTTTTAATGACTTTGGTTTTGCTAATCTTCTTATTCTTTTTTAGTTTTATTTTTTATTTTCAGGTTATAAAAAATAAGGATTACTCTAGCCAAGCTCAAAAAAATAATTCTTTGATAACCCATTTTTCAGCCGAGCGAGGCATTATTTACGATCGAACAATGAAACAGCTTGTTAAAAATGAAGCGACTTTTGACTTATATCTAAATATCGATCAACTTCCTGCCAGCACAACCCCGCAAGAAGTTTTTAAGGCACTCTCAGAATTCATTGAGCTAGCAGAGAGGTGGTCTCTGCCGTCTGGCGAAAAACAAATTTTAGTTAAAGAAAATTTATCGCAAATGGATCTAGTTCTATTAGAAACCAAAAAATCCCAAATGCCTTTTTTGGAAATAAAAAAACATACTGTGCGCCACTACACAGCTAATGCTTGCTTGGGCCATGTGCTTGGTTATTTGGGCAAGATTTCTCAAGACGAGTACCAAACATTGCAAGAGAGCTATGATTTTTCAGATTATATTGGTCGAGCTGGAGTTGAAAAAACTTATGAAAGTAATTTAAAAGAAAAAAAGGGTGCTATTCAAATTGAGCGGGACGCTCTAGGAAACGAACTTTCACAGCGCGTTATTTCCCAGCCTTCATCAGGCGACCATTTAGTTTTAAGCCTAGACTTGGCTCTGCAACAAAAGGCTCTCACTGCTTTAAGCCAATCCCTAGCTGATATTGGAGGGTCAAAAGGCGTGGTTGTTGCCCTAAATCCCCAAAACGGCGAAGTGCTGGCTTTTGTTTCTATGCCCTGTTTTGACAATAATCTTTTTTCTTTTGGCATTTCTCAAGCCGACTTAAACAAATTAAACGATAACAAGTCAAAACCTTTATTAAACAGGGCAATTTCTGGGTTGTATCCAACTGGCTCAACTATCAAGCCCTTTATGGCTAGCGCGGGCTTGGAAGAGGGAATTATTACGCCCAAAACTTCTCTTTATTGCCCAGCCACTCTTTGTGTGGAAAGCCAGTTCCAAAAAGGCGAAGCCACTTGTTTTCCTGATAATAAATTTCACGGCTGGACAAATGTAAAAAGAGCTATTGCTGAATCGGTTAATCCTTTTTTCTATATGGTTGGCGGGGGCTATCAATCCCCAGGGCCAAATAGTAAATTTTTCGTAGCGGAAATGCCAAAAAACTTTGTGGGTCTTGGCATTGCCAGAGTTAAAGAGTATTTAAATCTTTTTGGTTTTGGTGAAAAAACTGGCATTGACTTGCCAAGTGAGCAAGAGGGGAGAGTGCCAGACTCTGCTTGGAAACAAGAATACTTTAAAACAGCTCTAGAGCAAAAATGGTATTTGGGAGATACTTATAATTTATCTATTGGCCAGGGCTATTTATTGGCAACGCCCTTACAATTGGCTGTTGGCTACGCGTCTATTGCTAATGGGGGCAAGCTAATAGAGCCCCATCTAGCCAAAGGATTTTTGGCTTCAACTAGCACCCAACCAATTGATTTTGTGCCTAAAATTACTCGAGAAAATTTTATTTCTACTTCAACTTTAGAAATAGTGCGAGCTGGCATGCGCCAAACCGTAACATCTCCAGCTGGTAATGCTTTTTCTTTAAATAGCTTGCCCGTAGCCATAGCCGCTAAAACAGGTACAGCCCAGTCGTATGGCAAAGCGGAAATTTATAACAACTGGATTGGCGCTTTTGCTCCTTATGAAAACCCAGAAATTCTTTTGGTGGTAATGATTGAGGAAGTGCCTGGGCTTCGGGGTTCTGCTCAGCAAACTGCCAAAAGTATTTTAAATTGGTATTTCAGCCCCAAAAAACCCGAGCCAACAAAACCCGTAAAACTTGAAACTGCTCCCACTTCAACCGATGTTGATTTCCCTGTTAATATTCCCGAGCAAACTCTAATTGAAACTCCAACCACCTCTTCCACTCCTACTTTTATCCCTACCGCAACCACCACCCCATAAGATTTTGTTTTGGTTTTTTGGTTTTTGTGATACAATTTATCAATTATCAATATTTATATGTCTACAATTGACGAAATTAAAAAAGTTCGGTTGGAGAAATTAAAAAAGTTAGAGCAATGGGGGGCGCATACTTTTTCTTCAAATACTAAAAGAACGCACACAATTACAGAGGCTTTGGCTGATTTTGCTAAGCTGAAAAAATCTAAAAAAGAAATCTTTTTAGCTGGGAGAATAATGGCGCAAAGAGGGCATGGGGCTTTGTTGTTTTTAAATATTCAAGACGGTTCGGCCCATTCGACAGGCTCAGGGCAGGCTAATATTCAAGTTATTTTTAGGCAAGATAGAGTAGGGGAAAAGGGTTTTGAATTTTTCACAGAAACCATGGATGTGGGTGATTTTATTGAAGTGAAAGGTATTTTAATCGAAAGTAAAACGGGCGAAAAATCAATAGAAGCCACTGACTTTGAGGTTTTAACAAAAACACTGTTGCCCTTACCAGAAAAATGGCACGGCTTGCAAGATGTTGAAGAAAAACTACGCAAAAGATATTTAGATATTTTGTTTAATCCCGAAGTCAAAGAAATGATAGAGAGGCGGGCTATATTCTGGAATGCTATGCGCGAATTTTTAATAGCTCGAGGATTTTTAGAAGTGGAAACTCCGGTTTTAGAGGTAACCACTGGCGGGGCAGATGCTCGACCATTTAGTACTCATCATAATGCCCTAGACATTGATGTTTATTTGCGTATTTCTATGGGAGAATTATGGCAAAAAAAATTAATGGTGGCTGGGTTTGAGAAAACTTTTGAAATTGGCCGGCAGTTTCGTAATGAAGGTATGGATGCAGAACACTTACAAGACTATACACAAATGGAATTTTATTGGGCCTATACTGATTACGAACAGGGAATGAAATTAGTTGAGGAGCTTTATAAATATGTTATTAAAAAATCTTTTAACACTTTAAAGTTTGAAATAAACGGCCACAAAGTTGACTTTGGGGCAAAATGGGAAAAATATGACTATGTATCAACCGTGCAAAAGCACACAGGCATTAATGTTTTAGAAGCTAGTGTAGATGAAATAGAAAAAGCTTTGCAAAAGCTAGGCATTGATTATGACAAAAAAGGTTTTAATAAAACCAGGGCTATTGATAATTTATGGAAGTTTTGCCGCAAGAAAATTTCAGGACCTGGGTTTTTGATTAATCAGCCCGTAGTTTTATCTCCTTTAGCCAAGCGTCAAGAAAAAAATAAAGAATTAGCGCAAAAATTTCAAGTTATATTGGCTGGGAGTGAAATGGGCAATGGTTATTCAGAGCTAAACGATCCTATTGACCAAGCCGAGAGATTTCAAGAACAACAGAAATTAAGAGAAGCTGGGGATGATGAAGCGCAGATGTTTGACCATGATTTTGTGGAGGCTTTGGAGTATGGCATGCCCCCAACGTGTGGCTTTGGCGTCTCCGAGCGCCTATTCAGCTTTTTAATGAATAAACCCATGCGCGAATGCCAAATATTTCCTTTAATGAAACCAAAACAATAAATAAAACATAACTATGAAAAAAATAATTTTTTTAGCTTTCTTTCTGCTTATTTTTATTGTAAGCGGGTTTTCTTTTGCCAATGCAGTGGAAATCGGCGTTATAAATGCTCCAGCCCTCAGTACCCCGAAACCTTTATCAATAAGCTCTATCAGATGGAACTTATTAGATAATTCTACCAATGAAATTGGTTTTAAGCTTTTTAACAGTCAGGACAATACTGTTATTTTAGATAGCCCCACGGGCATAACATATTTTGATGAAACTGGCTTGGCTGAGAATACTCAATACACAAGATATGTAAAAGCATACAACGATCTTGGTGAAAGCGCTACTTCGTCAACAGTTTCAGCGTATACTTTAGCAAACGACCCAACAAGCCTAATACCTGCTAATGTTGCTAGTACTTCTATCCTTGTATCAACGCCAGCTTTTTCAAATGTTGCAGCTGGAGGTTCGGGCTATTATTTTGTTAATATTACTCAAAACATTCATTCTGGGTGGACCAAAAGTAACTCTTGGCAAAATAATAATTTACCTTGCGCAACTTTTTACAGTTATTCAGTTAAATATCGCAACGGCGATGGAGTTGAAACCAATCCATTTTTTATCTCTACGTCTACTGCAAGCTGTAAGACAGAAACACCTTTAGCCACAACAACTGCTAGTACTTCGACAAGCACTTCGACGCAGGCAACCACCACAACCACCATAAGCACTTCAACAACAGCAGCTTCAACTTCCACCATTACTTATTTGCAATCAGAAGTGGCTAGGATTACTGCTTTAATCCAAACATTAACTGCTCAATTACTTGCCTCACAGCCAGTAAAAACAAACGGGCTTAGTGTGAATATGGGTCTTGGTGGTAGGGGATACCAAATTAAAACACTTCAATCTTGGCTTTCCCAGGACAAAACTATTTATCCGGAAGGAAAAATAACTGGCTATTTTGGCCAGCTAACCGTAGCGGCTGTAAAAAGATTTCAAACAAAATATGCTAGCGAAGTCTTAGCGCCCCGAGGATTAACGGTACCCGACGGCATAGTAGAAACTTACACCCGCACCAAGCTTAACTCCCTTTTTGCGAAATAATTATGTTCACCCAACTTTTAGTTAATGGTTTAATTGCCGGGGCAATATACGCTTTAGTGGCTAGTGGGTTTTCTTTGATTTATGCCACTTGCAAGTTTGTCCATTTTGCTCACGGCCCAGTTATTGCTTTGGCTGGTTATTTTTTGTATTTATTTTTCTCACTTGTGGGCTTAAACTTTTGGCTGGCCATTATTTTAGCCATTATTTTGGCCGCTCTTTTTGGCTTGGCAATTAATGTTTTGGTTTATAAAAAATTTAGGCAAAGAAAAGCTAGCCCAGTGATATTGCTTATTGCTAGCTTTGCTTTATTAATTTTATTTGAGTCTTTAATTTTAATCTTTTTTGGCGCAGATGTTAAAACCATTGGCTTTATTAAAATAGCCAAGGGTTTGGAGTTTGCTGGGGCTATTATTACTCCTTTGCAGATAGTGATTATTATTGTTTCCGCTATTCTTTTTACCCTGCTTTTTTTGTTAATGAAAAAAACAAAGATTGGCAAGGCCATGAGAGCGGTGGCTGATAATAAGCAAGTATCGGAAATTTGCGGAATTTCCACCGAAAGAATTTATAATTGGGTTTTTATAATTGGCTCAGCCATTGCTGGGGTGGCGGGTGTGTTGGTGGGCTTGGAGCAAAATTTAGAGCCTAGCATGGGCACAGGGCTTATGATAAAAGGGTTTACTGGGGCGGTAATTGGGGGCATTGGTTCGGTGCCCGGAGCCATATTGGGCAGTTTCTTACTTGGCTTGGTGGAAAACTTTGGTATTTGGTTTTTACCCTCTGGCTATAAAGACGCCATTGCCTTTCTAATATTATTTATTTTTCTTTTAACTAGACCGCAAGGCATTCTCGGGAAAAAGAATCCATCAAGCTAATTTATGATAGAGGCATATTTTATTCACCTTTTAATTTTAATTGGTATTTATACTATTCTGGCGATTTCTTTGCAATTGGCTGTGGGGTTTTCGGGGCTTTTAAATTTGGGGCATATTGCTTTTTATTGCATTGGCGCCTACACTTCAGCCTTATTAGCCTTGCAGGGAGCGCCATTTTGGTTTTGCTTTTTGGCAGCTGGGTTTATGGCTATGGTTTTTGGATTCCTGCTATCTTTGCCAACCAATAAATTAAAAGGAGATTACTTGGCCTTGGCCACTTTAGGATTTTCTTTTGTGGTAACAGCCGCGGCTTTGAATTGGACAGGCTTAACGCGAGGCCCCCTTGGTTTGCCAGGCATTCCCAAGCCAAGCTTTTTCGGACTTTCTTTTGCCAACAACTTTTGGTTTCTAATTTTAACTGCTATTATAGCCACAGTTTCTTATTTAATTATTAGACGCATCAGCAAAAGTCCTTTTGGCAAGGCCTTAGAAGCTACCAGAGATGACGAGCTAGCCACCAGAGTTTTGGGTAAAAATACTTTTAAATTAAAAAGCTATTCTTTGGCAATTTCTGCTTTTTTTGCTGGCATTGCCGGGAGTTTGTACGCTTCTTATATAACCTTTATTGACCCGTCTTCTTTTTCTTTGCTCCAGCTAATACCAGTTATATGCATTGTTATTATTGGGGGGCTGGCATCTTTAAAAGGCACAGTTATTGCCACTATAGTTTTAACGCTTTTACCAGAACCTTTGCGGTTTATTGGTTTTCCCTCAAGCGTGGTTGGCCCCATGCGCCAGATAATTTATAGTTTGCTTTTGCTTTTGATTTTAATTTATCGGCCTCGCGGCTTTTTCGGCAAAATAGAATTGGAATAATATGCTTAAATGCTTACAACTTGTTAAGAGTTTTGGCGGGGTGAAGGCAGTGCAGAGCTGTAGTTTTGAAGTAAAGCCTAATTTAATCACCGCCTTAATTGGGCCTAATGGAGCTGGCAAGTCTACGGTTTTTAATTTGATTTCTGGAATTGTTAAGCCCGATGAGGGCAAAATTATTTTTAATGAAATAGACATCACAAACAAATCGCCAGAAGCAATCTCTAATTTGGGCATGTCTAGACTTTTTCAAAAATCTCGGCTTTTTAATAATTTAACTGTCAAAGAAAATTTGCTTTTAGCTATTGATAATGAAGACACAAAATTTTGGAGAAATTTTTTGGGGAGTATTCACCCCCACACCAAACAAAGTTATGGTGTGGGGGTAAAAGAAATTTTAAAATTAGTGGAAATGCAAGATTTTGAAAATTACACAGCCCGTGATTTAAGTTTTGGCCAGAAGCGCTTAGTGGAGTTGGCCAGGGCTATTTTAAACCCGCACACCTTTTTAATGCTTGATGAGCCAGTGGCTGGGGTTAATCCAAAACTAAGAGAAGTGATTGCTAATATTTTATTAAAATTAAAGCAGGGCGGTGAAACGCTTTTGCTTATTGAGCATGATATGCATTTTACTTTTTCGGTGGCTGATTGGGTGATAGTCATGCAAGAAGGCAGGGTTTTGGTTGAGGGCGCTCCAAATGATATAAAAAATAACCCTAAAGTTTTAGAGGCCTACCTCGGAGAGTAGAGATTTTTTACTTTTTATACTTATCCCACAAGGCTTGATAAAGCAGCTTTATTGTTTGGGCTATATCCCTGTCTTCAATAGTTATGCCAACCAAGTCTTTTTTTAAAGAAAAGATAGAAACTTTATCGCCCATAATATGCAAATGAACCGGTATCCTGGCCTCTTTTGGCAAAAGCGCGCTCTCTCTTTTAACTTTTGCATCGATTTTCATGTTATTTTCTAGCCAAGGATTATTTGCTCCAATCGAACGGCATTTTATATTTTTCTTTACCCTTTTTTTAACATAGCAAGAAAGCCAGTCTTCGCCCACAGCGTCTATTAGCGCTTGGGTGCTAGGGCTAATGTGGCAAAGCTCACCCCCAGAAGGCAGTGCCTCAAGCCCTTCCTCCAGAGCAGCCCTTACCCCTGTTTGGCCTTCGATAAATTTTATTTTGGGTAATTCATCATGCTTGTTATAAAGTGATTTTAATTCTGGGAGAGCAGCTGAAAATTTTGTGGCTAATTCTTTGGCTTTTGTTTCTTTTTCTTTAATAAGCGAAAGCATCCTTTCTGGCCTTTCTGCGGTAAACTGGAATTTTTTTTCAACGCCTGATTTATTAATCAGGCCTTTTTTGATTAACTCATCTAAAATAATATAGCAGCTAGTTCTGTTAATCTTAGCCTTCTTGGCAATGTGGCTGGCAAAGTAGCCTCCGCACTCAATGGCTAGGTTTTGACCAAAAGAAATCTATTAGCCCAGAGGCAACCATTAAGATAGGCGCTATTTATAGTTTAACCGGCCCCTTAGCTGGGTTAGGGGAGCAGTATAAAGACGGCGCTACTTTTGCCGTTGATGTACTAAACAAGCAAGGGGTAGTAAGTAGCAAAAAAATCGAACTGTTACTAGAAGACAATCAATCAACCCCCCAAGGCGCAGTTGCAAGCCTTAATAAATTGCTTAATATTGATAAAGTAAAATATTTTTCTTCTTTTGGCAGCAGTGTTTGCTTGGCATTAAAACCAATCACTGAAGAAAATAAGCTTCTTTTGCTTGCTGGCACAGCCCATCCTAAAATCACTGAAAATAGCCAATTAGTTTTAAGACATAGTAGCATTGCTTTGTCAGACGCTAAGATTGTGGTGGAAAAATTAAAAGAAAAGAATCCAAGCAAAGTTGGCATAATTTATGTTAATGATGACTGGGGTGCAACTTTAAACAATGAATTCCAGCGTCTTTCAAAAGAGTTTAATCCAAAAATTGAAATAGCTAGTGAAAGCCACCTTGCCTCGGACACAGATTTTCGCTCGCAAATAACCAAAGTTTTAGCTAGTCAGCCAAGCGCTGTTTTAGTGGCGTCATCTGGGAGCGCTTGTGGCTTTATTATTAAACAATTAAGAGAGCTTGGTTATAAGGGTGATATTTTTACTAATATAGGGTTTGCCTTGTCTTTGGATGCTCAAAAAATAGCCAGCACTTCAGCTAATGGTGTTTATTATGAAACATATCAACCCAATTCTCAATTTTCCAAAGATTTTTTGCAAGAGTATGGCCGGGATGCAAAGGGTATTTTTGCCATGTACGCTTATTTAGATTTTGAGTTATTGGCTGAGGCCATAGAAAAAGTAGGGGAGAGCCCACTTGATATTAGCCAATACATAAAAAGCTTAAAAAGTTTTCAAGGCAAATATGAGCAAGTAGAAATCTTGCCAACTGGCAATATTATTATCCCCACTGAATTAAAAATCTGGAAAAGCGAGTAAATATCAATTTAAAAATCCTGTCGCTTGGGTGGCAGGGTTTTTAGGTTTTACTTTATCATTTTCCAAAGACCCTTAAATGTTTCTCTCATATTATGCGCTAAAGTTGCGTCGTAAATTTCCACCAAGTAGTGCGGCTTTTGGTTGGTAATAATCATGACCACATAATCACCACAAACCCAGGTTGAAGCAGTAAACTGTTTTGTGTCGCTCCAGAATTTCATTTTTCTTTGGGGATATTGTTTTTTGGCCATTTTTTGCTCAATAGGGGACTTGTTGGTTAAAAGTTTTACAGATATCTCTGGGGGAGGCACTCCTCTCCAATAGGAATCTATCCACTTCTCATAATGCTCTACAAGGGTGTGGTCTTGAAACCCCCACCAAATCCCATCTCTCTTCATAATGCTTTTTGACCAGGTTTTATTTTGTTTATATAGATATTTTTCTAAGTTTTTTCCGTCCACAAAAACAATCTTTGGCACTGTATATCTTGCGTCTTTAGAGAGAATACTTAATTCCTCTATAGCTTGATTAAGAATCTCTTTTTTATTTTCTATTTTTTTCTCTTCTTCTTGTTTTAAGTCATTGAGGGGCAGAGCCACGAGATAGCGAGTGGGGTCAGTGCCTAAATCTTCGGAAATTACTCCTCGTTTTATTAAATCTTTGGCCACGCTGTAAACTGTGGTGCGGTTAATGCCAGTGGTTTTGGCTATATCAGATGGGGAAACTTTGCCTTTTTGTAGCACAGCAACATATACAGTAATTTCTTTTTCGGAAAAACTTAATTGTTTTAATAATTCTTGAATCATATGTTTTATTTATTTTATTGCCCTAATATACCATATGTTGTTGACGCCTGTCAACATTTGACCTATCTATATTGAATAAGGTAATGTAGTGGAGAAGCGATAAATTTGTTTAAAATATATAACAAGGAGGAGGAGTATGGGTAATGAAAAAAATGCTCAAGAATTAGTTGAGATTTTGCATAACGGTACCTTAAATTCTCATGACGCTGTTGATGTGTTGACAGCTATTATTGCCAAAATTGAATCGAGCGAAACAACATGGGAAGAATTAGGCACATCTTATGGGGCATGTTATGCGGAGATGAGGTTTATTCTACGCAAGGAGGCCAAAGAGGCTCTCAAAAATTTACGAGAAGGCCTTCTTGAGCCCGAAAGAGCGAGAGAGGTTGCAAGAGAAATATTAGAGAAGTCGCTATTTTCGTTGGACGAATTAGGAACTACTTTGAAAGAGATGACTGAATTCATATCTTCATATCTTAGGGGTATTATTTAAAAGAAAGGAGTAGGAGAAAAAAAGATGGAAAAGAGTAAGCTTTGTAAAGTGTCGCCGAGGCTTGAGCACAGCAGGTTTCCATATAAGTATTGTCACCGTTGCGGAGAGCGAGTGACAGAAAATCCACAAAGGAAAGCCTATGAGGACCAGGGCCTTGATTCTTGCAAAAAGAATCATCACCATGAAGGCGTAAACTGGATTTATAGCTTCTGTCCTGATTGTGGGGCCTATATTACCCCCACGCTAAGTGGCTATCAACGTAGCCTAATTGCTCGGGAAGAAGAGGAGGAGAATAATAAAAAAACATAAACTTAATGTTTCTGTCGGTATCTGATACCGACAGATTTTATTTTTCCACAAGCTCTTGGGGATAGTCGGGCTTGATTTTAAATAACTTTAAGATTAAAATAAATTAAAGGTTAAAAGTATGCTGTCAAAAGAAAAAGTCAAGGCAATTGCAGGGATATTTGCTAATGTTGGGCATGTATTTTTTGGCTCTGTGGCTCTGCCTTTTTGGCTCGAGCCAAAGGGAATATCAAGCATCTTGATGGTTTTTACTGGTTTATTTATTGCTATTTGGTTTTGGACAGCAAGCGTTAAATTAACAGAATAAAATAAAAAATATGTTTGAAATTTTTTATCTCATTGGAGCTATTTTAGCCCTTGCTGCAGCTATCTTGACTCATGTTATTGTCAAAGATAGAAGAACCTCGTGCCCAAAATAACAACTTGGAGATGGGTGTCTGTTTGTCTGTCGGTATTTGATACCGACAGATTTTATTTTCCCTTTTTACTACGCATTTTTGCTTCTAGTCTTTTGGCTTCTTGCCAGGAGAGTTCAAATATTTTTTTCATGGCATCGGCAATTTCTTCTGATTCAATAATAATGCCTAGTTTTTCTTTCCAGGAAGCAATCATAACCTTGCTATCATAAATATTTATTTCCGGAGAAAATCGGAATTTATCCACAGGTATTAAAGCCATTGTTCTCATTTCCTCTTTATTATATTTTATCCTTTCAAAAGCAACCTGGGTAGCTGGAAGAATGGCCCTAATAGGAATATGTTTCTTGGCCCTGCGCTTAAAATAATCTGGGAAATATCCAGGCAAGGCTTGGTACATATCATCTAAAGTGGCATAAGCCCTAATTTCTTCGTGAGAAGTTAGAGTGTCTTCATAGACCTCTTTTAAACCGTCTTTGCCTTCGTAAAATTTTACTTTTGGCCTGTTGCCAATATTGTGCAAAGATTTTAGCTGGGGCACTAGTTTCTCGGCGTTTTTTAGCTGTTCTTGAGAAGAGCTGACTTCTTGCTTGAGCATTTCAATAATCATATCAGGGGATTGGGCCACATATTCTTGCTTGGGCTCTTTACCAGAAACCACTGCTAATTTTTTGCTAACCAAAGAATCTAAAATAGTGTAGCAGGTTGTTCGTTGGATACCGGCCTTTCTGGCAATAGCGCTAACTGTGCCTTTGCCTAATTCTAACAAGGCCAGATAAACCTGGATTTCTTTTTGGGAAAAACCAAATTCTTTTAGAGACATTTGCAGAGCATTGTTTGTTTTTTGCATATATTTTTATTATTAACTGTATTGTAGCATATCTAGATTTTGTGTCAATAGCTGTAGACAAAACTGTGGATAACTTGCTAACCTCTGGCTATATAGGAGAGTTTTAGCATATTTCTGACTAAAGCTATTGACAGTATTATAATAAGATGCTATAATTGGTTTAATAATTAAAAGTCGAAAAAACAAAAAAGCCCAGCAAAGCTGGGCCCATCCATCAACACGCTAATGCTTTCAGGATTTTTGATTATATCACACAAAAACCTGAAAGGCAAACAATATTATGAACAAAAAATCAAGTATAAGTGTCTTTGTGATCGGGGTTATTGTGGGGGCAATTGTTATGAGTTTAGTCTGGTATGGGGTAAGCGCCAAAGGCCCAAGCCAGGCAGGTGTTATAAAGGTTGGCTTAATGGGGCCATTAACCGGGGATGCAGCCATTTATGGCGCTAGTCCTAAAAAAGGCGCAGAGCTAGCCATTGAGGAGATAAACGCTAATGGAGGAATCAATGGTAAAAAGCTAGAGCTGATTGCTGAAGATTCAAAGTGCGATGCCAAAGAGGCAGTTAATGCCATAAACAAGCTTGCCAATATTGATAAAGTAAAATTTATTATTGGGGGCATGTGTTCGTCAGAAACCTTGGCGGCTGCCCCAATTGCCGAAAAAGGCCAAGTGATTATGGTTTCACCTGTTTCCACTAATTATAAAGTTTCTGGGGCAGGGGATTATATCTTTAGAACCGTAGCCTCTGATGCTTTGCAAGGCAAAAAAGCGGCCGAACTAGCTTATGAAAAAGGTTTTAGAAAGGCAGCCATATTGTATATCAACACCAATGATTACGGCCCTGGCTTGGAAAAAGTTTTCAAGGAGGTATTCACCAAGCTTGGCGGGCAAGTGGTGATTTCAGAAGGCCATGGAGCAGGGGATTCTGATTTTAGAACCCAGCTAACCAAGATAAAAGCTAGCAATCCGGATGTGTTATTTATTCCTAGTCAAATGCCAGAAAACTCTTTAGTGGTAAAACAAGCCAAAGAGCTGGGCATTACTTGCCAGATTATCGGCACCGAAACAATGCAAGATGAAAAGTTTGTGCAAGCAATAGGGGATAGTGCCAACGGCATTATTTTTACTTCTTTTGCTGAATACAAGGGTAGTCAAGCCAATGATTTTTTTGCCAAGTTTAAAACAATGTTTGGCGAGGAAAAAGCTATTTATTCTGATTATGCTTATGATGCTATGTATGCCTTAGAAAAAGCCATGGCAAATTGCAAAAATCCACAGGATTCTGTGTGCGTTAAAACAGAACTCTATAAGACTAACTTTATTGGCGCTACTGGCCCGGTTGGCTTTGATGAAAATGGAGATGTAAAAGGCAAAGACTTTGCTGTATTCAAGATAGAGGCTGGCAAATTCGTGAGCCAGCAGTAAGCAAGTAAGCTGTAAGTTGTAAGTAAAAACCCTTAGCCCAGCCGCGCAAAACGCGGCTGGGCCATAAGGCAAAACTACGGTTAGTGAAAAAAGATTCGCCCCTACTATCTAAACAGTGGAGGCGGGTGTTTAGTCACTAACAATTCACCTTTTTTTGAGGAGGATAAAAGTGAAAACGTATAAAATTTTCTTTTCGTTGTTTTTTTTGTTTGTTATTATTAGTTTTTTGGCGTGGGCGCTAGGGTTTTTGCACCCCACCAAAATTACTGTCGTTCTTCAGCTTGCCGTTGGCGTGGTATGCGTCATCGGAATATTCTCAAGAGTAGCGGAGAAGGACATAGGTATAGAGTTAGTAATATTATATTCTGTGTTTGCTATTGTCTCTTACTCACTTAGGAGTGAGTATGTAATTGGGGCAATAGTTTCTACAACCGTTTATTCGGTTATAGAGGTTATTCGAGATGGATTGAGGGAAGGATAAGTCTCTCAATAAGTGGCAGTTCTGCAAATGTGGAACTGCCTGCTTTTTATTTTTTCTTTTGCGGGGTTTTGCAAGTTGCAGCCAAATGGTGGAATAGGGCGCGATAGCCTTCAGCCAAAAGCTTGTCTTTGAGCACAAAAAAAGTAATATTTGGGCTTAATTTTTCAAAAGCAACACCCGAGCAAGTAACAACATAATCGCCAAAAATATCAATGCCCACTCCAGTGGAAACACCCTTGGGCAAGAAGTAAAAAGGTTTTTCTATGCCCAATTCTTCTAGCACATCTTGATGATTTTTGAGGTCATGCTCAAAAACGCAATGAATTTTAATATTTTTTCTTTTACATTCTTTAAAAAATTGTTGAGTGTTTTGCCTCACAGCATTATCTAAAATGCCCAGCTTAGTGGCAATAGAAAAAACATCTTGGCCAACCCTTAAAATATCTTGTAAAAAGTTTTTCACTCCCTCATGTCCCCGGTAGATGTAAGCCTCCTGAGGGCTCTCTCTCACCTCATAGCGGCTTTTTAACTCTGGCATTGCTTTAGCCAACAAGTCTTCTTTTTCTTTTAAAAGTTCGCTAAATTTGCCTGGGTCAACTGGCGAATAATGATTTTCGTTTTTCGATAAAATATGAAAAACCAAGCCCTTATCCATTAAGCGGTTGAGAGTGTCATAAACATTGCGCCGATAAATTTTTGTTCTGGTGGCAATGTCGCTGGCATTGGCTTCTTTTAAATCAAGCAAAGCCTCGTAAATTTTAGCCTCGCAGGGAGTAAGGCCTAATTGTTGCAAAATTGATAATGGCATATTTTTATTCGAAAATTCTCTTTTGAAATGCAACTTTGTAAAATGAAGTTGTATGAAAAAAAGAATCAAGCGACGGCCACCCTTTCGTCATCTCAATCAGTTTGACCGCGATCGGATTGAGGCACTATTGGAAGCAGGTCATTCAC
>JAZDKU010000033.1:0-21952 GCA_043802745.1 bacterium | reverse complement strand
TTATTTTTTAAGAGCCAGCCAAAAAGTCTTGCAAATTAATCCCAATGTAATTTTTATTATGGCTGGGAGTGGAGACATGGAGCGTCAAATGATTGAAATGGCGGCCGACCTAGGTATTAGCGATAAATTTTTGTTTGCTGGGTTTTTGCAAGGAGAAGATTTAAAAAAGGCTTATATAGCTGCTGACTTGTTTGTTTTGCCATCGGTTTCTGAGCCATTTGGCTTGGCGGCTTTGGAATCTTTAGTTTTAAAAACTCCGATATTGGTTTCAAAGCAATCAGGCATTGCCGAAGTTGTCCAAAATGCTTTAAAGGTAGACTTTTGGGACACTGATGAAATTGCCAATAAAATTTTAGCTTGTTTAAAATATCAAGGGCTTGGCAATACTTTGCAAGAGGAATCGCAAAAAGAAATAGAAAAATTAAGCTGGGAAAAATCCGCTCAAAAATGCATCGGCATCTATAATGAAATTTTAACTTAAAAATATGAAAAAAATAAAACTTTGGGTATTGGGGGGATCAATAGTTATTATTACTCTGGCTGTAGGTGTTTTATTGGATTGGATTTTGATTTGTCGACATCAAACAGGGTTTTGTGGGATAATTCCTCTTTATATTGGCTGTCCCTGGCCTGCTTTCTGTGGATTTATTTTTTACAAACTTGGAGAGCCAACATTGTTAATTTATTTGCTCCCAGTATTTTCTGTAGCGATTTATTTCGCTATTGGCGCCTTAATCGGACTGGGCATATCAAAAATTAGCAAACGGATTAAAAATTAATCAAGGTCAGACCTCGTACAGTTTTGTACGAGGTCAGACCTCATACAGATTAAATTTATGCCACACGATAAAAGACAATTTGAAAATGGAGAAATTTATCACATAACTATTCGCAGGATTGGCAATGAACTTTTATTTGGCGATGTTAAAGATTATTACCGCGGCGTTTTTAGTATTTATGAGTTTAATAATGCTAATCCTGTTAGCATTGCCAGACGTCGCCAAGAAAGAGCCACTTTTAAGAAATCTGTACGAGGTCTGACCTCGACAGATTTTATTTTGGAGCCAGATAGAAGGGATAAACTAGTGGAGGTTTTGGCTTTTTGCTTGATGCCTAACCATATACACTTACTATTGAGACAGGTAAAAGATAATGGCATTAGTAAATTTATGCAAAAATATGGCTCTGGATACGCGGTCTATTTTAAAGAAAAGTATAAAATAAAATTAAATGGACATTTTTTTCAAGATAGGTTTAATGCGGTTCATATAGAAACCGACGAACAATTAAGGGTTGTTTTTGTGTATATCCATACTAATTCCATAGCCTTAATTGAGCCAGATTGGAAAGAAAAGGGGATAGTTGATCCGAAAAAAGCCATTAGTTTTTTAGAAAATGAATATCGCTGGTCTAGCTTCTTCGATTATTTGGATAAAAAGAATTTTCCCTCTATAATAGAAACAGAAAAAAGTTTTTTAACCGAAGTTATGGATGGGGTTCAAGGATGCAAACAAGCAGTAAATAATTGGGTTCAACATAAAGGTGAAATCATAGAATAATCAAGGTCAGACCTCGTACAGTTTTGTACGAGGGCAGACCTCATACAATCTTATGGAAATAAAAACAATTAAGTATATTTTGTGGTTTGATGAGATAACGAAAAAAGATATTGAGTTGGTGGGGGGTAAAAATGCTTCCCTGGGGGAGATGTACTCCAAGCTAAAAGAAAAAGGCGTTAACATTCCCAATGGATTTGCCTTAACCTCAAGTTCTTTTTGGCATTTTTTAAAATTTAATCAAATTGACAAACAAATAAAAGAAATTTTTGCCAGTTTTGATCCAAAGGATTTGGTAAGCTTACATCAAACTGGTGTGAAAGTGAGAAATTTAATTTTGCAAGGCGAATTTCCGCCCGACTTGGAGCAAGAAATTATCGATGCTTACCGAAAACTCTCTGCTTTTTATGGGCAAAAATACACAGATGTGGCAGTTAGATCCTCTGCCACAGCTGAAGATTTAAAAGGCGCAAGTTTTGCTGGGCAAATGGAGTCGTATCTAAATATAAAAGGTGATAAAAATGTTTTGCTATCAATTAAAAAGTGTATCTCTTCTTTGTTTACCGACAGAGCCATTGCTTATCGAGAAGCTAAAGGTTTTGACCACTTAAAAATTGCCCTGTCTGCTGGGGTTATAAAAATGGTTAGATCTGATCTTGGCTCTTCTGGGGTGATGTTTACCTTAGACACAGAAACTGGCTTTCCAAATATTGTTTTAATAAATTCTATATATGGCTTGGGAGAGTTAATTGTTAAGGGCAGGATAACGCCTGATGAATTTTTTGTTTTTAAGCCAACTTTACAAGAAGGATTTAAGCCGATTATCGTGAAAAATTTAGGTAGAAAGAATTTTAAATATATTTACAGCAAAACTGGCGGGCTAAAAAATGCAATAGTGTCAAGGAAAAAACAATTAGAGTTTTCTTTGGATGAGCATGATATTCTAAAATTAGCCAAGTGGGCCATAATAATTGAAGATCATTATGGCACTCCTCAAGATATTGAATGGGCAAGAGATGGTAAAACTGGCGAGCTTTTTATTGTGCAGTCCCGCCCCGAAACAGTGCAATCGCAAAAAGGAAAAACAACTTACGAAGAATTTCAATTAAAAACAACGCAAAGGCCCCTTATTGAGGGCATTGCGGTTGGCAATAGAATTGGCGTTGGCAGGGCTAGGGTGATTCAAGATGTGGCTAAAATTTCCAGCTTTCAGCAAGGCGATGTGTTGGTAACAAAAATGACCGACCCTGACTGGGTGCCAATTATGCGATTGGCTGGGGCTATTGTTACGGACGAGGGCGGGCGAGTTTGCCACGCAGCCATTATTTCTCGCGAGCTTGGCATACCTTGTATTGTGGGCAGTAAAAAAGCTTCAAAAATTTTAAAGACAAAGCAAATGATTACAGTTGATTGTTCATCTGGATTTTTGGGAAAAGTTTTTTCTGGGGAATTAAAATTTGAAAAGCAAGTTTTTAATTTAAAAACATCCCCCCACTTGCCAGTTAAAATAACAGTTAATATCGGCTCCCCAGACTCTGCTTTTAAGGCCTGTTCTTTGCCACAAGACGGAGCTGGATTAGCAAGAGAAGAATTTATTATTGCTGAAAAAATAAAAGTTCACCCTATGGCTTTGCATTATTTTGATAGTTTAAAATCACCGGCTTTAGCCAGAGCGATTTTAGCTAAGAATAATCCTGAAATTTCGCTTGAGGAAGTTAAAAAAATTGTTAACAAAATAGAAAACATCACGGTTGAGCATAAAGACAAAAAAGAATACTTTGTTAAAGAGTTAGCTGAAGGCATTGGGCAAATTGCTTGCGCATTTTTTCCAAAGCCAGTGATTGTGCGGTTTTCAGATTTTAAAACAAATGAATACGCCGAGCTTTTGGGTGGGTCAATTTTTGAGCCAAAAGAAGAAAATCCGATGATTGGCTGGAGGGGAGCTAGTCGCTATTATGATGAAAGGTTTAAGCCAGCATTCTTAATGGAATGTGACGCCATAAAAAGGGCGAGAAATGTTTTTGGCTTGAAAAATATAAAGCTAATGATTCCGTTTTGCCGCACCGTGGATGAGGGTAAAAAAGTTCTCGCTATTTTAAGAGAAAAAGGTTTGGAGAGCGGAAAAGATGGCTTAGAAATTTATGTAATGTGTGAAATTCCAAGCAATGTTATTTTGATTGATGATTTTTTGGAAATATTTGATGGGATGAGCATTGGCTCAAATGATTTAACCCAGTTAACCTTGGGCTTGGATAGAGACAACGGCACCTTAAGCCATATTGGCGATGAGCGAAACCAGGCCGTGAAAGAATTATTAAGAAAAGTTATTAAGACCTGTAAGGAAAAAAATAAATATTGTGGGATTTGTGGCCAAGCCCCAAGCGATTTTCCAGACTTTGCTGAATTTTTAATGCAAGAGGGCATAGAAAGCATTTCTTTAAACCCCGACACAGTCATAAAAACCATTTTAGCTTTGTCGAAAAATAACCCCAGTGAAACAGCTCCCTGAAAGTCGCGTTTCACGGGGTGTAAGTTCTCGTAAATTCGTTTCACTCATTAACGATAACTAACATGCCAAGCGTTTGTTTATATTTTCATGTGCACCAGCCTTATAGAATTAATAGATTCTCGGTTTTTAATATTGGCCAAAACAATGCTTACTTTGATGAAGAAATGAACAAGTTTTATTTGGAGCGCATTGCTAGAAAATGCTACTTACCAACCAATGCTTTGCTTTTGGATTTAATAAAAAAATATAAAAATAAATTTAAAATAAGTTTTAGCATTACCGGGCTTATTTTAGAACAATTAGAAAAAGATTTTCCTAATGTTTTAGAAAGTTTTAAAAAGCTAGTGAAAACAGGCCAGTGTGAATTAATTGGGGAAACCTTTCATCACTCATTAGCTTTTCTATATTCACAGGATGAATTTAAGAAGCAAATTAGCCAACATAAAAAAAAGCTTAAAGATATTTTTAACTACACCCCAATAACCTTTCGCAACACCGAGTTGTCATTTAACAATGAAATGGCAAAAACTATTGAAACTATGGGCTACAAAACTGTTTTAACTGAAGGGGCAAAGCAAATTTTAGGATGGCGAAGCCCAGACTTTGTTTATAAGGCTGCAAGCACAAAAAACTTGAATGTTTTAATGCGCAATTATCAATTAAGCGACGACATATCTTTTAGGTTTTCCTCTAAAGAATGGCCAGAGTGGCCCTTAACGGCTGATAAATTTACTTCATGGGTTAACAGAGTTAATGGCAATGGCCAAGTAGTAAATTTATTTATGGATTATGAAACATTTGGCGAACATCAATGGGAAGACACGGGAATTTTCCAATTTTTGGAAAATTTACCAAATGAAATTTTAAAACATCCAGACAACAACTTTAAAACGCCTTCAGAAGTTGCTAAAATTTATAAACCAATCGGTGAAATAGACTGCCAGAGCGCAATTTCTTGGGCTGACACAGAAAGAGATTTGTCAGCCTGGCTTGGTAATCAAATGCAAAGAGAGGCAGCGCAAAAAATTTATTCTTTAGAGCCTCAAGTTTTGCTTACTAAAAGCAAGCCATTAATTGACCTTTGGCGCAAATTGCAAACGTCAGACCATTTTTATTATATGTGCACAAAATGGTTTTCTGATGGAGATGTGCATAAGTATTTCAATCCATACGAAAGTCCTTATGATTGTTTTATTTCATATATGAATATTTTAAGTGATTTGCAACTTAGACTGGAAAAGGATTATAATAAAATAAAGGTCGCATGATAACAATTAACAGTTAACAAAATGATTAAACCAAAAACAATAAAAGCAGAAGGGCCGGCCAGATTTTGGGCAAAAGACGGGCGAATTTTAAGTGATTTGCGAGATTTAAAAAACGCTCTTGAAGAAATGGCTGAAGAAACTTACGCTTTTCATGTGGATAAAACAAAAAACGATTTTGCTAAGTGGGTCGAAGAAATTTTAAAAAACAAAAAGGTTGCCACAGAGCTGAAAAAAGCTAAGAACAAAATAGATGCCCTAAAAAGGGTAGGTGAAGCAATTAAGAAAATATAAAAATTTGGACAAAGACATCAAACCAAAAGCCGACTTTTTATTTGAGGTCTCTTGGGAGGTTTGCAATAAAATTGGAGGCATATGGACTGTTTTAAAGTCAAAAACTAGGCCTACGGTCGAGCAATACGGAGAAAATTACTGCCTTATTGGCCCGTATTTTAGGGAAAGCAGTAAAGGTGAGTTTGAGGAAGCAAATGTTCCAGACGAATGGAAGCAAGATTTTTTGGATTTGGAAAAGCAAGGATTTTTATTAAAATTTGGCTATTGGCTAATGCCAGGAAACCCAAAAGTAATTTTAATTGATTCCTCTAAATTCATAGGAATGGGAGATGAAGTAAAAAAAGAACTCTGGGAGAAATTTCAAGTTGATTCCTTTAACTCGCCCTATGATTATACAGAGCCAGTTATTTGGGCCTATACAAGTGGCAGATTAATTGAAAAGCTATCACAAGCAATGCCAAATAAAAAAGTAGTGGCTCAATTCCACGAGTGGCTTTCGGGAGCAGGACTTTTATACCTAAAATCACGAGCCCTTTCAGTTGGCACTGTTTTTACCACCCACGCCACTATTTTAGGGCGAACTTTGGCGGCTAATAATGTTTCCCTTGATTCTTTTTTGGGAAAAGTTAATTCAAAAGAGGAGTCGTATAAATATGGCATTCAAGCCAAGCATCAAATAGAGTATGCTTGCGCTCAAAAAACAGATGTTTTTACCACAGTTAGTCAAATAACAGGCTTGGAAAGCGAAACAATCTTAAACAGATTTCCAGATGTTTTATTACCCAATGGCTTGGATATGTCGCGGTTTCCAAGTATTGAACAAATTTCTATTAAGCATAAAATGCAAAGGGATAAAATAAAAGAATTCTTTTTCTGGTATTTTTTCCCATACTATGTTTTTGATTTAAAGAATACGCTGGTATATTTTACTATTGGAAGATACGAGCTAAAGAATAAAGGCATTGATATTTTTATAAAATCGCTTGGCAAATTAAATAAGAAATTAAAACAAGAAAAAAGTAAAAAAACAGTGGTGGCATTTTTTTGGGTACCAGCTCAAATCCAAAACATCAAGAGAGAGCTCATAGAATCTAGGGAAATTTACACTGATATCAAAGATCAGCTTGAATCAATTGAAGAGGATGTGGAGGGAAATATAATGAAGGCTTTGATTAGCGGAAGTAAAATGGAAAAATCAGATATTTTTGAAAACGAAGAGGACGCTTTAGCTGAAATTAAAAACAAAATTTTAAAATTTAAGAAACAGGGCCCGCCCGCATCGCTACACGGCGAAGCGTTGCGGGCGGGAAATCCGCCGATTTGCACCCATAATCTAAACGATAGTAATGACGCTATTTTACAAATGCTTGAAGCAGAGAGCCTTTTAAATGCCAAAGAAGATAAGGTAAAAGTTATTTTTTATCCCATATATTTAAATGGGGCTGATGGAATTTTAAACTTAACCGCTGATGAGGCAATTCAGGGGAGCCACTTAGGCGTTTTCCCCTCCACTTACGAGCCATGGGGCTATACGCCCTTGGAATCGGCTGCTTTGGGCGTGAGTTCGGTAACTACCGATTTGGCTGGTTTTGGCCGATTTTGTTCTGAATATATAACTGGTAAAAAATTGCCAGGGGTTTTCTTGCTCAATCGCATGGGAAAAAGTGAAGAAAATAGCGTTGGCGATTTAGAAGAGATTCTTTATAGCTTTTTAAAACTTTCAACCAACCAAAGAGTGGAAAATAAAATTCAAGCTAGAAATTTAGCCAATATGGCTGATTGGAAAATTTTAATAAAAAATTACATCATTGCCCACAATAAGGCAGTCGATAAATTAAATGGAGATAACCCATAAATTAAATAAATTAACAAGAAGTTTTTTAAAGCAAGAAATTTTAAAAAAAGAGGCAGAGAGTAATGTCGGTTTTTTAACAGCCAATAAAAGAGGAGATTTTGCCTCTTTTTTTAATGCCAATACTAGCCGTTACAACGGGTGGTTTTTTAGAAACACTGACAATTTATTTAAAGTTGTTGAAAGCATATCGCTAATAGAAAAAGAAGAGGTTTTAAATTTTGGAAATGAGTTTTGGCGCCATACTCGCGCTTTTAAAACAAAAAAAGGAATTATTGAAGAAAGTTTTTTCTTGCCAGAAAATCATTGCGCCCTAGTCTATGAACTAGCGCCGAGTGCCGAGTTTGACTTATTTTTAGACTTCAAGCCGATTTATGGCAGTAGCGAAGAAAAAAGATTTTATACTATTGAACCAAATAAAAAAAATATAATAATAGAATGCCAAAATGGGAAAGAAAAAGTCTTTTTAGCTATCAGATTGAACAGGCCTGGCGCTTGCATTAAAGAACAGTGGCAAAAAAGAATTTATGCTTATGATATTAAAAGAAATTCTCCTCCATTTGAAAGACATGTTTTTTGGGCTTTGAGAATAAAAGCTCAAAAAATGGTTCTAGCAGTAGGAAACACAAAAAAGCAGGCCATAGCAGAAGTCAATTACGTTTTTAGTAAAACAGCTAAGCTAAAGCAAGAAAAAAGGCAGGCTATTAAAACATCAATAGATTTTTCTAAATTAAAAAATCCAGAGTTGTCTATGGCTTACTGTTGCGCGCAAAATTCTTTGCGAGAATTGATTTATAATGACTCAAGTAAAAAACAGATTTCTGCTGGCTTGCCTTGGTTTTTTGAGCCATATTCTCGTGATGCTTTAATATCGATTAAAGCTTTGCTGGAAAAACAAGCAGATATTTTTTGGAAAATATGTTTGCAAAGCTTTAGTTTGATAGGGAATAGCGGGCTTTTGCCAAATAAGTATAATCACGAGAAGCAAAAAAACGCAGACTCTATTGGCTGGCTTTTTAAAAGAACCAGCGAAGTAATGGAAACAAGCAAAGTTAATGAGATTACTCTTTGGAGAATTAAAAAATATTTAGCAAGGTTTTTTGAAAATTTGATAAACTCAACAAGCCAAGATGGCAGTTGGATGGATTCAATTGATAGAAAAGGCGAAAGGATAGAGCTGATGGCTTTAAAGCTATGTATGCTTAAAACAGCTTTTAGTTTAACAAAAAATAATTCTTATAAAATTGCGGAAACAAGTTTAAAGTTTAAGGTCAAAGAAAAATTTTGGAATGGAAAATTTTTAAAAGATGGTCTTTATGATGAAACAATAAGGCCCAATATATTTTTAGCTTATTATATTTACCCAGAGCTTTTAGAACAGAAAGAGTGGCAATTATGTTTTGACAATGCTTTGAATGCTTTATGGCTTCCGTGGGGAGGCGTGGCTACAATTGATAAAAACTCTGTTTATTTTAATGCCAATCATACGGGTGAGAATCCGCAAAGTTATCATTCAGGTGATTCTTGGTTTTATCTAAATAATTTAACAGCTATTGTTTTAAAAAGAAACAACCCGGAAAGATATCGGGCTTATATTGACAAAATAATAACAGCTAGCACCAAAGAAATTTTAAGTATTGGCGTTATTGGCTGTCATGCCGAGCTTAGCTCGGCCTCTGAATTAAAATCTCAAGGCTGTTGGTCCCAGGCCTGGAGCAGTGCTTTGTTTGTGGAACTCATTCGGGAATTAAAAATTAAAAACGAAAAACTAAAAACGGCAATCTAAAACTAAAAAGTTTCGCTCCTTTTTTAATTTTTACTTGTGGTTTTTCATTTTTCATTTTAAGTTTTTCATTTAGCTTTACTCCACTCTTCTTACATAGCTTTCTGTCTCTGTATTAATCTCAATTACATCATTCTCCTTGATGAAAGAAGGCGACTGGATTTTAGCGCCAGTTTCTAAAATAACTTCTTTAGTGCCAGCCTCGGCTCTTCCAGCGCGCAAATAAGGGGCTGCCTCAACTACTTTTAACTGAACTTTTATAGGCAATTCAACGTTTATAATTTTTTCATCAAATAAAAACCCATCAACAATATCATTGGCCTTTAAGTATTGAACGCCATTGCCTATTTGCTCTTGAGCTAGGGGGAATCTTTTTGCGGGATTTTTTTCCTCGCAAAAAAAATATTGGCCCTTATTATTGTACAAGTATTTTATTTTAACTTTATCAATTTCAGCTTCTTGCAGGGCATCGCCACTTTTGAAGTTTTGCGCTAAAACATTGCCAGTAATTAAGTTTTTTATTTTTACTTGAGCGGTCGAAGATCCTCGGCCCTGAAAATTAAGCGAATAATCTAAAACCTCATAGGGCATATCATTGTAAATAAACAAAGTTCCTTTTTTTAAATCTGTATGGCTAAGCATAAAATTATTTAACTATTCTCCATTCGATTTTATCTTCTTTATCTGCAAACTCTAGCCACTCGCCATTATCGTTGATAACAAACCATTTCTTTTTGGCTTCGGAAAATATCATTGGCAAATTTTCGTAAAATGGCTTTTTGACAATCTCTTTTGGCTTTAGCCTGTCTATCTCCAACCATTTTTTGAAAACTGTTTCAATCGTGTAGTCCAGACCCCTTGAGTTGGCCCACGAAGCCACCTTGTCAATGGCGTTTTTAGCTTCCAGCACCCCTCCAGAGAGCTCAATAAGCTGTTTGGCTGGTTTTGTATAGCGGGAGTAAACTATCGCTTGTTTTTTAGCATTTTCTTTTAGCTGTTTCAAGTCCAGACCTTTGCTGGCAAAAAAGTGGGCAATAATTTGGCGAATGGATGTTTCTTGCTCTAATTCGTCTAAAAATTTTATCTTGCCTTTTTTTAAATATTCGGCAATTTTTTCAGCAATGCTTTTGCCAATGCCTGTAATTTTCTCTAAGCCATCTTTTTTATAAATTAAAGCAATGTCTTCGTTTAAGTTTTCTACTACTAAAGCAGCTTTGCGGTAAGCCCGTATTTTAAAAACCTGCTTTTCGCCCTTAACTTCTAGCAAGTCCGCTATTTTATTTAAAGCTTTAGCAATTTCTTGGTTTTTCATTTTAGTTTTTGCTTGATGCGTTCGGCTTCTTCTGCGATAATTTGGCTATCATAGTCGGCTTGGTGGGCTTTGGCACCTTTATGCACGGGCCTTTTCTGGTCTAGGTGTAAATTAAAAATATAATCGGTTTCGGTCTCTTTTAAGTAAATATGAAATCTTGGATACCCAGCCAAGCTTAATGGCTTAACAAAGTTAAGCTCGCTTTTCGGGCTGTTACTAGGTATCTTATGATACCCAGCTATTCTAATAATAGCCACATCAATATTATCTTTTATTTTACTCTTCCCAATTCGAAATTCCATTAATTTTTTACAGAGCCGCCAATAAACTGGAAAAAGGCGACTCTGTAAATTATTTGTTATGTTAATAAAAAAACACCCACAACCCATCCAGCTAAATCCTCGACTACTTTTAAACTCTTTTCTTCGAGTTCGAGCTGGAAGACACCCTTTTCCTCAGCTTTCTTTATAGTAATCTGATTGCTGTCTCGACGGAAACTTACGAAAACTTCTACAGTATTCCCCTCTGCAGACAAAAGTTTTACTGCTTTTTCGCTCTCTTTTGTTTCCGTGTTTAGAGAAACTTCTTGAAGGAAAGTTTCTCTTTCGTCACCCTTATCTTTTTTTAGGGTCAGTATTGCATTCATAAGGTGCCTCCTCTACTTTTAGTATTAGAATCACTATAACTATACATATACCAGTTTATTCAATTCTAGTCATTTTTGGTAAAAATTCAAGTAAGTTAAGCCATCTTCACTTGATTTAATTTTAGCCTGAAATACAATTAACAAAAATAAAAGTTATGAAAAAAGATATTATTTTACATTCAATTCAGTCGCAGATTTTAAAATCCCTGATTTTTAAAGCAGGGGAGAGTTTTAATAAGTTGAATGAAAGCAAAATTTCAACTGACAGCTTTACTTTTCATTTGAAAAGCTTAGTGGAGGCTGGTTTGGTGAAACAAGAAAACAAGAGATACTTTTTAACGCCAATCGGCAAAGAGTTTGCCAATCGCTTAGATGTAGACACTCAAACTCCTCAAGTAGAGAAACAAGCTAAAATAGGCGTTTTGATTTTTGCGGTTAATGGCAAGAAATATTTACTTCAGCAGAGATTAAAGCACCCATATTTTGGCTATTATGGCGGGGTGGGGGGCAAGCTAAAAATAGGGGAAACCATAGTGGATGCCGCCAAAAGAGAATTTCAAGAAGAAACAGGACTAACTGGCAAATTAACTTTTTGCGGAGTAAATCATAAAACTGATTTTTCCAAACAAGGTGAATTGCTCGAGGATAAAATATTTTTTGTTTTTAAAGCTACGAATTTGAGGGGAGATTTTATTGAACAATTTCAAGGTGGGAAAAACATTTGGTTTACTTTGGCTGAAATTAAAAAATTAGACAAGCTATTTCCTGATGTTTTAGATAAAATAAAAATGATTGAAGGCAAAGGAAAATTTTTTTCCGAAAAACAATACTTTGTTGATGAGTTCTAGGCTAACACTCTTAACCCACCATAACCCAACCTATTGATTTTTAGGAAAAAAGAAAGCTAAAATTATTTAAAGGTTATGCCAAGCATGACTTTGCTAAGTCATATGCCAAAGCGGTTATTTGTGGCGATAAATTTGCCAATGGATCTAAAAAGAGAGATTTTTGAGATACAAAAAAATATAGATAAAGAGCTTGGGGAGGAGTATAGCCAAGCTAAGGTTTTTAAGTGGGTGGCCATGGAGAACTTGCATATAACTTTAAAATTTATTGGCGAAGTAGGCCCGTCCGCATCGCTACGCGAGCCAGGACTCGCTGGCGAAACGTTGCGGGCGGGGGAGAGTCAAATTCCAAAAATTATTGACGACACAGAAAAAATGACTCAAGACCAAAAAACATTTGAGATAAAAACAGAAAGAATTTGCTACGACAATGAAAAGGCCCCGCGGTTAATTTGGCTCACTACCAGCAAAGGCCATATTACCTTGGCTCGCATTAAAGAGTGGGCTTTTAGGCGTATTGAGATAGACGAAAGGCCAAGTATTAACCAAGACTTTGAAAGAAATTTTTCAGTTAACTCTATTGAGCTAATGGAAAGCGTCTTGCACAGAACCGGCCCAGAGTATAAAATTTTACAATCATTTCCGTTAGCTAGCAAACTAAAAATTCTTGTTTAGAAAATAAATTTCTAAACAAGGACTTTTATTTTTTTACTGGTTTTTTGCTCTGTGCGAGCACCACCAGTTTTTTTCTTGCCCCTTCTTTTAAATAGGCAAGAATTTCTTCCTCGTCTTCCTTTTCGAAGGCGAGGTTGGCTTTGCGATGTTCTTCCTCTTTTTTGTCAAGAAGCTGCGGTTCTATGCTGGTAAGCACAGCATCCTCCTTTTTTGAGTTGTAAGTTAGTTCGCTACCAATAAGATTAGCACGAAAAAATATATTTGTTAAGTTTTTTAATGTTTTATTTTAGTTTTTTAGTATATAATAACAAAATAAAATAATATAAAATTATGAGTGATGAAGTATTTAAATTAATATGGATAGTGCCAGTTTTTGTGTTTTCAACTTTTACCATATTTGCAGAAATGATAAAAGATATTTTGGAATGGAATAAAGACCGACGCTAAAAGGAATTCCCGATTAAACGCTTTTTGAGAGGAGCGTTTAACAGGATCTAAGAACTCGTAAATTCATTTCATTCATTAACGATTTCTAAGATATGCGCATACATTTTATTGGCATTGGCGGGATTGGTATTTCTGCTACTGCTTGTATCTACAAACAAAAGGGCTGGGTTGTTTCTGGCTCTGATGAAGAGCGGTCAGAAATTACTGATAGCCTTAAACAAATGGGCATTAAGGTTTTTATTGGCCATAAAGCTAGCAATTTGCCAGCTAAAGCTGATTTAGTGGTTTATTCAGAAGCTGTGCCAAAAACTAATCCTGAATTACAACAAGCCAAAAAGCTTAAAATTAAATGCTTATCTGGCGCCCAAGCTCTGGGGGATTTAGCTAAAGATTATTTTTTAATTGCTGTTTCTGGTATGCATGGCAAGTCAACTACTGCTTCAATGATTGCTCAAATTTTAATTAAAGCCAAACTTGACCCCACTTTTATCATCGGCACAAAGCCAGGGAATCGTTTGGGTAAAAGTAAGTATTTAATTATAGAAGCAGATGACTACAAGGCTAAATTTTTAAATTATTATCCAGATATTTTAGTTTTAACAAATATTGACGAAGAGCACATGGACTTTTTCCAAAACCTTAACCACATATTTAAGGTTTTTTTACAATATATTGGCCAAGTCAAGAATTGTGTAATTGCCAATCGTGATAATAAAAATATAGTTAAGGTTTTGGAAAAGTGCAAAGTGCAAAGTTATTTTTTATTCTTTAAAAGATAAAGATGTTGAGAAGTTAAAAAATGTTTTGCAGGTGCCGGGGGAGCATAATATTTCCAATGCTTTAGCCGCTTTGAGCGTGGCAAGGCAACTGGGCATTGACGACGCAACTTCTTTTGGGGCCTTAAGCGAATTCAAAGGCATCTGGCGCCGCTTTCAGGAAACAGAATTAAGAGTCAGGAATCATGAATTAAGAGTTGTGTCTGATTACGCTCATCATCCAACTGAAATAAAAGCAACATTCCAGGCATTAAAAGAAAAGTATGGTTCGAAGCGTGTCTGGGTAGTGTTTCAACCGCATCAATATCAAAGAACTTTTTATTTATTTAATGATTTTGTGAAAACCTTCCAGCAAGCCAAAGAAGGCTCTGGTATTTACAAGGTTATCGTTACAGATATTTATTCGGTTAAGGGCAGGGAAAGCCAGGCCATTAAAAAGAAAACCTCAAGCCAAAAGCTTGTTAGGGCCATTAATCGCCCTGAAGTGGAATACATTGAGCAAGCCAAGCTGGCTAGCTATACTAAGAAGAATATAAAAGATATTGATGTGTTAGTCATTATGGGCGCTGGAAATATTTATAAACTGTCCGACGAGCTAAAATAGTTTTCCACAGCTAGCTTTGTTTGACTTGATGCAATAAAATTATTAAAATAAACAATATTTAAATTTACTTAAATAGCTCAAAAGTCGGGAAAAGAAAAAAATAAAATATGAGCACTATAGTTATAGTTTTAATCGTTGTCGTTGTAGTAGCAATTGTTTTGGCAGTTGCCATGAAATCGAAAAAGAAAAAGGGCGGTGAAATAATGAAGCAGCCAGAAGTTCCAAGCCAGCCATCAAGCCCCGAGAATCAGCCACAGGTTTAAGATATTTTTAACAAAAAAGGCAGGGGATTGCCTTTTTTGTTTGCAATTTATTTTATGCTCACTGAAGAAAAAACACAAAAAATAATTGAATTTTTAGCTCAATGCCAAGCTAAAATTGACCCTTTGCTTATTGAAGAGCTAACCGAGAATACTAGCAAAAATTTTCATCCCCTTATTAAGCACCAAATAGAAGCCGGAGGTAAAAGGCTAAGGCCAGCTTTGGCTATTGCTTGCTGCTCTCTTTTGGCTGGAAAAACAAGCGATGTTTTGAGGCCAGCTTGTGGCTTGGAAATTTTGCATAATTATTCTTTGATTATTGATGATATTATAGACAACGGGCTTTTTCGAAGAAATAAGCCAACAGTTTGGGCAAAATATGGCAAATCAATTGCTGATTGCATTGCTATGTTTTACGTTGCTTCGATTTTTCAAACAGCCAGAAACCATTCCCGCCAAGCAGAAATTTCCCAGCTTTTTTCAAAAACTTTAAAAACATTGGTAGGGGGAGAAATTTTAGATATTTTATTTGAAAAAGATGGGCATAAAGAGGAGCCATATATTGTTGAAAAACGGCCAAAAAGTATTACTTTGGCAAAGTATTTAGAAATGATAGACAAAAAAACAGCCGCTCTTTTAATGGCTTGTTGCGAACTGGGGGGCATAAGCGCCAATGCCAATAAAGGGCAAATGCAGGCTATTAAAGAGTATGGTTTAAACTTGGGCATCGCTTTTCAAATGCAGGATGATATTTTGGATATGTTTGGAGATGAGGAAAGTTTTGGTAAGAAGATCGGCAAGGATATTGAGGAGAGAAAAAGAGGGAATTTAGTTTTAATACTTGCTTTTAGCCAGCTCTCCCCAGAGGATAAAAACCGCATAAATTCAATAATGCATCAAAGCAGAATTACGCAAATTGATATTAAAGAGGTGATGGCTTTGATTAAAAAAACAAGCTCTCATATGAAATCAATGGAAATGGCTAGGCAATATGCTGATAGGGCCAAACAAGCATTGAAAAAATTGCCTCAAAACAAATGGAACAAGCTTTTGGCAGATATGGTCGACTTCGTTGTCGAACGCGGCAAATAGTCTTGACAAACCAATTAAAATATGGTATAAATAGAGTATGAAAAAGAGCCTTCATAAGCTCTTTCTGGTTGTATTTACCGACTTTAAAAAATTTTAATCTTATTCGTGGAGGACCTCTCGATGAAAACTTTATTCTCTTTTCTCATGATTTTTTTTGTGCTCTTAACATTAACATTTAATGTCATGTGTATTGGCCCGGAAATGCCGTTTTTACCACCTAGCATAGATTTGGTGGCCCCGATTTTTTATATTGGCAATCAAACGCTCTTAAGGGGCGAAGAGGCGTTTGTTAGAATAAAGATAGTAGACGGGTTAACTATACCGATCACCTCTTTCATAATAGAAGTAGAGGTGGATGCTGATCCGGAGAACATTCCGAGCCTATATATACCAAGGGCAAGGAAAATGAATCTTCCGGCTATGTGGAAATTTAACATTTCTGCTCGGCCCAGCGAAGACGAGAATGTAATCTTAATGCTGAGCGGGGAAGGGGACACTCCACTTACGTCGTCAGCAGATCCTCTATTTAAGCTTTGGCTTGGCGTGGCCACACCCTGGCGAGCCGAATTCCGTTTTCTTAAGGCAGAAGCCAACGGTGTTCCTTGTCTTGCTGAAGGCGGGGTAATAACTGTTGTGGAGAAGGTCCCGGTTCCTGTTCCTGTTCCCTATAAAACAGAGGAGCCCAGGAAAAGTACAGAGACATGCTCAAAGGGGCAGGTCTCTGTTGATGGGAAGTGCGTGGCTATTCCCTCTAATGCCATGCAGATAAAGGTTGGGGGGTGGATCGAGTATTATGCCTCCGTAACCAAAGGAAACCACGGAACTGTCACCTTTAGCCCTAATGAGTGGGAAGTAGGACAGGTCCGGTTCTCAGAGGAAGGCGGGAAGGCCGCAGAGGGTTGTTCTCTAACCCTTTCTGGTGTGTGGGATAAAGGTGTTTATAGGTGTAACGGGTACACCTTTATTCTAGACCCAAAGGGGGGTGGGGTGCTGACTGTAGCCATGCTAAGACCCAAAGTAGAGGGGGTTCTAAAGATCCTTTTTACTGTTTATGGACCTGGCTGGACACAAGAACTCGAGGTTCATTACCTTGCAGTTCTCGGTTCTCCGGCGATGGCACCAGGAACAACAAAAAAAGAAAAAGGTCCCTCACCCGAGGGTAAATCACTCTTCAAATGGGGAGGGGTGAAACGAGAATAGGATAGTAGGAGCTATCCTCATGAAGACCAATAGCACTATTGGTCTTCTTGCATTTTTACAGCCCAGTTGAGCTTGACTCATGCTTGAATAAATGTATTTTTGGAGATAATATGGAGAATATGTTAGATAAAATATACAATCCTAAAGAAAGTGAGGAGAAAATTTATGAAATGTGGGAAAAGGCCGGGTATTTCACGCCAAAAGTTGACCCTGCCAAAAAACCTTTCACTATTTTATTGCCTCCACCCAATGCTAATGCCTCGTTGCATTTAGGCCATATTCTTTATGTGGTTGAGGATATACTTTGTCGTTGGCATAGAATGAAAGGAGAGCCAACCTTATTTTTACCAGGCACCGACCACGCTGGCATTGAAACCCAATTTGTATTTGAGAAAAAATTAAAAGAGCAAGGCAAGAGCCGTTTTGATTTTGATAGAGAAACTTTGTACAAAATGATTAATGAATTTGTGGAAAGCAATAGGGGATTAGCCAAAGAGCAATTAAAAAAAGCAGGCTTTAGCTTAGACTGGACTCGGGAAAAATATACCCTAAACCCAGAAATTTTAAAAACTGTTTTTGAAACATTTCACAAGTTGCACAAAGACGGCTTAGTGTATAGGAGCGATGGCATTGTTAATTATTGCACTTATTGCGGCACTGCTTTTTCTGACCTTGAAGTTGATTATATTGAGCGAGATGATTTTCTTTATTATCTTGATTATGGCGCCATACAAATTGCCACCACAAGGCCAGAAACAATCTTTGCTGATACGGCCGTGGCTGTTAATTCAAAAGATAGCCGCTATAAAAAATTAGTTGGTCAAAAAGCCATTTTGCCAATTTTAAACAAAGAGTTGCCAATTATTGTTGATGATTTGGTGGAAAAAGATTTTGGCACTGGAGCTTTAAAAATTACCCCAGCTCACGACCCCATAGATTTTGAAATTGGCAAAAAACATAATTTGCCCAGCATAAAAATCATTGACCCAAGCGGCAAAATGATCAATGTGCCTGAAAAATATCTTGGGCTTTTTCCTAAGCAAGCGCGCGAAGCAGTTATCGCTGAATTGCAAAGCTTGGGCAAACTAATTAAAACAGAGCCCTTAAAACATAATGTAGGTGTTTGTTATCGCTGTAAAAATGCCATAGAACCAATGGCTATGCCTCAATGGTTTATTAAAGTTGCCTCATTAGCTAAACCAGCCTTAGAAGCTGTGAAAAAGAAAAAAATAAAAGTATTGCCCCAAAGATTTGAAAAACTTTATTTGCAATGGATGGAAAATATTAGGGATTGGAATGTTTCCCGCCAAATTGTTTGGGGCCCGCAAATACCAGCTTGGTATTGTTTGGCATGCAATCAAGATGTAGTGGTAAATTTTATTAATGCAAAAGGCGAAAAAGTGTTTGGAGAATATAAAGATTTAAAAAACCAGTATAGCTTTTTAGAAATTAAAAAGGGGCTGCAATCTTTAACAGCTCCAAAAGACGCTTCTTACTCACTTGAGGAATTTGCTTGCAAAAAATGCAAAAGCAATGAAATTTTACAAGAAACTGATACTTTTGACACTTGGTGTTCTTCTGGCCAGTGGCCCCTAACCACGCTTGGCTATCCAGATGGAGCTGATTTTAAATATTTTTACCCAACAACAGTTTTGGATACAATGTGGGACATACTTTTCTTTTGGGTGGCTCGCATGATAATGTTTGGTATTTATTTAACAGGCAAAGCACCCTTTGAGATAGCTCATATGCACTGCCGGGTGGTGGATAAAAAGGGGCAAAAAATGAGTAAGAGCAAGGGCAATGTTATCAATCCCATAGAGATAATTGATAAATATGGGGCAGATGCTTTGCGTATGGCTTTAGTTTTTTCTTCAGCTCCTGGTAGTGATATTTGTGTGGGTGAAGAAAACTTTTTGGCAATGCGAAAATTTACCAATAAAATATGGAACGCAGCCCGTTTCGTGATTGCGCAAGCTCCCATTGGGGGCAGGCCTCCTGAAAACTTGAGTCCAGTTCCGGGGAGGTCTGCCCCCGAGCAGAATCCGAAACTCAAAACAGAAGCGGATAAGAATATTTTAAGGGCTTTGCAAGAAACTACAAAAGAAGTTACTAAAGATTTAGAGAATTTTTATTTTCACGAAGCAGCGCAAAAAATTTATCATTTTTTCTGGCATACTTTTTGCGATGTTTATATTGAAGAAAGCAAAAAAGAGAACAACCAGGAAGTGTTGCTTTATGTTTTACGAGAAAGCTTGAAGCTTTTGCATCCCTTTATGCCATTTATCACCGAGCAAATATTTCAAATGCTTCCCAACAAAGATGCCACTGCTTTAATCGTAGCCCCCTGGCCAAGGGGTTGATTCAAGATTTATGATTCATGAATTATGAATAAAATAATCGATTTTATTAAAAAAATTATTACTTGGGAGAGAATGCGCCATGCCCTATATGGTCAGATAATTATTGGTATTTTTATAATAATCTTTGGGTTTATTGAGATTTTTTATGGTTTAAAAATTTTAAGTTTTGCCAATGTTTTAGATATTTTGAAAATAATAATGTGGCCGATAACTGTTATTTTTATTTCTTTATTTTTCAGAAAAGTTCTTTCATATTTTTTCTTTTCTTTAGAGGAATTTAATTTTTTTGGGAACAGAGGAAAACTAAACAATCCAAAAGAAATGATTGAGGAAAAAGTAGAAAAAATCCTAAAAGAAATGGCCGAAAAAGAAATAACAGAAAAAAGAATTAATGATTTACAAATAAAAATTAATGAAGAAAAAAAGAGAAACGAAGAAATCAGTATCACCAAAGAAAGGATTTTGATTATGGCACAAGAAGCTGTTGATATTGCTAAAAAATTAGAAAAAGCTAACGATGAATTAATATCAAAGATTAACAAATAAAAAATTAAAAATACTTATGAGCCCATCTTTAAAAATAATCCTTTCCCAAAAAAAATTTCTGGCCAAACGAGCTCTTGACACTCGTTTTGGTTTTGCTATAATACAATTATTAAACCCACCGTCTTCTCGGCTTTGCCGGGACGGCGGTTTTTGTTTATGAATAAAAAAGCATTTATTTTTATAGATGGTAGCAACTTATATTTTAAGTTAAAAGAATTTAGGAAAAAGTTAAACAAAGATTTAAGATTGCTCAATTTTAATTTTAGAAAGTTTTCTGAATTTTTAGCTGGCGAAAATGAAGTTGTTGAAATTCACTACTATATCGGGGCTGTTAAAAGACAGGAAGGAAATCAAAAAAGCGAAAAAATGTATAGTGATCAACAAAAATTACTTGGAAAATTACAACAGCAAAAAGTTATCACTACAATGGGGGTTTTGATTCGCCACCCCGATAAAACCTATCACGAAAAAGGCGTCGATGTTAGGCTGGCTGTTGAAATGATTAGGTTTGCCCGTCAAAATAAATATGACATTGCTTATTTATTAAGCTCAGATACTGATTTAGTGCCAGCAATCGAGGAAGTTCAGGCATTTGGCAAAGCAGTGCAATATGTTGGTTTTACTAAAGCCCAATCATTTGGATTAACAGTTATTGCTAACGATATAAAATTGTTAAGGCCAGAAGATATTGAGCAATTTTTTGAAAATTAATTTATGACTATATCCGCAAAAACAATTGAAGCAATTGAAAAAGAGGCTAAGAAGTATTTTAAGGGGGCGAGTGGTTGCCATGATTGGAGCCATGTGGAAAGAGTTAAAAAATTAGCCTTACATATTGGTAAAATAGAAAAAGCGAATTTAAAATTACTGGAAGTGGCTGTTTTACTGCACGATATTGGCAGGCGTGATGAAATGAAAACCAAAGGCGCTTTTTGCCATGCCATGCAAAGCGGAAAAATTAGCCGAAAAATTTTACCAAAGTACGGCTTTAACCAAAAAACTATAGACGAAATTGTCCATTGCATAGAAGCCCATAGATATAGAAACGACATAATGCCTAGCACTATTGAAGCTAAAGTTTTATATGACGCTGACAAACTTGATTGTTCTGGGGCTATTGGCATTGGCCGAGCCTTTTTATTTTCAGGAAATGCTGGTTCAAATGTTATGTATAATGGCAAAGAAAAAGAATTAGCAAAAAATAATAAAAATTATACATATCACAAAGACGATTCAGCTTATCTAGAGTATGAGGTAAAGCTGAGGCATATAAAAGATAAAGTTTTAACCAAAACAGGCAAGAAAGTTGCCCTTAATCGCCACAAATTTATGGAAAACTTTTTTGCCACTTTTTGGCAAGAAATCGAAGGTAAAAAGTAATATAAATTCGGTTTTTCGTTCTATGGAAATACCTCAAGTAAAAACAAGCCAACAAAAAGTTGAGTGGCTAAAAGTCGTTGTTTTGGCTACTTTTGCGGTTTATTTTATTTGGTGTTTTGTTAGTTTTGAGAAATGGCATTTTTTGGATAATGTAAATTTAATTATTCATGAGGCCGGGCATTTTATTTTTGCAATTTTCGACAACGAGTTTATCGGAGTTTTGGGGGGCACTATTTTTCAACTGGCTGTACCAATAGTTTTTATTGTATATTTCTTTCTAAAAGGCCAGTTTTTTTCTGGTTCTTTATTAATGTTTTGGCTGGCTCAAAGCCTTTTAAACGTAGCGGTCTATCTCGGGGATGCTGTTAAAATGGAGCTACCTCTTTTAGGGGGAGGAGATTTTCACGATTGGAATTATTTGCTTGGTCGTTTAAACATTCTTGCGAATGCTGATAAAATTGCTTTACTTATTCGTATTTTTAGCGTGGTTATTGCTCTTGGGGCAATAATAATTGCCTTGCTAATAATTTTAAAGCCCAAAAATTTA
>JAZDKU010000032.1:0-3297 GCA_043802745.1 bacterium | reverse complement strand
AATTATCTTATAGCCCAAGGCATTGGCCAGCGCCTGAAATGGTTCTGGAGTGGTTAGCTTGCCAGTTACTCCAGAAATTGCCAAGCCAAAAATAATATAAAAAATAATGCAAACAAGCAAAGAAATTAAAAGAACTTTTTTTAGTTTTTTCTTATCGTCAAGAACATATCTAGCCTCTGAAACCGCAGACCAGCCAACTAAGCTAAACAAGACAATACCAAAAGGCAAAAATATTTTTGTATAATTAAACAAGGAGAAGTTACTTAAAGAAATTTTCGGCACGCAGAAAGCAACTGCCGCAGTAGCTGATAAAAGCAAAATAGAAGAAAGCAAAAGCTCAGCTTTAGCAATAGAGCGAGTGCCGCAGAACACCATAAAACTCAATAAAAACCAGGCAATTAAGCTCCATTGAAAGTTAGAAAATAAATTTGGAAATATCAAGCCCAAAAACTCCCCAGATAAAATTACGTAAACAAGCAGAGAACCCACTATACCAATAAAAAAAGCAATGCCAACTATAACTTTTGCCCTTTTGCCAAGATATCTATCTGTAAGCCCTATTAAGCGGGATTCTTCGCTGGTTCTCCCAATAGCTTCGCCAAAAAATAAATGCAAAAAAACTGCTAAAGCTCCCACTATTAAAAAATAAATAAGGCAGGTGATTATCCCGCTTTGCGCAAAAACATACGGCACAGCAAAAACGCCCGCCCCAATAATTGTGCCAATCATTGTAGCAATAGCTAAGAGGGTCTTATTCATACTTTATACACTTTATAGCCTTCGTGAACTTTTTCCTTAACTTTCACGCCAGCCTCTTGGCTCTTCTTGGTTTTAGCAACTTTTTTATGGTCAACCTGAATAGAAGCGATTTTCTGCTTAAAATTCGTGCCAACCCCGCCCTCAATCCTAATAGTGTCCCCGACCTTAATTGGCTCTTTAAATTTAACAACCGCCACTTTAATTTTATCAAAATAATGCGTTACTTGACCTATTTGCTTCGCCCGCCGAAGCTCCGCAGGAGCGAAGGAGGGTTTTATTTTTTTAATTGGCATATTTATTTAAAAGTTTAATTATTCTCTGCACTAATTTAGTAGGGTCGGTATCATAAATAATTCTTGTTTTTGGCCGATAACCTTTAGCCAAAACCGGCTGGATAATATCAGCTGTGCCACCCGAGCCCTGCAAAACGCCAATGGGCGTTCTTGTTTCAAAGGCAATGGCAAATTCGTGCAAAGTGCCAGTTCGTCCGCAAATTATAATAACCGCGTCTGCTGACTTGGTTAAAATTAAATCCCGTCCCACATAGTCAAAACCAGTATAAACAATTAAATCAAAAGCGTCTATTGGTAAATTATATCTTTTAATATGCTCCTTCTTGCTCCCGGCTGGGGAAAACCCAATGCTAATACCATTGGCTTCTTTCACGGCCTTGGCCGCCTCATAAGGCACCCCAGTTGTAGCGCCAGTTAATAATATGCAACTTTGCTTAACAATTTCGCGTCCAACCTCGTGCGCTAAATCTTTAATATTAGGACAGCAAATATCCATATCAGCGGCCCCAGAAACTGCAATTTTGTATCTCGGCTCTCTGAATAACTCCTCCATTGTTTGCTTTGTTTTTATTGGCATAAGTTTTTTATTTCTCCATTATATCACAACAAACTTTTTCTAACAAAACACAGTGCTCCTGGCAGGACTCGAACCTGCAACAATAGCTCCGGAAGCTATCGTTTTATCCAATTAAACTACAAGAGCATATCACGCCTTTTTTGCCACAATATAAAGATTCTGGCGATTGCCTTTTTCGTTTTGGATTGTTCCGCTTTTCTCTACCTCAAAGCCAGCTTGCCGAACTAACTTAGTTAATTCGGTTTTATTAAAGCAATGAAAATACCTTTCGCCCTTGTTGTTGCCAAACCATGGCTCAACAACATCTTTAAAATCTAGTTTTGATAAGCCAAAAATCTTTCTTAACAAAAATTTAATAGCCAAGTCTTTTTCTTGCTTGTCCTTTGGCTTCCAAACTGTTAAAACAAATATCCCACCAGCTTTCAACACCCGCTTAGCTTCTTGTAAAAATTCCAAGCGAAAATTATTAGATGGAATATGATGCAAAACTGCAATAGAATAAATAATATCAAAATAATTATTGCTAAATGGCAACTTTAGAGCCTCGGTTGTTTGGAAGTTTTCATTAGGATAATTTTGTTTGGCAATGTTAATTAAATTTTCTGAAACATCAGTGCCAAAATATTCCCCGCCTTTTTCTTTTATAATATTAATAAACCGGCCATTACCACAGCCCAAATCCAAAACCTTATCGCCTTTTCTGATATAATCAAACAACACCGCAATTTCTGGCCAAATATTAACCCGAGTGTTTGCAAAATCAGGAGCAATGTGGTTATAATCATCACGGACTTTATTTAATATGCTTTGAGCTGTTTGTTTATTCATATGGAAAATATAAATCAAAAAATTGGTGAGGAACTTTTAAAAGCTGGTTTAAAAAACAAAGTAGACTTTGATTTATTTAAGCGCAAAATGTCGAAAAAATATGGCATAGCGCTTTTAAAAAATTCAGAATTACTTAAAATCTATCACGAAACAGCCCGAAAGCCAAGTTCGCTTATGGAAACGCTCTTGCGAAAAAGGCCTGTTCGCTCGCTCTCGGGCATTGTTAATGTTTCAGTTTTAACCAAGCCATACCCTTGCCCGGGCCATTGCATTTTTTGCCCAAGCCAAAAAAATATCCCAAAAAGCTATATGGCTGGAGAGCCAGCTGTGCAACGGGCAGTTTTAAATAAATTTAGCCCCTACAAACAAGTAGCTATGCGCTTAAAATCTTTACGGCTAACTGGTCACCCCATAGATAAAGTGGAGCTAAGAATAATCGGGGGGACGTGGTCATATTATCCAAAAAAATATCAAAAATGGTTTATTAAAGAATGTTTTAGGGCGTGCAACGAGTTTGGTACTAGGGCAGACCTAATACAAGCTTGTATTAGGTCTGCCCTAGTACAGCTACAAGCAAAAAACGAAAGGGCAAAAAGTAGGATTGTGGGAATCGCGGTGGAAACAAGGCCAGATTATATAAATAGCAACGAGATAAAACTTATGCGAAAACTTGGCATAACCAAGGTGGAGCTTGGCGTTCAAGCCATTGACGATAAAATTTTAAAACTAAACCAACGCGGACATTCTGTTGAGAGCATAGTTACCGCAACCCGATTGCTGAAAAACGCTGGCTTTAAAGTATCTTACCAAATAATGCCCGGGCTTTATGGCTCAAACCCA
>JAZDKU010000031.1:0-13732 GCA_043802745.1 bacterium | reverse complement strand
GCTCCAATTTATATTGATGACGTAGCCAGTAGTAATGTTATTCAAATGCGAGCCATGGCTAGGCGATTGGCCATGGACAAAGGCTTGGGGCTTTTAATTATTGATTATTTGCAGTTAATGGAAGGCCGAGGCAATATTGATAATATTGTCCAACAAGTTAGCGAAAACTCCAGAGCCCTAAAATCAATCGCTAAAGAATTAAATATACCTGTTTTGGTGCTAAGCCAGCTCTCTAGAGCCGTGGAACACAGAATGCCCCCAGTGCCCCGGCTTTCCGATTTGCGCGAAAGTGGCTGTTTAACTGGCGACACTTTAATCACCAGAGCCGACACGGGCGAGCGAATACCAATAAAAGATTTAGTTGGGCAAACAGATATTCCAGTGCATAGCTTAGATTTTGATTTTAAAATAAAAGAAAAGTTAATTTCAAAAGTATTTTCCACTGGAGAGAAAATGGTTTATGAAATGACAACCCGAAGCGGATTCAAAATAAAAGCCTCAAGCAACCATCCATTTTGGCGAATAGATGGCTGGAAACGGCTTAACGAGCTAAAACCTGGCGATAGAATTGCCACTCCAGCTGAAATTAAAATTAGCAGGCCTAAAAATGAGCTAACCGAAAACGAAGTTATTCTTTTGGCCCATTTGCTTGGCGATGGCTGTATTTTACCAAAACAACCATACCATTATACCAGCGCTGATTGGGAAAATATCAAAATAGTAGAAAAAACAGCCAAAGATTTATTTAATATAAATTCTAAAATAATAAAACAAAAAAACTGGTGGCATATTTATTTAACCTGCCCATATCCTTTAACGCACAACAAGCAACACCCCATAACCAAATGGTTTGAGGAATTAGGCATAAAAAGAGTTCGCTCTTATGAAAAACAAATACCGCAAAAGATTTTCAGTTTAGACAATAAACGACTGGCTTTATTTTTAAAACACTTATGGGCAACAGATGGTAATATTAGCTTAAAACCACTTCGAAAAGAACAAACTCAAATCAGTATTTATTACAGCTCAACCAGCTACCAAATAGCTCAATCTGTTAAAAACTTATTATTAAAATTTGGCATCAGAAGCAAAATTTCAGAAAAACATAAAGGCAATTACAGGGCTTGCTATATGATTTCTGTTTATGGCAAAGAACATCAGTTGAAATTTTTAGAAACAATTGGGTGTTATGGCGAAAGAGGTAAAAAAATCCCACAATTTATTGAGAAATTAAATAACACAAAATCAAACACTAACCTTGATGTTTGGCCAAAAGAAATTTGGAAATTTGTTATTGACCCAATTAGAAAACATCAAGGAATGTCGTGGCGAGAATTCAGCAAGGGCATCGAAACCCGATACTGTGGGGATACTTTATTTAAAAGCGGCATTAGCACTGAAAGAATGACAAGAATAGCTAAAACACTGGAATCCCCTATTCTCTGGCAAATCGCTCAATCAGATATTTTTTGGGATGAAATTGTTTCTATTAAACAATTGGGTACAGAGGAAGTTTTTGATGCAACCGTGCCAGGAACCCATAATTTCGTGGCCGATGGAATTATCCTCGAAAATTCTATAGAGCAGGATGCAGACGTGGTTATGTTTATTTACCGTGAAGACAAATACAAGCCAAACACGGAACGAAAAAATGTGGCGGAAATTATTGTGGCCAAGCACCGCAACGGCCCGGTTGGCAAAATTGAATTATATTTTGATGAAACTCGCGTTACTTTCCGCGATATGGAAAAAGGCAGCTATCAGGGAGCTGACACCGAAGAAGAGGAAAGCATCCTGTAAATTTTCAATTTACGAATTTTCAATTTTCAAACTATTTCCGCCCCACTCCTCTGCTTGCGGGCAGAGGGGTGGGGCGGAAAAATTATCCTGTTTATGTTATCTCCTAGTATAGAAAACCTAATTAAAATTTTCGCTAAATTCCCCACTATTGGGCCAAAGACAGCCGGGAGGTTTGTTTTTTATTTGCTTAACTCCCCCACCCAAACAACAGACGAGTTAATAAAATCAATTCAGGACTTAAAAACTAAAACCAAAACTTGCCCGCTTTGCCAAAGATTTTTTGAACCCCTCGACTCGCTTCGCTCGCTCGGGGCAGGCCCAAACATATGTGAAGTTTGTGCCAATCCAATGAGAGACAAGTCTCTTATTTGTATTATAGAGAAAGAAATTGACCTTGAAGCCATAGAAAAAACCGCCACCCACAAAGGCTTATATTTTATTTTAAATAACAATATAGAAAAATTGATTGAACGAATAGGAACTTCAGCACCCAAGGAGATTATTTTAGCTATAAATCCTACGCAAGAAGGCCAAAATACAATCTTATGGTTGAAAAGAAAATTAAACGGGTGTAATATCAAAATTAGTTGTTTAGCCCAAGGAATCCCCATGGGCGGTGAAATTGAATACGCTGATGAAGAAACAATCTCATCAGCCCTGCAAAACCGGAGGTAATAGAGATGATAGAAATAAGTAATGAAAATTTTTTAAGAGAATTAGAAGCAACAAATAAAAGGAGGCAAGCAGAGGAAAATCCTCCACTATTAGAGATATCTGTTTTTATCGTTATTCTTTATTCAGCTTGTTGCCATCTAATTCCTTGGATGTGGACATTGACTCGTTAACTAATCAAAAACAGCTCCCCCAATGGGAGCTCGTTTTCTTTTACACACGATTATCCACAGAAAACACTTGACATGTTGTCGTAAATTTCCTACAATAAAGGTGTTAGCTAGGCTACGCCATAAAGTATGCGAGTTAATCCAAAACAAATTTTAACTTATAAACATAACAACGGACAGGAGCCGTTTGAAGAATGGCTCGACTCTTTAAAAGACCAAAAAACTCAAGCAATAGTTTTAAACCGCATCAGTAGAGTATCTTTAGGAAATTTTGGCGACTGCCACGAATTAGGCGAAGGAGTATATGAATTAAGAATACATTATAGCTCGGGATTTCGTATTTATTTTGGCATTGTGCAAAAAACTATTATTATTTTATTGTCGGGTGGAACCAAAAAATCACAAAAACGAGATATTATAAAAGCAAAAGAGTATTGGCAAAGTTTCAAAAATAATAACTTAAAATAAAAATATGAACACCAAAAAAATTTTAAACAACGCTGGGGATTACAAGGCAAATCTTTTTAAAAGAATACAAAGCCCTAATTTTTCAAAAATCTATCTTGAAACAGCTTTTGAAGAGTACCAAAAAGACGGCGACACAAAGGCATTGCTTTTAGCAATGCGAGATGTGGCCGACGCTCAAGGAGGAATTGGCAAATTGGCTAAAAAAACATCAGTGAACCGCCAGCATCTTTATGATATTTTGGCAAATAAACATAACCCTAAGCTTAATAACTGGCTCAACATTCTCTCTGCTTTGGGCTTTAAAATAAAGATAGAGCGAGCAACAACATAAATTTAAACAAACAAAAATACTCGCCTTTAGCGAGTTTTTTGTTTTGCTATTAACTATTTACTATAAACTACTAACTAAACTTTCGTGATTTCCACCTCGGTGTATCTTTGGCGGTGGCCCTTTTTTACGGCCACGCGCTTTTTAGCTTTATAGCGTAAAGCAATAACTTTTTTTGCCTTGCCTTGAACTAAAACCTTTCCAGTCACCTTAGCGCCCTCAACCAATGGCTCCCCTATCTCCACTTGGCTCGCCGAAGCCTTAGCGGAGGCGGCACCCTCCTTCACTAAAAGCAAAACCTGGTCAAAAACAACATCTTGACCAACTTCAATTTCTAGCTTCTCTATTTTCAATTTTTGTCCAGGAGTAACAACATATTGCTTGCCCCCGGTTTTAATAACTGCCAACATAATTTTTAATATATATTTTCCTTTCGCCCCACTCCTCCGCCTGCTGGCGGAGGGGTGGGGCGAACACATGATAAATCTTAATCTAAAACGCTCGGTTTGTCAATCGCCAAAGGCTCTATCTGGCGCTCCCCTTCGGTTATTTTTACCACATCTTTGTCTATTTTGCCAAGCTCTTTATAGGTAGTGTTATAGCTATTCACCATTGTGGAAATATTGCCACCCAATTTTTGCATATAGCCATCAAATGCCCCCAAATGCTTACCCAAAACCTCCACATTCTTTTTTATATCCTTGGCTGACTCTTCAATTTTAAAAGCTCGCAAGCCCTGCAGAATAGTTTGTAGGTAAGCATAAAACGAGTTTGGTGACACAATATGCACATTCTTTTCCCAAACAGCATACTCCAATAAATCGCGCGTGTTGGCCTTAACTGCCCCAACCTCATTAACCATTAAATCATAATAAATACCTTCCGCTGGGATAAACATTAAAGCAAAATCAAAAGTCCCCTCCTCTGGCCTAATATATTTTGAGGTCTCATCAATCCTATTTTTTAAATCTTGCTTAAACACTTTTTCTAATTGCTCTCTTTTTGTGGCGTCTTTTTCATTAATAATCTTGTTATAGTTTTCCAAAGAAAATTTGGAGTCAATGGGAATAATTTTTTCCCCAATAAATAAGGCCGCGTCCACAATTTGCCCGTCTTTAAACTCATACTGCATTTTAAATTGCTTGGGCGTAAAAGCGCTTTCCAAAAGTATTTTCAAAGAATACTCTCCTAAAATGCCTCTTTGCTTGGGGTTTTTTAAAATACTTTCTAAAGATTGTAACTGTTCAGCAAAACCCATAACTTGTTTATTTGTTTCATCAAGCTTGGTTAGCTTCTCGGTGACATCTCTGACAATTTTAGAGCTTTCTTTTAATTGGCTTTCCATTGATAAAGCGCTTTTTTCCCTAGTTTCTTTTATTTCTTCTTTTATTTCTTTAAATATCTTAAAAATAAAATCTTGGTTTTGTGTTTCATCTTTTTTGCCTACAGTATTAATTTGCTTTTTTAAATAAAAAACCATAGCAAAAAACCCTCCAAAAATAGCGACCAATAAAATTGTCATAATTGCTTCTATCATAATAATGGCGGCCTTACGGGGAATCGAACCCCGGTTACATGATTGAGAATCATGAGTCCTAGTCCACTAGACGATAAGGCCATCAACCCCATTCTATCAAAAATGTTTTTTTAAACAAGTAAAAACAGCGATTAGTATGCTCACGGGCATAGAACCTCAATCGCTGTTTCTCGCTTGCCATCACTGGCTTGCGATATTTTCCTCAACCTCAATTTCGATAACCCCCAACTTAACAAGATTTTTATATACTTTATCAGCCCTATCTCTTGGTATTGATATAGTGGTCTTACCACCCCTTCTATCAATACTTAATTCCCTGCTACAATGAGCCTCATGAGCGGCTTTTTCTACTACCCCTATCTCATCAACAGTAATTACCCTCAAGATTTCAATCGTGTCTTTTGGCATGTTTTTCCCCCATACAAATACAAAAAGGTTAAAATTATTAGAGAACAAATTAAAACACCAGCCACTTTCTATTGTTATAGAAGAGGGGCTGGTGTAAAATTTGAAGTTTTAAAATTAAGTTTCAAAGCTCAAACCAATCTCCCTTCCCATTACTGGGCAAGTAGTGTATTTAATAGATTGGAAATTAGCTTGAGTCAACATTTCTTTATTTACGATTTTATATTAGCACCCCAAAAATTATTGTCAATGGCAAAAACGAAAAAATCGCTTCTGCCATTGACAAATTATTCTTAGATTTTGAAGTCTTTCCTTGGCTCCGACATAAAAACACATTTAATAAAGTAGTATTTATCTACTCCACTCATATCGACTACCAAGAGCAAATATTCAAAACCTATTTCGCCATCCCTAAAACGGCGAATATTTTCCATGACTATTTCTTTCATTTTTTCCTCCTTAATTGTCCTCATACCAGCCAATCGGAGCCCCATACATATCCGTATTTTTAATTATTGGAACTCGTTTAAATTCCTCAAAACCACTTGCTTTTATAAGGCAGGCAACTCCTCCGTCTGTAATTAAGAAAGAAACATTCCTTTCCCCGTATCTTTCCTTCATCGTTTTAGTTATCTCGGCTATTTTAGCTACTTCTTTTTCTTTCGAATCTTCCTTAACAGGAATAAACGTTTTTGCATCGAGAACTATATTTTCCATGACACACCTCTTAAATTAATGTACAGAATAAATGTGCTATTAAAACAAAACCAGCCCACATACGAGAGGGGCTGGTGTGAAGTTTCTAAATTTAGGTTTTTCTTTATTTCTTATCTTTTAGAAAACTCAAACTAACCTCCCTCTGTGGGGCATAAAAGAAATATGTAAAAAAGAAATTTCTTTTTTGATTAGTTTGTATTTTCGCAACCTTCATAATATTATTTTAAATCTACCAAATATAAAAAATTTTGTCAAATAAAAAGATCCCGTAAAAAGTTTTTACGGGATATGTGCGGGGGCTCTATTGTTCTATTTCTAGATACGCTGGCTAGGCCAGCGGGCTTTGTAAACCCGAGCGTGCCTCAAGGTTGTTGTCTATTTGGCTCCCGCTAAATGGTATATTTAAGGCCAACCAACCTCCTTTCTCCCTCAACTTTAATGGCCTCAAATATTGCCTCTTTTTCCTCAACATGAACCCTACCCGTCACTGCAACCCCTTCAAAAAATATAACCCAAATTCCGGTTTCTGGGCTATTAACATACAGGGTTGCTTGGGATACGTGGAAGATTTGTTCTCCTGCCTTTCTTACAACATCTTCCACAATATCTCGCGTGTCCTCTGTTTCCACTGCCATTACCCTTAAGCCAACCGGCTCTCTTTGGCCCTCAACCTTGGTAACTTCAAAAATTATTTCTGACCTGCTGGTTGAGTCAGCGTAAATCTTTCCTGTTACCGAGATGCCCTCAAACGAAATGGCCCAAAGGTTATTTTCTATATTGGTAACACAAAGATTTACATTTTCAGGGGATACATGGAATATTCTTCCACCTGCGCGCCTTACAAGAGTTGCTACAATATTTTTCATTTCTTTATCTCCTTGTTTTCTAACGTTATGAACTCTAGCAGAGGCCCAGCTTCTGCTATTTCTTTAATTTAATGAGCATAAACCAAAAACCTCCCCGGGCTGGGGAGGTTTGGAGTTTTTAATAAATCTTTTCTATTTTATAATATCAAAAACCTTCCCAGCTTGGGGCTTTAACAATAAGCCCAATAACAAACCAAGAGATTTTTGATTTATATTTTTCATATTTTGAATATAACAAATCTATTTTATTTTGGCAAGTCTGTTGAGGGGATTTGTTTTAGATCGATTATATATTTGGCTAATTTGCCGAAAATTGGGGCCGCGCAAGAAGAGGCTGCATCGGATTGCTTTGGGTTGTCAAGCCGGATTAAAATAGAAAATTTTGGTGAATTAGCTGGAGCAAACCCAACGAAACTTTGAATGGTGCGGTCATCATAATAACCACCCCTGGGATTTGACATTTGCGCAGTGCCAGTTTTGCCAGCCACTAAGTATCCTGGCACCTTAGCCCTTCTCCCCCCCCCATGCTCAACCACCGAAACCATCATCGCTGCAAGCTCTTGAGCTGTGTTTTGAGAAATAACCTGCTTTTTGGAAAAAGGTTTTTTTATTTCTTCTTGGCCGTTTTGGCTAATAATTTTTTCTACCACATATGGCTCCATCATCTTGCCGTCATTGGCAATAGCGCTTATGGCTTGCATTAATTGCAAAGAAGTTATTTGAATGCCTTGGCCAAAACTTGCCACCGCAAAATCTCTTGGATAGCCTTTTTTTAATGTTTCGTTGTTAGAATAAATTTCCCCAGCCAAATCAACTCCGGTTTCTTCAAATAAGCCAAACTTTTGCGCGTATTTTAAAAAAGCGCCTTTGCCCAATTTTTGCTCAATGAAAACCATACCTGTATTAATAGAATTTTCTAAAACCCCTACCATTGTTTGTTCGCCCCAGGCCTTTTTGGCAAAATTGTAAATAGATGGCCCGCCAACATCAGCTATGCCTTTATCAAAAAATTTTGTTTCTGGGGTAACTAACTTTTCCTCTAGGCCAGCCGCCATAATAAGGGGCTTAAAAACAGACCCGGGCTCAAACAAGCCCTGGATAGCGGGGTTGGAAAAAACAGAAACATTTTTTTCTTGACCATATTGGTTTGGGTCAAAATCTGGCCAAACAGCTAAGGCGAGAATTTTCCCGGTCGATGGCTCCTGCACAATAATCTCCCCAGAGTCCATTTGCCAATCAAGAAAAGCTTCCTCTAAAAGCTTTTGAGCATAATATTGAATATTAAAATCAATGGTTAGCTGGAGATTTTTCCCAGCTATATCTAAATCAGAATTTTTTGAATTAAAAACCGAAGATAAAATTGAAAAAGTTGAAGGCTTGGCTACAAAAAAGCTTTTGCCACAAAGCTCGCTGTTATAAAAACCCTCAACACCATATTGCCCCTCCCCTGCGGTGTTAACAAACCCAACTAAATGGCTGGCTAATTTCTTATTTGGATAAACTCTGTTAAAAACTTCGTTGATATAAGTTCCCTCTAAATTTTTTTGTTTAAAAGTTTTATACTGCTCGCTAGTTAGTTCTTTTTTAACTGTTGTATCAGAGCTAAGCTGGGTGGTTATGCTTTCTACTGTGTCTCCTAAAATATCGGCCAGAGCTTGGATAGTTTTTTCTTTTTCTTTATCTGGTATTTTGCTAGGGGAAATAAAAATTACTGGCACAGAGATTGTTTGGGCCAGTATGTTAGTTCCGTCGCTAAAAAAAATGCTCCCTCTTGATGAATTGCTTTCTTCGGTGGGTATTTGCTGGCCTAAGGCCAAAGCTCCATAATATTCTCCTTTTAAAATTTGTAAATTAAAAAGCATGCCCAAAATGACAGCTCCAACGACGGCAAAACCCCCAAAATATAACTTTGCTGGTATTGTTTTCATTTTCTCACCAAGTAATCATTAGACAATGGAATATATTTTATGCTATCGTTTTTAACAAAATTTAAAGCCAAGACTAATTCTTCTATTTTACTAAAAGAAGAGCTTTCAGTGCTTTGCTGGTTAAATAATAAATTTTGTGTTTCAAATTTTAAGAGGTCTTTTTGCGCGTTGCTTAATAGATAGCTAGATTTAACCAACTCCTGAATTTGATAAAAATATAAGCCAAAAAGACAGATAATGGAAATACTAATAAGAGTTAAGAAAATCTTCACTTTCATATTTTTACTGCTGCTCTTAACTTCGCGCTTCTTGCTCTTGGGTTTTGCTTTGTTTCTAGGCTCGAAGCTATTAGCGGCTTTTTAGTTAAAATACTCAATCTTTGTTCTCTGCCTTGGGCAGAAAAAAACTTTTTAACTATTGCGTCCTCTAGCGAATGGAACGATATCACAACAATGCGCCCATTTTTTTCCAAAACATCAATAGCTTGGGGTAAAACTTTTTTTAAATTATCAAGCTCGCTGTTAACTGCTATTCTTAGAGCTTGAAATGCTCTGGTGGCAAAATGAGCTTTGCCAAATTTATAGCTTCTGGGAAAACTCTTTCTAATAATTTCTTTCAGCTGAAAAGTTGTTTCTATTTGTTGTTGAAGTCGGACTTCAACAATATTTCTAGCAATATTTTTGGCAAACCGCTCTTGGCCGTATTCGCTGAAAATTTTAGCCAACTCTTCTTCGCTCCATTCGTTTATAATTTCTTTGGCAGTCAAACTTTGACTTTGGCTAAATCGCATATCTAATGGTTCGTTTTTTTGAAAGCTGAATCCCCGCTCGCTATTATCAACCTCCCAAGACGACAACCCTAAGTCCAACAAAATACCGTTCACTGGCCCAAACTTTTCTTTCTCAATAATATTTTTTAAATTAACATACGAATCATTCACAACTATAATTCTTTCTTGAATCTTGAATCTTGAATCTTGAATCTTTACTTTTTCCCCATCTACCTCTATTCCCAAAACCCTACCCTCTGGACCGTTCTTCTGCAAAATGGCGGTGCTGTGCCCGCCAAAGCCAAAAGTGCAATCAACGAAATTCTGCCCTGGCTTGGGATCAAGATATTTAAGGACTTCGTCTTTCAGTACAGGAATATGCATTGCGAAAATTAAAAACTAAAAACGAAAAACTAAAAACGACAATCTAAAATTTAAAAGTTTCGCTCCTTTTTTAATTTTTACTTGTGGTTTTTCATTTTTCATTTTAAATTTTTCGTTTAACGAAGTGCTACACTCCTAATTCTTTAAGTCGCTCCGCGATATCCCCTGCTTCTTTTTCAGTTTTTTCTTTATAAGCATTCCACTTAGCTTCATCCCAAATTTCTATTCTGTTAAAAAGTCCAGCAATTATAGTTTTTTTAGAAAGCCCAGCGTATTCTTTTAAATAATCTGGCATTAAAATCCTGCCCAAAGCATCGAGAGAAACTTCCATAGCTCCTGCCAACATCATGCGACTAAATCCTCGGGCATCAGCTTGGGATAATGGCAACTTGCTCAATTTATCAGCTAATACTTGCCAATCTTTCATCGGAAATAAAAACAAACAACTGTCCAATCCCCTAGTAATAACTGCTTTCTTGCCCAAGGCATTTCTAAATTTCACAGGCAAAGCCAAGCGCTTTTTATCGTCTATTGAGTATTGGTATTCACCTAAAAACATATAGTTCCTTAGGGCAGACCTAAGTAAGTTATCCACAGTTTCGGGGAGTTATCCCCACTTCTATCCACAGCCTCCCACATATCACCATTATTCTATCTTTCTATTCCATTGTCAACCACTCCCCAGCTGTGGATAAGTGGATAACTAAAAACCCCGCCGCCTCGAAGCGACAGGGGTTTTTAGTTTTTTTCTTATTTGATTAAACCTCACTCACCACATCAAAGCCCTTCAAACTGCCAGTAATGGCCAGACCAATAATCTTGTTTCTAACTATTTTCTTTTCTTTAATTTGAAAAGCAATTTCATTTAAGGTTGCCCCGGAACCAACCGCATCATCAATAATTAAAACATTTTTATAATTTTTTGTCGCTTCCACTACAAATGTTTTTTTCGCATTTTCAATTCTTTCTTCTAATTTATTAAGAGTTTTCTGGGGAATAATAATTGGGGTTTTAATTTTTGCCACCTTAATTATATTTGTTTTTAAATTTAAATTTTTTTCTAATTCTTTCATTAGTTGAGTTTCTCTTTTAACGGTTGGGGGCACGAAAATAACAGCATCAATTTGAAAAAGTTTTATCAAGGCCTTAATTTTTGGCTTGATCTCTATTGATAATCGTTTGATCAATTTTTTATCTTGGCTTTGCTTGGCATATAATAAAAATTTGCCAAGCTTTGTTTTGCCGAATCTTTCAATGCTATAAAAATCAAGATAAAAAAGATTGTCCAAATAAACATTAGAAAAAGTGCTTTTCATTTTGACCATTCCGTCAATTAAGCTATCTTTCTTTATTGAATTATACTTTCTGATAATTTTCACATAGTCAATCGCTGACCTTTCAATATTCTGCCCTCTTTTCAGGCACCAATCAACAAACGCCCCCCAACCACTTACTTCTCTCCCGTCTACTGTAATATCTAAAAATTCTTTATCAATAAAATCTTTAATGTCTTGTGGTATGTTATATTCCTTTTCGTCTTCTTTCTTGCCAGTCAACACATAAAAAACTTTCGGTGGTTTGCCGATTTTATAAATAATATCTTGCTCTAATAGTTTAGCTAATTGTTTATAAACCGCTTGTCGACTAAAACCCAAATGCTCAATAATTTCTTTTGGAGAAACTCTTTTTTGGGCTTTGATAAAAAACAAAATTTTATCGGCTGTGTCAGTTGTCATATCTTTAGCCAATAATAGCATAGTTGACAATTGACTGTCAACTGTCAACCATCCACCACTCCCCAACTGTGGATAACTCCGAATAAACTAAAAACCCCGCTTTTCGCGGAGAATTTTTAGTTATTATTTTATTCTATTGAGTTCTGATAACATCTTCAGACTGCGCATTATAGACCGCTGTCTTACTCAATGTATTATTACCTTCGTTTGATTCTTTTACTAAATCCAAAGGATCGAACACCACAATAAAGCTAGGAATTTCTGCCATGTTTAGGTTGTCTGCCATTAGTCCAAACTTTTGAACTTGCCCAACTCCCACTTGTGTTGTGCCATTATGTGGGAAAGAATCGATTATATTGCTAGGGCTTACAGAATTTTTGTATATATACATTATTTGGCCAGCCGGAATAAAACTATCTACTGTGCCAACATTCTTTACGGAAACAGTAAAATTTTTGATCGAAGAATTGTCAGTTGGTATCCAAGAAAAATCAGTAACAGCAAAATCTGGCAAAGTGCTTGGAGCCGAAATGGTAAAATAGTTATCGCTGAAATCGCTGTAAGTTTTATAATCGCTAGTCACAAAGCCCACAGAAAATTTATACTGCCCGCTATATGTATTTGGAATATCATAATCATAAGAGCCTGCTGTGTTATTATACACACTAAGATGAGGGAGCTGTTGCGTGCAAGTTCCATTGCTGCACTTATAAATGTCTATTTGCATCATTTGGTCAGTGCCAACTCCCTCTGTTTGCCACTTGATTGTGTATTTTTTGCCAGCCTCCCAATTCTCTCCACCGTTTGGTGAAAGCACTTTAACAGATTTAACCCCAAGCGTAGAGGAGGCAATAGTAAAATAGGTATCGCCTCTGTCTGTTTCGCCTGTTATTTTATCCACTAAACGAACATAATATTGCCCTGGCCCTACTAAAGTTTTTGTGCAATTGTACAAGCCAGGAAATGTGTCTGAAGTGCAAGATGTTGGCACAATAACGCCCACTGGCCACACAATTGAACCATACCCATAAGAAGGTATCTTGCCAACTATCTTAAGTGAATTGTTTATCCACTGCTCGAGGTAAGCAGTTACCGAGCGCCAATCTGTTCCACTTCCCCCAGACCATTCAATATGTTCACAATGAAGAAGACTACAAGTGTCTGAACTAAGCAAGCTACCATTGCCAGCTTCATTCCAAATTTCTTTGTTATTTGGCAAAAGCACTTTCAAGGTTCTTGTGCAAGCTGGAAAAGTTTTAATTGTGCCAGCTATATACTGCAAAACCAAAGAGGCATCGTTAGAGGCCACGGATCCATCCCCCGAAACATCAGCGTTCTCCACCTGGTCTGAAGCTGGATAAGCTTTACCAGCCACATAATTAAGAATCAAATCACTGTCCTCTTTTGTAACATAGCCGTTTTGATTAACATCGCCGTACTGTCCACAAGGCAACGGAGCCAGAGTAGTTAGACAAGCAGTAAACTCGCAACTGGGGCCAGAACGACCAACATATGAGCCATCAGGGCATTGTTTGGCTTCCATTGTGCAAGCTCTTTCACCACCGCCGTTGCCATTGCCACAGCCATATATTTTATTTAATTTAGCTCTCGTAGACTTACCCACATAGCCTGTGCCATGAGCTAGTCCATAAGGTTTTAAAATTTCACTGGCGTATTTTTCTTGAAACGCTGTAACCGCTGAAGCAATGTATTCATTAAACTCGCCGGCCCCATAATCATTCGAAGTCCTTAACCCTTCTCTTATCAAAGCTCTTTCTAGACCAACCACCTCTGACCCGCTTGAACCCATGCCTAAATTAGTATTAAAATTATGGCACCAAGCAGTTGAGCCATTGCCTTGTATTTGAGATAATTGAGCTATAAGTTGAGCAATTTGAGCTTGCAAACTTGCTATCTGGGCCTTTAGCTCATCAACAGTGATGGCTTTAGCG
>JAZDKU010000030.1:0-5100 GCA_043802745.1 bacterium | reverse complement strand
CGCAAAGCCAAAAAAATAGAAGTTGTCTAAGATTCTCAACAAAGAAAACCCCGAGAGGGGTCTTTTTTGTTGTTTTATTTTTTTATGCAAGCCCTGATGAATTCTCTAAATAACGGGTGGGGGGATAATGGGTTGGATTTAAATTCTGGGTGGAATTGGGTGGCGACAAAAAACGGATGGGCTTGCCCTGAGCTTGTCGAAGGGATGCGGGGCAATTCCACAATCTCCACTAAATCTTTTTCTGGGTTAATGCCTGAAATTATCAATCCCCTCTTAGTTAAAATTTCTCTATATTTATTATTAAGCTCATATCTATGGCGATGCCTCTCGGAAATTACTTCTTTAGCATAAGCTTTTCGGCTGATTGTGCCGGGTTTTAACTTACAATCATAAGCCCCCAATCTCATAGTCCCACCGTATCTGTTTTCTTTTATTAAAGCTTTTTGTTCCATCATCATATCAATCACTGGCTCGCACTCTTCATCAAACTCCATGGAGTTGGCGTTTTTTATATGGCAAACATTTCGAGCAAATTCAATACAAGCTAATTGCATGCCCAAACAAAGCCCAAAAAATGGAATTTTGTTTTTCCGAGCATACTCAATGGCTAAAATTTTACCCTCCACTCCCCTATTGCCAAAACCGCCAGGCACAATAATACCATCGTATTTTTTTAACTCTGCTAATAATTTTGGATTTTCTTCAAATTGCTCGGCCGAGATCCAAGTAATCTCGGGCTTGGCTTTAAAATAAAAACCGGCGTGCTTAATGGCCTCAATAACTGATATATAGGAATCCATTAAAGTAAAGTCTCCTGTTTTAAAATACTTGCCCACAATGCCAACTTTAACTTGTGTTTTGGGGTTATGGATATTGCTAACTAATTTTTTCCAATCCAAGCCATTGCTTTTTTTAGCTCTTAGGGCGCATTTTTTTAAAATGCGGTTGCCCAAATCATCTTTTTCAAAATTAACTGGCACTTCGTAAATTGATTTAATATCCGGAGCGGAAATTATGTCTCTTTCATCTACTCCACAAAAAATAGACATTTTCTTTTTTCTGGGGCCGTCCACTGGCACAGCGGAGCGGGCTACAATAAAATCAGGCTGGATACCCGCAGAATTTAAAGAACGCACTGCGTACTGGGTGGGTTTTGTTTTCATTTCCCCAATTGTGTTTGGAATTGGCAAATAGCTCACTAAAACGCTTAAAACATCGTGAGGCTGACGTAATTTTAACATACGAGCGGCTTCTAGAAATAAAAGGTTTTGATACTCCCCTACTGTGCCCCCAATTTCAATTAAAATAAAATCAGCTTTTATTTTTTTCTCAAGCCGTTTTATTTTAGCAATAACTTCTTCAGGAATGTGGGGCACTACTTCAACGCATTTGCCGCCAAATTCCATTTTTCTTTCTCTTTGAATAAGCGAAAGATAAATACTGCCAGTTGTTATATAATTATCAATAGATAAGCTTTCCCCAACAAATCTTTCATAATTGCCAAGATCTTGGTCGCATTCCAAGCCGTCATCGCAAACAAAAACTTCGCCATGCTCTATTGGGTTCATGGTGCCTGCATCCACATTTATATATGGGTCGATTTTAATAGCTGAAACAACAAAGCCCTTATCTTTTAAAATTCTAGCGATTGAAGCAGTGGTTATGCCCTTGCCAATGCCCGACATAACTCCTCCCATAATAAAGATATACTTGGTTTTTATAGCCATAATTTAAATTTCTAATTCGCTAATAATAATTTTGATCTGACATTCAAGATTATGAGCAAAAATAATTTTTGCGTCGTATTCCCCCACTTCTCTTATGTCTTGATCTAAAATAATTTGATTTTTCTTAATATCAAAACCCATTTCTTGCAATTTTGTAGCGATTTTAAGACTGTTTATTTTCTCAAAAAGCTGACCCTTATCCCCTGCTTTAGCGATAATTTCAACCTCAAGCCCGTCTATTTGCGATAAAAGCTTAGCTGTTTTGCCAAGGTCTGCTTTAGCTTTTTCTTCATTTTTCTTTTGGTGTTCTAGGGCCCACTCCACTGCTTCTTTGGTGGCTTTTTTAACTAAATTTTTAGGTATTAAAAAATTAATCGCATAGCCATCAGCCACTTCTTTTATTTCGTAAATTCGTCCAATTTTCCTCACATCTTGTAGTAATACAACTTTCATTAGTGTTTTGTCATCCTGAGCGATTAGCGAAGGATCTCGACCGAGATTCTTCGGGATTACCCTCAGAATGACACAGCTACTATTTATTAAGTAATTCTATTGCCTTGTCTAGTTGGGCGTCTATGGTGCTTGTTGATTCTGCTACCTTTATATCTGGATCCAAACCATTTTTATCCAATGATACTCCTTTGGGTGTTAACCATTTAGCAATAGTTACTTTTAAGGATGACTTGTCAGATAAGTCAATTTGTTCTTGCACAGAACCCTTGCCAAATGATTTTTCTCCTACCAACTTTATACCCCGAATATCTCTTAGGGCTCCAGCCATTATTTCAGAAGCGGAGGCTGAGCCAGCGTTTATTAAAACAACCGCTGGATAGTTGGCAAAAATGGAAGGGCCTTCTGAAAGATATTGCTTTTTTTCTTGGCCCTGGCCTTGGTCTTGGGTAACAACAAGCTCTCCTTTATTTAAAAACCAGCCCGATATCATTTGAGCCACTTCTAAAAATCCCCCCGGGTTATCACGCAAGTCAATAATTATTTTTTTATTCCCTGATTTTTGAATTTCGCTTGCGGCTGTTTGAAATTCTTCGGGTAATATTTTATTAAATTGGTAAATTTTAACAACAGATATTCCCCCCTCTTTTTGTGTTAATTCTAATGTTGGGATTTTTATAACCTCTCTCTTTAAGGAAAACTCTTTTGGCTGGGTCCAGCCATCTCTTTGCATTAAGAGCTTAACAGAAGTGCCAGGCTTTCCCTTGATTGTTTTTACCGCTTCTTCAACAGTAATATCATTGGTAAATACATCGTCAATTTTAAGAATTTTATCGCCTGCCTTTAATCCTGCTCTTTCTGCTGGAGTATTTTTAAATGGAGAGACAACGGTTAACTGTTCGTCTTTAATACCCACAACCATACCCACGCCTTCGTATTGGCCATTTAATTCTTCATTAAAGCTTTGGGTTTGGCTAGGGGTAAAGTAAGTGGTGTAGGGGTCGCCTAAAGCCTTTACCATGCCTTCAGTGGCTCCATAAACCATTTTCTTGTAATCAATCTGGTTTTTATCAATAAAAGTTTCTTCTAGGCGTCGCCAGGCTTCCCAGAATATAGAAAAATCAACTTTATCATTAGCATTTAAGCTATCAGCAATATTGGCTGGAGCTGTTTTTAAAACAGCTTGCTCTCCTTTATTGAAACCAAACTGATAACCAGCCATGCCAAACACAGCTAATAATATTAAGATCGGAACTGACTTAATAATAAAACTAAAAACCTTTTTATAATTCATAAAATATTGTTTTATCTTACTTCTTAGCAGGGCAAAAAGCAATATAGTCGCAATAATCGCAAAGTTTGGAAACATGGGGAGCCCAGTCTTTTTCGGCTTGAATTTTGCTGGCAATATCAAAAATCTTTTCTTTAGCTTTTTCTTTTTCAACAACTTCGGGCGCTATAACCGGGCTATTCGCTGATTTTAAATAAATATATTTTACCTTTTCAACATTTTTTTCAAATATCTTTTCCGCCAAAAATATATAAATGAAAAGCTGGAGAGTGTCGTCTTTTTCTTTGCCGGTTTTGTAGTCAATAATTTCTAAATTCCCATTATCTAATTTATCTATTCTATCAATCTTACCGCCCAAGTCCAAATTTTCTCCAAATGATATGGTAATATAATCGTCAAAAGATTTGCCTGGAGGGGAAACAGGCAAAGCAAAAATGTTTGGTTTTAAATTTTCATTTCGCACAAACCATTGAAGCATATTTAGGGCTTGATTGTAAAAATCTCTTTCCTGCTCAATTGTTTTAAAGCCATAGCTCTCCCCTCTTGGCCCTTGCCAGACTTGTTTTAAAATAGCTGTCATTTTTTGCCAGTTTCTTTGCTCAGCAGTTTCTTTAAAAAATAAAGTTAAAGAGTCGTGGATAAAACTGCCCATTTCCATTTCTGCTCTTTTCTTTTTAAGCTGTTTTTTAATCTTGGCAATTTCTGGGTCTAGATACTCAAAATAATATTGCTTGGGGCAATTTAAATAAATATTTATTTTCGACGGCGATAAAGTTAATAACATATTATATTGTGTTATTCTCCCACAAAAAAACAGCTCTTTCAAGCCAACATAAAATAAAAGAGTACGCTCTCTGCCTTGAGCGCCTCCTCTTAGTTTATTTATTATTATTAATTTATACTGGTGTCATACTTCCACCGGGGCTCTTTGCCCCAGATGGACAAGTCACGCTCTAATTTTTGAGCCTTAAACTCTGCCAACTCCTTTAAAGTTTGCAGAATTGCTAAAATTAAATAGTAGAAGTTGAGCAAGGCTTCTATTGAGTCGAGATTATTCCCCGTCTCTTTGGCAAGAAGGATCCATTTCTTTATGATTTCCTCCTCTCCCTCTGCCTCTTTTTCGTACTCCCCTACTAACTTCTGAAATTTTTCGACAGTTAAGTTTCCATTTATTTCTGTTCTTTCAACAGAGAGAACAACGCTTCCCTCTATTGCGATTACCCTTCTCTGACTAAAACAAAAATAAAGAATTTCGATCAGTGCTTTAATGGCGACACTGCTATCTTTGATAAGTGCAGCTATAGGTGTAGCCATAGTTATTAAGCAGTCCGGATCAGTGCATTTGTGTTGACCATTAATAGCTTTCTTAATTTCTTCCTCGATATATTTTTTAGCTTCTTCGATTCCTATACCCATCTTTAATCTCTCCTTTTGGCAGAATGATAAAAACTGGCTTAAGAATAGCAAAATTTAGCACTAAAAGCAACCAAATGTATAATGCAACCCAATTTTGGACTCTTCGGACATTTTAAATATTGTTTGCGACTGTTGCCAATTCATAATGAATTGTATCGGAGAAAGTTTGTTTTGGAAAGCGTGATGAACCCTTAAAGTATTGTAGAAAATCAAGTA
>JAZDKU010000029.1:0-6145 GCA_043802745.1 bacterium | reverse complement strand
GCCCGCAGGTTCGAACACCCAAACCATTCGTCATAATGGCACTGCCTGGGTAGCTAACAATGCCCTGCTAAGCGATGGGGCTAGCGCCACAGCCAATGGCAATTTCTTTGTTAACAACAACTTAGCCGTTACTGGCAATGTGGGTATTGGCTCAACAAATCCGACTGACAAATTGCAAGTGAGCGGAGCTTTGTCGGTTTCGGCTAATGATACTGCGTATGGTCTTGGGTATTATGCCAGATTATCTTCAGGATATTCCGCTCAGCCACTATTATTATCCAGCAGATACGGTGCTGTTTTGTCAGCAGAAGCATATGGCGCAGAAACTGCTATTTTTGCTAACAATGCAGAAGTTATGAGATTAAAAGCAGGTAATGTGGGGATTGGCACGGCCAGCCCGTCAGCCAACTTGCACATTTCTTCCCCTGCTTCCATATTACGTTTGCAAGATAACAATAGTGTTGGTCCTGCATCTGTAAACTATATTGATTTTTATGACAGCACTGTTCGGCAGGGCTGGATTGGTTATGGTTCAGGAGTTAATAGCAATATGTATTTTGCCAATGACACAGGCGCTAACTGGCTTTTTAGTGGTAGTGGCAATGTGGGCATTGGCACGGGAGGCCCAGATCGTAGGCTTGATATTTTTGACACTGCAAATCCGCAGTTGCGATTAACTTACACCGATGGGACAAAGTATGTTGACCAACAAGCATTGTCAACTGGCGACTGGTCTGTTAGCTCTAATCTGGGAAAATTGTTAAAAACAGACAGCGCGAACTACAATACATTTTTAGGTCAAGGAGCATTTAACAACTTAGAGGGGCGGTATAATGTTGGCCTGGGCTATCGGGCCGGGTTTAACAATGACTACACGACTGGGAGTGAAGGACGATATAACACATACATTGGCTACCAAGCAGGCTATGGTGGTACTAGTGGAAACAAAAATATCGGCTATGGTAATTCAGTAATTGGTCCTAATGCCCTCTACTTTAACACCACTGGGTATAACAACTCAGCTATGGGTCAAAATGCCCTCTTCGCTAACACCACTGGGTATAACAACTCAGCCCTGAGTGCTGCTGCTCTCAGCTCTAACACCACTGGGTATAACAACTCAGCTATGGGTGTTTCTGCCCTCATCTCTAACACCACCGGTGCTTATAATATAGCAATGGGTAAAAACGCTGGAGCGTATCTGGCGGCTGGTACTGTTAACCAGGAATCAAATAACTCTGTCTTTTTGGGGTATGACACCAGAGCCAGTGTTGCTGGGGGTACCAATGAAATAGTTATTGGATCGTCGGCTATTGGAGCTGGGAGTAACACCGTAGTTCTTGGCGCTGACTCAATTACTAAAACCTTATTAAAGGGCAAGGTTGGTATTGGCACAGCAGATCCAGGGACGAATAAGTTAGAGGTTGTTGGCGGGCCGATAAAAGCAACTGGCGGTTTGATTATAGAAACAAGAACAAGCGAAGTTGGCTTTACGCCAGTTGATGGACAAATTTGGGTGTGTGTTGACACGATTCAGGGGAACGGTATTCCTTACGATTGCCAGTAAAATTGAAATTTTGCAACAAAAAACACAGGCTCGCCTGCCCGTGCTGATTTAGGAAATAAGTTTTAAAATTATGTTATGTCAAAAAAAGAAACAACAATCGATGATTTAGCCATAATGGTGCAAAAAGGCTTTATTGGCGTTGATAGTAAAATCAATAGTATCCAAAAGAATATGGATACTGGATTTAAAGCTGTTGATAAAAGATTTGATGAAGTCAACCAAAGGTTAATAAAGATTGAAAGAAAAATAGATAGCAACCACGAACAACGGATCGAGCGGTTAGAAGATGATGTAAAATGGCTAAAAGGCCAGCTAACTCTTGGAGAAACTTGATTTTTATTTGTGGCAACAAAAAACACAGGCCAAGCCCGTGCTGATTAAGTAAATAAACTATGCTTGCAAAATTTATAAAAGGAAAAGTTTATATTTTTATTGATGGAGAGAATTTATTTTACGCTCAACAATCTTTGGGTTGGCGGATTTCTTATGAAAAATTAATAAAATATTTTCAACAAGAATGTGGTTCAACAGTTAAATGTTTTATCTATAAGGGAATTGATGAAAATAATGTTAAACAGAAAGTATTTTTAGATATGTTGGATATTAACGGCTATATCCTGCGAACAAAAGTTGTTAAAGTTATTAAAGATGAAGCTGGCAAGAATTTTTGGAAAGGCAATTTAGATATTGAGTTGGCACTTGAAGCAGTAGAATTTAAAGATAAATTTGATACGGCAATTTTGATTTCAGGCGATAGCGACTTTGCTGTTTTATTGGAAAAATTGAAAAAGGCGGGCAAAAGAGTTATTGTGATGTCAACGAGGGGGCGAGTGGCGAAAGAGCTGTTAAATATCGCTAAGTTTGTTGATTTGCGGAAATTGCGAGATCAAATTTCTCAATAAAAAAAATCTGGAGCTAGGCCGAAGCCCACCCCAGAGTGTCATCACGATTTCAGTATAGCAAACCAAAAAAATTTGTCAAGTTTTTATCCCCAGTTTTATTTTAATTTTGATTATTTTATAGCAATAAAAAACACAGGCCAAGTCCGCGCTGATTAAAAAGATAGAGGGGTTGACAAAAAAATCGTAAGAAGTATAATGAAAGTAAGAATAAATAACAAAGTATTACTTTTAAACTATGACTTACTCAACAACAATAACCCAAAAAGGACAAATAACAATTCCCAAGGTAATTAGAGATGCTTTGCGTATGGCAATAGGTCAAAAAATATCACTTGAGCTAGAAAAAGACAAAAAAGAGGTTAGGATGAGAGTTTTCCCCGACATTTTAGAGATAGCGGGGACGATTAAGGTTAAAAAAAATAAGGGGGTTGACCCGGTGAAAGCGCGAGAATATATGGAAACTCACTATGAAAGAGCTTAATTATTTTATTGACACAAATATTTTTTTGCGTACTTTAGTAAACGACAACGAGAAATTTTTTAACGAGTGTGTTAGTTTTTTAGAGTTAGTTAAGAGTAGAAAAATAAAAGCGCAAACATCTTGTTTGGTGTTGTCGGAAGTTAGCTGGACATTGTCAAGTTTTTACAATTCTGGAAAAGACAAAGTGGTTGAAAGCTTATACTCTATTGTTAATTTAAAAAATTTAAAGTTTAATGAAAAGTTTAATTCAAGTTTTGGAGTGCAAATTTACGAGCAGAATAATATAAAACTCACAGACGCCTTAATCGCTTCTCATCCAAAAATTCAAAGTAAAGAAATGATTGTTGTGTCTTATGATAAAGATTTTGATAAATTGGGCATTATCCGAAAAGAACCCGGACAGATTATAAAAAATAAATAAAAAACGCAGGTTCACCTGCCCGCGATGATTTGAAATGATTTTAAAAAGAGGCATAGTAAGTAGTAGGCAAAAGTATGGAATTAACAACAAAACAAAAAACAATAAAATATTGGCGAGATGGAGCGAAAAAATCTCTAGAATTAGCTGAATTTGTTTTAGCAAAAAAGCATTATGACCACAGTTTGTTTTGTGGGCATTTGGCTTTGGAAAAATTATTAAAAGCCAAAGTCATTGAAAAAACCAATCAGCCAGCCCCTTATTCGCATGACCTTTTATATTTAGCTGGTTTGGTAAAGATTGATTTGACAAAAGAACAGCAAAAGTTTTTGGTAGAGGCAAACGAATTTAATATTGCTGGCCGATATTTTGAGCAAAAGTTGGAATTTCATCGTAAAATCACTAAATCAATTGCTCAAAAGAAATTAGCGCAAATTAAAGAAAGTTATTTATGGTTATCAAAGTTGAAAGAAAAAAATTGAATAAACAAGAATTAAAAGAAACGGTTGGCATTTTTAAGAAAAAGCTAGAGAAAGAGAATATCCCTTTTGAAAAGGTGTATGTTTTTGGTTCTTATGCCAAAGGTAAGCAGAAAGAAGATAGCGATATTGACATTGCCGTTGTTGTGCCTTCTGGCTTAAGGCAAGAACAAAAAGATAAGTTAAGTCAAGTTGCTTGGTGGGCGAAAGAAATAAACTTAAAAATAGAGTCGCATATTTTAACCACGAAAGAATTGAATAATCGCTGGCTTTCTTTTCCAGCTGAAATTAGAAAATTTGGCTTATTGTTTTAACAAAAAACACAGGCTCACTTGTCCGCGCTGATTTGAAATGATTTAAAAAAGATAGATAGAAAGTGCTCTTTATAAATGGTTAAGAGGCATAGCGGGTTATTAAATATAATTAATTATATAAAATAACTTTCGCTACACCTCTTAATATTGCGAGAAAATATCAATCAATTTTTTTGATATTTCCCCATGTGTTTGGCAGTTTGCCAGAAGGAATGTCTTTTGCCGGAACAGTTACCTGGGTGGGTATCTTTACCGACGCATACTCTCCACTCCAGACGATATCAGCGAAAATATATCCGTTCTCAATTTTCTGTCTTACGACAGTCAATTGAGATGTGTTATTGATTTTTTTGATATCAATAACACTAGACCCATTTTTATTCTTGGTTATCTTGTAATCAAACCAAGAATTTGCTTGTGCCGGTGGAGCGACTTGGGGTAGCTCGTCGCGGTAAGATATTTCCCAGGACCAGTTTTTGACAAGGAAAGATCCTGTTTGGGCAAGGGGTGGATTATGGGGAGAATAAGTAATATCTCCTCGGCGGAATAGCTCACCTACCTCGGCCCACAGAAGCAAATCTTTTTTTTCTGGCAAATCAAAGTTAATTTCAACTTCGTTTGTCGGTTCTTTTAAGGATATTGCCATTGTCTGCTGCACAACTACAGAAGATTTGTCCTCGCCAGTAACAACATTAGTAAGTTGTTGCCTGGAGAGAAAGTTAGTATCTCCGTTCTTTGGATCCCAGTCAATGCTGGCTACGCTATCGCTAAGATAGATTTTAGCCAGTTCGCCGGAAAATCCGACAAAGGTTCCCTTGAAGCGCAATTTTTTTTGTCCGGGATCCGTATTCTGTGGAAGGACCTCCATACTGATCCCAGGAGGAATTTCCGGTCCGGAAAATACTAGATTAACCACATCGTCCCAGTCTCCGTTTGTGGTTATTGGGATATCAAAGTAGTTAAGCAACATCCTGGTATCTATTGGCTGTTTTGTAGCAACCGTAATTATTCTCCAGCCGAGATTTTTTTGACTCACAAGCGTTAAAGTACCCTGTTTGGAGCTTATTCCACTTCCATTCCACTCGCTAGAAATTGCCAAAGTGACAGTACATAACTCTCCGTTTTCTGAAACTTTCGGAGATGTAGGAGTAAAGATAAAAGGAAGCCCAGGATCATCTACAGGCACTCCTTCTGGGAAAGGGCAACCCCAGAAGCTAAGGCAGCAAATAAAAACCAAAGAAATTAAGAAAAATTTCGCTCTCATTTTGAAACTCCTTTTGGCCAACAGGCCGGTTGGTTGGGGAGAGCACAAGAAAAAAATTTTTAAAAAACACTACACTACTAGAAACTTAAAGTTTAGCAAAACCTTGGCAAGTTAGAAAAGAAACTTGCCAAACAAAAAAATTCGTTGTCTAATTTATTTTTAAACTATATTCTCTTATATGTCAAGCCCTATAACTAATAAAAATAGGAAATTCGGAATTTTAGCAATTATTTTTTGCGGATTTTTAGTTGCTGGATTTTTCGGATTTTATAATTTAGCTTCGGCTGCTTCTACGCCAGAGTGTATGGCAAGCTGTGGTGACACAGGTTCTCACTCAACTATTGGAGATTTTGAATGTTGCAGTGACGGTGCTTGTTTTAGTCCCCCATGGGTTTATTCTTCTGGAGCTTATTCTGATTGTGTGAGTAGTGGCTCTGCGTGGCCTAATAATTTTTGCCAAAATTTATTCGGAAGCGGAATAGCTTGTTGTCCGAATGGATTTAGTCTTCTCACGGGAACACACACTACTTATCGGGTAACAGGTGCTAGTTGTGGCGTAGGCAATGTATGCCAATGTTGGCAAAGTTATGCTGGACAATGTTCGCCCCCGGCAACAGAATGTAAGCTAGCCTACGCATCTTGTATGGATTCTAGCCAATGCTGTTATGGCTTGGCTTGCAATAATGGATATTGCGGGGCTGGGGGGAGGTGTTTAAATGG
>JAZDKU010000028.1:0-3978 GCA_043802745.1 bacterium | reverse complement strand
AAAAGCGCTCTAAAAGATGCCTCAATAAGGGTTGAAAAGGGCGAAAAGCTTTCATCTGGCCTTAAGCCTTATCAAAATATTTTTTCACCAATGGTTGTGCAAATGATTGAGGTTGGCGAAGAAACCGGAGAAACGCCAGATGTTTTAGAAAAATTAGCCGAATTTTTAGAAGAAGAAGTAGAGGCTTCAACCGAGAGGCTTTCATCAATTATGGAGCCGCTTTTAATTATGTGTGTAGGGGGAGGGGTTGGATTTTTTGCTGTTTCTATGATGCAGCCAATGTTTAGCATAATGGACGGAGTCAAGTAAAATTAAAAATGAAAAATGAAAAACTAAAAACCGGGTTCACGCTCATAGAAATAATGGTGGCTATTGGCATTATGATTGCTTTGAGCAGTATTTCTTGGGTTGGGCTAAAAAGCTTACAGCCTTCTTTGGCTTTAAGCTCTGTTTCTCGCGATCTAACAACTGATTTGCGAATGACCCAACAGCTCACTATTACTGAACAAATAAATCACGGTATTTTTTTTAACACTTTAAGTAATAGCTATCGGATTGAAAAATTTAGCACAGAAACTATTATTTTAACTACCAAGCAATTACCAACTGGTATTACTTTTTGTGGAATAACTGGCTTATTAGATGACTATGTGGTGTTTAACCCATATGGCTCGGTGGCTTATTCTGGCTCGGTTTGTTTGGTTAATAGTAAAGGACAAAGTAAAATTATAGATATAAAGCCATCAGGTTTTGTTAAAATTCAAAACTGAAATGACAAATAGCTTAAAACAAATAACAAATAACAGGGGGTTTACTTTAATAGAAACATTGATGGCATTGGCGGTGATTACTATTGGGCTGGTGATTGTTTTGCAGGTTTTTCCTTTTGGTTTTAGCGTAGAAAAAAATAGCCAGCTTGAAACTCAAGCTATTTTATGTGCTCAAGACAAAATTGAGGCCTTGCTTGCTAAATCTTTTTCTGAATTAACAATTGGAACTGTTGTTGAAAGTCCCTTGCCAGCGCCCTTTGAAAGGTTTACTCGAACAACAAAAATAAGCTTTGTTAATGAAAGTCTGCAAGAGAGCGTTCCTGCTACTACTTTTAAAAAAATAGAAGCAACTGTTTCTTGGAATTCGCCATTAAGATTTGGGAGCCGTGAGGTGAAATTAATAACTTTATTTGCAGAAAAATGAAAATTATAAATTCAAAGCAAGGATTTTCTCTCGTTGAGGTGTTAGTGGCCATGGCTATTTTTGTGGTAGCCATAGTTTTGGTTTTTTCTATTTATTTCACTTCGCAAAAATTTTACCAGAAAACAGAAACAAAAGCGGAAATTTTACAAAATGCTCGCGTGGTTTTAGAAAGAATGACCAGAGAATTAAGGCAAACACAAAATATAGTTACGGCCCTCCCCCAAACTCCAGACAATCCGCCAAGTGAAATAGAATTTCAAGACGGGCATTCTCCTTCCCCCTACGTTTCTCTTGGCAGTGATTATTATTATATTAGATATTATGTTTCAACAAGCACCGGCGAGGTTAGCCGCCAGTATAAAGTTTATTGTTTTGATGATTGCCAAACCTGCTCTACATTTTTTAAATGGAATGACACCCAAATGATTGATGGCGTTCCTACTATGGCACACAGTTGCTTACTAGAAGATAGGGTAGTTGGAGAATATGCCTTGGAGATGAATTTTTGGGGAGCTGGGGTTATAAATATTTCTTTAAAACTAAAAAAATTAAATGAACAAATTGATTTTCAAACAAATGTTTTCGGCCGAAACTTCTAACCCTTCGACACGGCTCAGGGCAGGCGGGAGTGCTTTGTTAGTAGCTATTTTAGTTTTAGGTTTAATGGTTTTTTTGGCTGCTTATTTTATTTCTTTTAGCTTAACTGGTGTTCAAATGGCTAGCAGTCAAAAGTCTGCTAGCCAAGCCTATTATCTGGCTGAAGCGGGTATTCAAGAAGCGATTTTTAAATTAAAAAACGATTCTTCTTGGAAAAGCGCTTTTGAAACCTTACCAACTGCTGGAGATCTATCTTGCTCATCTTGGTCTATTGAACCATATCAAAGAACAGGAGGAATTTTTAGCAATGGGTCATATCAAATTACTATTAACAATTTGGGTTGCGCTAAAGCAGAAATAATCTCTGAAGCTTTTATTAACATGTCTGCTAATAAAAAAGCCCAGCGAATTGTAAAGGTAAAAGTTTCAAAAGCAATGGGCAGCAATCCGATTTCCCAATACGGTATTTTCACAGGTGGGGCAAGTGGCAATGTAAATATTACGCTCACCAATCCTTTAAGAATACATGGAGGCAATATGCTGGTAGAAAATATTTTGCAAGTGAAAACGTTGAGTAGGGTTTATGTTGATGAAAAGGCCTTGGTTGGGGGCAATGTTTCAGTGGATGGCTCTTCCCAACTAGATTCAACATCTACTTGCGCAAAAAATATGTGCCAATCAAAATGCGATCCTTCAACTGAATGCCCGCCTCAAAATATTTCTATGCCATCGATTGATTTTGATTCAGCAAGCTCTGCTTCTTTTTTGTCGCAAGCAAACATTGGTGATTGTAGTGTTTTGAGAAGCGATGGAAAAACAAATTGCGTTTTTACCACAAGTGAATTTGAAAAAGTTTTATGGGATAATTACCCGACAATTGTTTTCCCCACAGGCACTGTGGCATATGTTCTCGGAGATGTTAATATAAGAGCAGGGCAGGATTTAACTGTGATTGGCATTTTAGCTTCAGATAGAGACATAAATTTAGGCCAAGATAATTGCTGGTCTATTCCAGGAGAGCCAAAGAGATGCGGTTTTTCAAGGGTAAGTGTTTTTAGGCCAGATGATACTTCGGCCTCTGGGCTAATGGCCAAAAGAAAATTTACTATTGGCGGTTCTTTCGGAATCGGTTCGCAAAGCTTGTTTGTTAATGGGTTGGTTTATTCTGGAGATCAAATGACTATTTCGTCTGTGCTAGCCCCCATTGAAATTCGCGGTGGATTAATAGCTAGAAAAATTGACTTTTCTAGCATTTGGCAAACGTTTGATATTTATTTGGATGCTGATGCCATAACAGATACTTTGGGGGGAGGGTTTTATTCTCCAGTGATTATAGTAGACCATTGGGAAGAAGAATACTAGGTTATGCGATTTAACTTTACAAAAAAAAGAGCCATAGGCATTGATATTTCTGATTTTTCTATTAAGGCTATTGGCTTAGAAAAAAGAGGTAAAGAAATTAAGATTTTTTGTTTCGAGAAAGTAGAAATTCCAAAAGGCGCAATAGAAAAAGGCGAGATTAAAGATGAAAAGCTGGTAATGGGGGCAATAAAAAAACTTTTTTCAGAGCTAAAAGAGAAAAATATTAATTTTAAAAAAGGAGTAGTTGCCTTGCCCGAAGAAAAATCGTTTATTGACATTATTAGACTGCCGGTTTTAAAAGAGCAAGAAAAAATCGCTTCCATGGTTGCTCTGGAAGCTGAAAACATAATTCCTCTTCCCCTTGACGATGTTTATTTTGATTTTGAGAAAGTAGAGACAACCACTAAGATTATAAAGTGCCAAGAAATTGTTTTAGTGGCCTGTCCGAAAAAAATTGTTGATTCTTATATTAATATTTTTCAGGATACTGGCTTTTCCCCAATAGCAATGGAGGTTGAAGCATTTTCTATTACTCGAGCCATTACAGAAAAAGATTTTTTCTGTTCCCCCTTTTTGCTTATTGACTTTGGCGAAACCAGGGCAACTTTAGCTATTTTTGCTGGAAAAAATTTGCGTTTTACCTCAACCATTGAAACATCATCTGGTCAATTAACAAAAAGTATCGCTGCTTTTTTGGATATATCCTTAACAAGCGCTGAAGAATTAAAGAAAAAAGAAGGTCTTTTGGGAAAAGAAGAAGTTTTTGAGGCAATGATACCGTTTCTCACTGATATGACCGAACAAATAAGGCATTATATTGATTAT
>JAZDKU010000027.1:0-6271 GCA_043802745.1 bacterium | reverse complement strand
CCTCGGCCATCTGGCCTTTTATCTTTACTTAAAATATTTTCTTTAAAAGATTTTTCCACTTGCTCTTCAAAGAAATTTTTTACAAACCCCTTGCTTGCCCCGTTAGAGGCTTCGCCTCTAACGGGGCTTGATTCGCCAATTTCCCCAGCTAAGTCTACAAACATTTGCTCTTGCAAAGCCTCCAGAGCATAGTTTCTTTTTTGTTTGTCTGGTTCGTATAAAGCTGTTTCTAGTTTATCAGATAAATAATTCTTAACTTTTTCAATCATTGAATAGTCTGTTTCCTGGCTAGCTATAACAGCTTTTGGCTTGGCAATTTCTTTTAAAACTTTCTTTTGAAAGTCCAATATATCTTTTAAAAATGGTTTGGCAAAATCATAAGCGTTTATGAATATTTCCTCTGATATTTCCTCGGCTCCCGACTCAATCATGTTAATTAAAATCTCGCCGTTTTTTTCAATGCCAGCTAAAACTAAATCTAAGTTTCCCTTTTCTCTTTGTTCATAGGTAGGGTTTAAAATAAATTTATCCTCCACGTGGCCAATTCGCACAACCGCCACAGGACCATTCCAAGGAATTTCTGACATTCCCAAAACCAACGAAGCGCCCAAAAGCCCTAAAGTTGATGGGTCATTTTCTGCATCCCAGGACAAACAAGTAGCGATAACCTGCACTTCATTGGTTAATTCTTTTGGAAATAACGGCCGGACTGCCCGGTCAATTAAGCGAGATGTTAAAACCGCTTCGGTTGAAGGCCTGCCTTCCCGCCTGATAAAACGAGAGCCTAATATTTTCCCAGCTGCATAAAATCTTTCTTCATAATCGCACGTTAAAGGAAAAAATCCCTGGCCTGGGTTGCTTTTTCCCAACATGGCTGTGCATAAAATTGAAGTGTCCCCGTACCTAATTAAGCAACAGCCGCTGGCCTGTTCAGCTAAGCCGCCAATTTTTACTTCCAGCTTTCTAACTTGCCCTGAGCCTGCCGAAGGGTCACCAAGCTGAAATTCGAACATTTTTTTCTCTTGCATGAAATTTGAGGATTATGTATCAGAAATTAAGAATTTCAAGTTAAGAAAATAGGTTGTACCTATCGTTCCTAATTTCAAATTCATAACCCCGCCCCCACAATCCGATTATTTTTTTAAATTTAACAAAATGTAACCAATACAAAAAATCCCATAACACCAAGAATAATCGCTAAAATTGCAAACCATTTACCTCGCAATTTCTGACGTTTGATAAAAACTAGTGCTATTATCCCGCCCAAGGCGGCAACGCCTGCAGATAAAGAATTTTTATTCCCACAACCAAATGGAAGAAGATAAGAAAATGCAGCGATACAAAAACTAAAAACTGCCAAAATACTTGTTTCTTTTATTTTTTGGAAAATTTTCATTTTATTAAATTTCTCTTATACGAGCGGAAGTTTCTGTTAATACCACAAACTTATTCTGCAAATTTTCTTTATTGCTATTCAAAAATAAATCCAAAACTTTATTTACTGCTTCTGGGAAATAACTGTTTAATCTTAATAAAATAATTCCGCAACAAGGCAAAGAGTCGCGGAACACCAAGTCGCAAAAATCCTTATCTTGCGTTAAAATAATTCTCTTTTCTTGAAAAGCATTCTTCAAAATATCCTTGTCTTTTGCCCCCTTTAAATCTTTTGCCACCAATTTTACGTCATATCCCAACCTTAAAAGAAAATCCGCTGTTTTAAATCCTATATTCTCGTCAAGTAAAATTTTAAGCATAGCGCTTTACATATTGAACATTTAGAGGAAAAACTTTCTCTCGCCCAACCGCTTCAAAAGCGTATTCTAAAACCGCCTGAATGTCTTCTTTGTGCAAATGTGGATAGTTTTCCAAAATTTCTTTTACTGCCATACCTTCAGCCAATAAACGCAAAATTAACTCAATAGTTATACGAGTTCCTTTAATGATTGGCTTACCAACCATTATTTTTGGGTCAACCATTATTCTATTTTGATATTTTGTAACCATATTACTTTACTTTTATCAGCTTAAGGATAACATTTTTAAAGCTTTAAATCAAACTTTTATTTTTATAAGATTTTTGCGGGCGTCAGCGCCAATATCCGTAAACTCATCAGCTATTTCTTTTAGATTAGAAGAGCTTGTTTTGCCAAAAGCCATCACCTCCACTCTCTTGCCTTGGTTTTTTAAATACTCAACTAAGGGGATAAAATCTCCGTCCCCCGAGCACAACACCACCACATCCACGCCCGGAGCTGTTCTAATAGCGTCAATGACAATACCCACATCCCAATCAGCTTTTTTCTGGCCATCATAAAATTCCTGCAAATCTTTGACGCGCATTTCAATGCCCAAATTATTTAAAGCGTCAAAAAAAGGTTTTTCCTCGCCAGTCTTTGTTTTAACCACATAAGCAAAAGCTCTGATAAATTTTCTCCCAGCAATAGCGGATTTCAAAACCTCATTAAAGTTAACTCTAGCTTGGTGCAAATTGCGCGCTGAATGATAAAGATTTTGCACATCAATTAAGACCTCTACTCTTTGTTCTTTTGGTTTGTTTAACATTATTTTGCTGGCTTTTCTTTTAAGCCAAGCTTTTTAACAACCGAAGTAAACCTTTTTTTATCTTCTCCTTCTAAATATTTCAAAAGCTTTTTTCTTTTGATAATCATTTTCAAAAGACCTCTTCTTGAATGGTTATCGTTGTGATTAGTTTTTAAATGCTCCAAGAGCCGTTTTATTTCTTCAGATAAAATAGCCACCTGAACATCAGCTGAACCATTATCGGCCTTGTTAATTCTGAAATCACCTATAATTTTTTCTTTTTCTTGTACTGTTAGCATATGTTTATTTATTAATTGTTAATTGTTATCCTTGTGCCCCGTGGGGGACTCGAACCCACAACCTTATCCTTAAGAGGGATTTGCTCTACCAATTGAGCTAACGGGGCGGGCTATTTAAGAAATATACCCGCTATGGCCAATAAATATCTCTTCCCGCATTTTGTGGCACGTAAACTGGGCATTTTACTGAGAAAACTCCATCTTTAAAAACATCTTTTATTGAATTCATTCCCGAAGCCCCCAAAACCATTAAAAAGATATTCACAATCATATAGGCGCTATAAATCAGCACCAAGCCAATCACCACACCCTTTATCAATGTTTTAGCCCTAGTTAAAAGCTCTGGCCTAACCCCACCAAAGTAAAACATCACTCCCCCAACCACCAGCATAAATACTGCTAAAAATGGCACCAACTTTATCACCACATAGTCAACTCCTTTGTCAGCCATAATAAATCCATGGCAGAGCTGGCACTGAATTGGCTTGATTGTTGCTTTCCTTGGTGATATACAATTACCACTTTTATCTTTACATTTTCCATCCACAAAATTACCTTCACACAAAATTTTTCCGCAAGGCACGAGTCCATCGTAGCAAACATTTTTAGTGCCCATCCCCTGATCTGTTTCGTTTGGATTTGCTGTGCTTTTGTCAAAAATACCATTGTTATTCGTATCGCTAAAAAGTTGTACTTGATACTCGCTGTCAGCCATGGCTAAATTTGGCAATAAAAATAACGCAAATAAAAAAACTATAAATATTTTTTTAAACATTATTTTATTATACAAAAGATAATCAATTTTTACCACAACAAACGACAAAAGGCAATGCCTTTGTGCTCCCGGAGGGAATCGAACCCCCATCCTTGGTTCCGAAGACCAGTACTTTATCCGTTAAGCTACGGGAGCTAACTGGGTCTAATTTTAGCAGAATAATTGAAAAAAATCCATTTTTAAGCCATAATCAAGCAAATCTATGGAAATTCCCAAAGAGGTTAAAAATTGCCTTCAAGTTTTGCAAGATAAAAAATTTGAAGCCTACATTGTGGGTGGTTGTGTTAGAGATTTATTAAGAGAAATCAAACCCAATGATTGGGATCTAACCACCAATGCCAAGCCCGAAGAGATTCAAGAAGTTTTTGAGTTAGCTGGATTTAAAACATTTTATGAAAACTCTTTTGGCACAGTTTCCGTGTTAACTGGCTCTAAAAATGAAAGCTTAAAAGAAATAGAAATAACCCCGTTCAGAACCGAAAGCAAATACTCAGACAAGCGCCACCCAGACGCGGTAAAATTTGTGGACACTCTTGAGCAAGATTTAGCTCGACGCGACTTCACTATTAATGCTTTGGCAATAGATTTAAAATTAAAAATTATTGATTTATTTGATGGCCAAGAGGATTTAAAAAATAAAACAATAAAAGCAGTGGGCAAGGCTGAAGAAAGGTTTCAAGAAGATGCTTTGCGTATGATGCGAGCTGTTCGTTTTGCTGTTTGTTTAGATGAAAAACCATGGCAAATAGAACCCAAAACCAGTCAGGCCATTATTAAAAATGCTGAATTACTTAACCACATTGCCAAAGAAAGAATAAGAGATGAGCTAATAAAAATTTTAATGGGTAAAAACGGCTCTAAAGGCATTGAACTTTTAAGAACTCTAGGGCTTTTGCCATATATAATCCCTGAACTTTTAGAGGGAGTTGGCAATAGCCAAAGCAAGCACCATATTTACGAAGTTTACCAGCACAATATTTTAAGCTTAGAGTATGCTTGCAAAAAAAATTATTCTTTTGAGGTGCGTTTGGCTACTTTATTGCACGATATTGCCAAGCCAAGAACAAAACAGGGCGAAGGTGAAAATGCCACTTTTTATGGCCACGAAATTGTTGGCGCTAAGATGGCCAAGAAAATTTTAGAAAACTTAAGATTTCCTAAAAAAGATATAGAAAAAATTACAAAATTAATTAGATACCATTTATTTTATTATAATGCTGGAGAAGTGGGCGAAGCGTCAGTGCGGAGATTAGTGCGCAATGTTGGGCCAGAATTAATTGAAGAACTTTTACAAGTAAGAATGTCCGACCGCATTGGCTCAGGCGTACCAAAAGCCGAGCCCTACAAGCTAAGGCATCTCAAGTACTTATTTGAAAAAGTGGCCAAAGACCCAATTTCTCCAAAAATGATAAAGATAAACGGGGAAGATATTATGAAAGCTTTACAGATAAAAGCTGGGCCAAAGATAGGACAAATCTTGTCTATTGTTTTGTCCTATGTCTTGTCCGACCCCAGTAAGAATAATTCAGAGTTTTTATTAACAGAAATAAAAAAACTCGGTGCTTTAACGGACCAAGAACTTGCCAAATTAGCCAAAGCAGCCAAAACCGAAGTTGAGCAAGTAGACACCAAACAAGACCAAATGACCAAAGCCAAATACTGGGTAAGCTAACGCAATCAAAGATTGCGAATTTTTAATTTTAAATTTTTAATTTTTAAATAATTTTTAATGATTAAATTTTAAAGCGGAACGTAGCCTAGTAGCTAAGGCGCCTCGTTCGGGACGAGGAAATCGCGAGTGCAACTCTCGCCGTTCCGACAGATAAATAATTAAATAAAAATATGAAAAAAATCTTTTTCTTTGTTAATAAAATAATTTTAATAGGATTATTGTTTTTACTTTCTTATCTTAATTCGTACAATAGTTATGGAATATTTTTAGGAGGAAAAAATATTGCAATCCATATATTTTTTGTCATTTTAATATTTTTTTTATTATTAGATATAAAAATTCTACTTGCTATCAAAAAGAAATCTCTTGAATCAGGTAATAAATTTATTGGTCTTTCGTGTTTTTTCTTTTTAATTTTTATAATCGGTATATCTTTTGCATCATTTCCCTCCTGCTGTACGCCAGCTCACGATTCAAGAATAATAGCAGCTATTGCTCAATTACGCACTTCTATGACTTACATCCAAGGCAACGATAACAACTTCGACAAATTTTCTTGCTCTTCTTTAGATACCGAAATAAAGATGACATGCAATGAAATAGACAAAAACTATAATGATCCAAACTCCAAAAAACCATCTTTTTCAATACACAGAAAAAATCAAATAATTTTAGATGGCAAGGAACCTATGATTGCCCATTTCCCACAAACTAACTCTCAATCAGCTTGTATATATGCTCCATTAAACGAAAAAAGTGGTACTACTTGGTATTGTGCTGATTCCACGGGAAGAGCGGGGAGGTCAAGTGTCAACCCAGGACTCACAGGTTTTTGTGTTGATGGCCAAAGCGCTATATGCCCGCCAGCACAAGGTTAAATTTCCAGCGTATAAAAAAATGAAATTTGAGATTTTACACAAGTCGAAGAAGTCAGGGGCAAGGTTAGGAGTGATAAAGACTGCTCACGGGGAAATGCAAACCCCG
>JAZDKU010000026.1:0-38849 GCA_043802745.1 bacterium | reverse complement strand
TTTTTTTGATTTTTGGAGAGCTATCTTTGTTTAATTCGCTAGCTTTGATATTGCTTTCACTATTAACATACTCGCTCACCCAGACTTTCGTAGTTACCCAGTTCCTTCCCAGCTTTACTGCTTTTAATTTGCCTTGCCTGGCTCGCAAGCTTAAATAACCCTGGGAGTAAATCTTAGAGTATTCTGCTGCTTCTTGCAGGGAAATGTATTTTTTATTTTCTTTTGCAATTGAATTAAACATAAAAACTTAATCTTATACCATTATCGCGTATCAGATAGGCCATGTAAAGCCCAACAAATATCCTTTTCTGTGGATAACTTTGAAAACAAAAGCTCGGTTGTTAAACCGAGCGAAAAGCTGCGGGACTAGGACTCGAACCTAGATTAATGCATCCAGAGTGCATCGTCCTACCATTAGACGATCCCGCAATAAAATGCCCACAAACAGCGTATTTCTTATCCGATACACGTGATTGCTACATTTTTAGATACTTTCTTGACGCTAAAAGAGATGAAATTGCTCCCAGAATTAGGGTGGCTCCTAGCTGAGAAGCTACTAAGCAAGGTCCATTGCTCTTTAAAAAGCCTACTAGATTAAAGTCTAAAAATAAAGTCTGTATTTTAGCGTTTAAAAATATGGTAAACGCCACCAAAACAATGTCCAGCAACAAAACAGAAACTAATGCGTATAAAAAACTTTGCACCAAAAATGGACCCCTAATAAACCAATTCGAAGCTCCCACTAAACGGCTGGTGGTTATTTCGTCTTTTATAGAAAGAATAGTAAGCTTAATGGTGTTAAACGTAATTAGTATAACAAGCAAGGCAATGGCAATCCCCGAGATAAGCCCCACCCTTCTTACATTTGAAGTTATGTAGAAAAGCTGGTCAATAACTTTTTTGTTCTTGCTATAAGACACTTTTTCCATGAGATTGTCTACTTGTTTTTCTTGTAAGAAAGCGTCTATGGCCTCGTAGCTTTCCGAAGAAAAGGCTACAATATTTAAAGAAGCTAAAAACGGCTCCTCTGGCACTTGATTTAAGGCCTCCAAATAAAACTTGTCGTCTTTATGTTTTTCAATAAAAATTTCGTTAGCCTCTTGCTTGGAAATATAATCAACTGATTTAACTTGGCTACTTAATGCTTCAAGCTCTTGCTTTAAATTAAGCATGCTTTCTTCGGAAGCGTCTTTTTTAAAATAAACAGAAATATCAACCTTTTTTTCAGACTGGCTAATTAAAAAATTTCCTATTTGTTCAAAAAGAAAAATAAATGATATGGCAAAAGCTACCACTCCCATGATAAAGATAACTTGCAAGCTCAATGTTTTGTTTCGCCAAAAACCGAGCCATCCAAATTTTAAAATTCGCTTAAAACTAATTAACATAAAAAATTTGTCATTCTGAGCGATTAGCGAAGAATCTCGCACAAGAGATGCTTCGCCTGCTGGCTCAGCATGACACGCTTAATTTACAAGATAAATTTTCCTTTGGCATCGTCCCCTATTACTTTGCCCTGGTCTAGGGTAATGACGCGCCTTTTTAAAGAATCTACAATCTCCTTGTCGTGAGTTAGCAGTATAATCGTTGTGCCCATCTCATTTATTTTTTTAAACAAGCTAATAACTTCATAAGAATTATAAACATCTAGGTTGCCGGTTGGCTCATCAGCAATAATAACTTCTGGCCGATGAATTAGGGCTCTGGCAATGGCTAGGCGCTGTTTCTCCCCACCCGATAACTCATGAGGAAAATGGCAAACCCTATTTTCAATGCCAACGATTTCTAAAACTTTTTTTACATCTTTCTCAATAGCCTCATCGCAAACACCCACTACCTGCATAACATAACATAAATTTTCTTTAACATTTTTATTAGAAAGCAATTTGTAGTCTTGGTGAACAACCCCTATTCTTCTTCTCATTTCTTGAAGCTTTTTTCCCTTCAAAGCGCAGATATTTATATCGTTAAAAAGTACCCCGCCTTTTGTTGGTATTTCCTCTCTAGTTAAAATTTTCACCAAAGTGCTTTTGCCTGCCCCGGATTTTCCCACAATAGAAACAAGCTCGCCTTTGGCAATCTCCAAATTAACGTTGAACAGAGCAACCACTTTTCCGCTCTGATTATTATAAATTTTTGTTAGATTCTGAAACTTGAGCATAAATAAACTTTTCTAAATCACCGTTTAAAACCGCTTGTGTGTTTGTTGTTTCAACATCAGTGCGATGGTCTTTTACTAAATTATAGGGGTGCAAAACATATGATCTAATTTGATGGCCAAAATCAGCATTGATTCTTTTTCCTCTTATTTTTGCCAAATCATCCTCTCTTTCTTTCTCTTTTTGCTGTAAAACCTTTCCAGCTAAAATTTCCAAAGCGATATTTTTATTAACTGCTTGATATCTTTCAGTTTGACAAGAAGCCACCAAGCCTGTTGGCAAATGAGTTATCCTCACAGCGGTTTCGCGCCTATTAACATTTTGCCCGCCAGCGCCCGACGACCTAAATGTTTCTATTTTTAAATCATTGGGCTTTAAAATATTCTCATCAATTTCATCATTTTCAATTCTAGGAATTACTTCTACTTTGGCAAAAGAAGTATGGCGCAATTGCTTAGCTGAAAATGGCGAAAGCCTTACCAATCTGTGCGTTCCATTTTCTTTTTTCAAAAACCCATAAGCAAACTTGCCTTTTATTAAAACGCCAACCTCGCGAAGGCCAATCCTGCCTTCAGGTCCGCCTGATTCAGTAAACGTTTGAAACAATATTTTGTGGCCCCAATCTTTTGCTTCACAATATTTTTGGTACATTCTTAACAGCAAACACACCCAATCTTCAGCATCTCTTCCCCCAGCCCCTGATTGAATAGAAAGAATTGCGTCTTTTTTATCATACACCCCAGAAAGAAATATTTTAAAATTTTCTTCATTAACAACCCCACCACCCGCCATAAACGTTTCAAGAGATTTTATGTTCTCTTCTAGCTGTCTGGCTCTTTTTTGTTTTTTTATTGCTTGCTCTGAATCACGCCAAAAATCAGGTTTAAGAAACTCCTCCCGTAAAAAGCCCAGCTCTTTTCTCAAACTTTCAATTTCAGCAGTTATTTCTTGCATATCCCCTTTATAGCACGGTTTTAGACAAAATTAAAGTGAGCCAGCGGCCAGGATCGAACTGGCGACCTTAGCTTTACGAAAGCTCTGCTCTACCAACTGAGCTACGCTGGCACAATCTTGAGCGGGTGAGCGGAGTCGGACCGCCGTCTGTTCCTTGGGAAGGAACCATAATAGCCGTTATACGACACCCGCGCGTTATTTTTTGCGCATATCAACAAATTTTTGCCATAAATCTTTAATTTTCTGGCTTGTTTCTGTTTCTTGAAATGCTTTTTGTTCGGGAAAAGCCACAACTTGCTCGCCTGGCTTTTTAAAATTTAATTCCTCTCGGGCAACTTCTTCTAAATAATCATAACTTTGACCTTGAGAAATCTTAGCCTGGGTTGACACTTTTTCTTTGGAAATTTTTTCTAAATCTGCTCTTGTTTCTTGCAACTTTAAATAAATTTTATTCTTTGCTTTCATGAGCCTATAGTTGCCAAAAGCCAAAAAACCTGCAATAATTACCAATAATATGGCGAAAAAAAATTTAGTAAAAACTATTTGGGTAATTTTAGTGGCTTTGGTGTCTTTGAGCATGATTTTTTCTTTAATCTTACCTGGTTTATTTTAAAATATCCAGAAAAACTTGGGCTGGGATATTAACCCTAGCTCGATTTTTTAGTTTCTGCTTGCCCCTTTTCTGGGCTTCGAGCAGTTTTTTCTTTCTCGTAACATCTCCCCCATATAGCTTGGCAGTCACGTCTTTGCGCAAAGCTGAAACTGTTTCCCTAGCAATTATCTTGCCACCAATTGAGGCCTGAATAGCCAAAGCAAATTGTTGAGGGGGCAAGACCTCCTTGAGCTTTTCTAAAAACCTCTTCATTTCACTATAAGCTTTTTCTTTTGTTAAAACTTTAGCAAATGCTTCCTCTTTTTCGCCAGCTATTAAAACATCCACCTTTACTAAATCAGATTTCTGAAAGCCTATTTGTTCAAAACTAAAAGAAGCGTATCCTTCGGTAGATGATTTAAGTTTTTCATAAAAACTTCCAGAAATAATTTCTCTTAAAGGAGCTCTGGCCACTAATAAAGATTTTTCGTTCGTTAAAGATTGGGTGTTTTCTAAAACAATTTCAAATTGAGGAAAAAATTTAAATAACTGGCCAAAGTATTGGTTTGGGGTAACAATTTCCACTTTAACCATTGGCTCTTGAAGCTCTTGGATAATTGAAGGGTCGGGAAAAAGAGAGGGAGAGGACACTTCAATCTCATTTCCATTCTTTAAAAAAGCTTTAAAAATAACTTGGGGCGATGTAGCGACCAAATCCAAGCCAAACTCATTCTTTAGCCTGCCAACTGTTATTTCAGCATGCAAAGAGCCTAAAAACCCGCAACGAAATCCCCGGCCCAAAGCCATTTGCGACTCTATTTGAAAATCAAAAGAAGGATCATTTAATTTATGTTTTAATAAAGCGTCTTTTAACATATCAAACTCGTCAGCTATGGCCGGATATAGACTTAAAAAAAGCACGGGCTGTGGCTCTTTATATTCTGTTAGGGGCTTAAAGTCACTATCTGATATGCGATATGGCTCATTTTGCCAAAATATTGTATCCCCAACCCTTACTTTTGCTGGCTCTTTTATTCCGGTCTTGATATAGCCGATATCTCCGGCTTTCAGAACATCTATTGGGAATAATCCAGGAATAAAATAGCCAACTTCCTTAATTTCTGATTGACATTTACCAGCAAAAAAGTTAATTTTATCCCCCCGCTTGGCCTTTCCTGTAAAAACTTTGACAAAAGCTACCACGCCCGAGAAAGGATCGTATTTTGAGTCAAAAATTAAAGCTTTTAAACTATCCGATACGGTAGGAACAGTAGCCACACGACCCCACCCCTCGGCCCCAAGCCGAGGAGTGGGGTCGGTGGTGAAGGGCGGAGGAAAAAAACTAACAATTTTCTCTAAAAGATTTTCAACCCCTTGTCCGGTTTTGCCAGAAATTTCTAAAATTTCACTGTCTTCCATGCCCGCTACTTCTGATAATTCCTTTTTGGCATCTTTAATTTGCTCCTCTGTAGCTAAATCAATCTTATTAATAGCTCCAATAATCTTCAGGCCAAGCTTTTGAGCCTGCTCTAAATTAAATAATGTTTGGGCTTGAATGCCTTGCTTAACATCAACCAACAAAACAGCTCCCTCGCAGCACGCCAAAGCTCTTGAGGTTTCATAAGAAAAATCAATATGCCCAGGAGTATCTATTAGATTCAGAATATATGAAGGGCCTGCCCCGTTAGATTGGCGATAAGCCAATCTAACGGGGTGCATTTTAATAGTAATCCCCTTCTCACGCTCTAAATCCATTGAATCCAAAAACTGCTCTTTCATTTTATCCCTGCTTATTGTGCCAGTAACCTCCAAAAGCCGATCAGCTAAAGTGGACTTCCCGTGATCTATGTGCGAAATTATAACAAAGTTTCTTATATTTTCTTGCATAATAAATAGCTACAGCAACCCGATTGCTGTAAAATTAAAATTTGCTCATTTCATTCTTATATTCAATCCAATTATCCACAAAATCTTTACAACCCTTCTCTCCGCCCATTACCTCAGATAAAAATTTTCTCTCTGTTACGTAAAAAAAGTTTTTCTTTCCTATATAATCCTGATAGCTTGACCACTTATATCCTTCAATAAAATTAATAGCTTCTTGAGTATTAACTATCCCTTTTTCTTTCCAACCTGGCTCTATTAAGGCAATGGGATTTGTATGAATATAAACAAAGACTGTTTTTAACTGTTCATCATTTTCTATGTGAACAGCGCTAAATACTCCATCAAAAAAATGTTCCCTTCTTTTTAGCTGGTGCTTTTCGCGAAAGTAAGAAGAGTAGCCAACCCCAAACTTTTGCATAAATTTACTTATACCACCGTCTTTTAATTGTTTTACTAATAAATGAATATGATTTGGCATTAAACAAAATGCTAAAACTTCAACTAACTTATCGCGACTGTCAATTACAACACTCGGAGTGCTGTTATCTTGAATAGATTTCTTTATTTGAGTTCGAATCCTCCGTCGCTCTCTTATGGTTACATAAGCACTTGTATTAAATTCGTAAATAGAAAAAATTCCCCTATAATAGTCATCTATATCTTTAAAAAGCAAGGCATCACCTACTCTTCTTATGGTTATATGATAAATTTCTCCACTTTCAAGTTGTTCTTTTCTATATGGCATATATTGTTTATTTTTATATTCTTACAGCAATCGGGTTGCTGTAACTATATAGTTCCAGATTATTTTTGGCTCTTTTAGGCCCATATAAAAACATAAGAATAAATAAGCAACTACTCCCAATAGGCCCGAAACCATAGCTTGCAACAAAAGCCCAAAAACTTTATTGGTTGCCAAGGCTGAGCTTAGCTCTGGCAAAGCAAAGCCAGTTATTTTTAGACAAACATAAACAACTAAAGAGGCGAACAAAGAGGCAAAAAACATTTTCAAGAAATTATTTTTATACTTTACTATAGATAAATTTTTTAGCTTAAGCTTTAGGCTAGCTAAAAGTAAAATAAACTGGAAAATAGTGGAAATTGACAAAGCTAAAGACAAGCCCAAAACAGCAATATCAGTTAGATCTTTTAATCTTAAAAACCTTATTGAGAGATCTTGAAAAATACCAGGGGTTTTAAAAAGCCAAACAAACAAAAAAGAAAGTGTCACGTTCAAACCAATAGAAAATAAAGCAATTTTTAAAGGAGTTTTGGTGTTGTGCAAGGCAAAAAAAGCTCTGGCTAAAAACGGAATCAAGCAAGCGGCAAATAAAGAAAGCGACAAAACCCCCAAGGAACTAGCGGTTAAACGAGTTTCCCACCAGCCAAAATAGTTTCCGCTGGCAATTTGCGTGCCATAAATAAGCCTAACAATTTGCGCTCGCAAAATAAATATAAAACCGCTCAGAGGCAAAATGAAAAAAATAATTTTATTTAAAATGCCAGAAAAAACTGCCAGAAACTGCTCTTTTTGCCCAGAGGCAAAACTTTTGGAAAGAGTTGGAAAAACAGCCGTAGCAAACGACATCCCGATTAAACCAACCGGCACACAATATAAATTATTAGAAAGATTAAAAATTTTAATAGAACCAGCCGTTAAGGTGGAAGCAATAGCTGTGGTAATGATTAAGTTAATTTGAAAGGCAGCTGAACTTATAACTCTTGGCAACATTAATTTTGAAATTTTAAAAAGACCTTGTTTTTCTTTTAAAGCAAAAGAAAATCGAGGGCTAAATCCAATTTTAATGGCTACTGCCATTTGAATTAGCAAGTGTAAAAAAGCGCCCAAAATAACACCCAAGGCCAAGCCTGGCAAACCAAGGGCTGGATAAAAAACTAAGATACCAGTTAGAATGCCAGCATTATAAAGAATAGGAGCCAAAGCAAAAGCATAAAAAAGGTTTAAATACTGCAACGCGCTAGAAAAAATTGCCGATAATCCTAAAAGCAAAGGAGAAAGAAGCATTAGCCGCATTAAATTAGCTGTTTCTTGCTTTTGGCTTTCAGAAAAACCAGGCACAGTTAGGTAAACTAGCAAAGGAGCCAGGAAAAAGAAAACAACAACCAAAAAAGCTAGGCTAATAAAAAATACAGTAAAAACATCTTTAAATAATCTCTTGGCCTTTTCTTGGCTTTCTTGAAAATAAGAGGAAAAAACTGGTAAAAAAGCAGCTGTTATCCCACCGGTTATTAAAACGCCATAAATAAAATCAGGTACGCGAAAAGCGGCCCAATAAACATCGGCTAATTGATTTGGCAAAAAATTAGCCAGCAAATTATCGCGCAAAGCGCCCAAAACATAACTAAAAAAACTCGATACACCTATGATTAAGGCGGCAAAGCTGATAGTTTGCGCTTTTGAACCTAATATTCTATGAATCATTGACAATAATTAGCTAATTACTTATAATAAAAATGCCTTAGCAAACCAGGCAATCGCTAGGCCCATCATAACAAATTATGAGCTTAGAGGAAAGTCCGAACACTCAATCGCTTTCCGCCAACTGGCGGAGCGAAAATAGTAGCGGGTAATCCCCGTCCGCCGTGAGGCGCGAGGTGCGAGCAGAGACGCTTTTTATCGAAAGGTAAAAAGTACCCCAGCAATGGGGTAAATCTTCGTATAAACTTAGGGACTTGCCCTGAGTGAAGCCGAAGGGTGAAACGGCTAAACCCTTACTTGAGTGCAAGAGCAAGCATTTCGACAATCTCCGGATTTGCCGAAATGTAAAAAGTAGCTCGCATGACCCTATTAGTAATATTAGGGCTAGACAAATGATTGTCCCCGACAGAATTCGGCTTATCGGTTTGCTAAGGCTTTTTTATTACAAAAATTAAAAAAGTGGTTGGCTTTTCTTGGGGGTATCTAGCGCCTCGTTGGCTAATTTATCGGCTAATTTATTCATTTCTCGAGGTATGGCCACAAATTCTATTTCTGGCAGCTCAACTCTTAAATTCCAAACCTCCAGAAACAACTTTCCCATTCTTTCATCTTGAATTTTATACTTTCTATTCATCTGATTAATCAAAAGCTCGGAGTCAGATCTCACTTCTATTTTATAAGCCTTGATTTTATCTTTACCAAAAACTGACTTGGCTTTTTTTAGGGCAAAAATTAGAGCTTTGTATTCTGCTTCGTTGTTTGTGCAAAAACCAATTTTTTCACCATAACTTTTAATAGTTTTGCCTTTTTCATCGCAAAAAACAACGCCCACAGAACCCTCACCGGGATTCCCTCGCGACCCCCCGTCTGTATAAATAATGATTTTTTCCATAAAAAATTAAATGCCTTATTCTTTTATCTGTTCAAAATACTTCACAAGACATTTTTTAAGTCCCTCGATTTGCGACTTGTCGCAAGTAAACCCAGCAGCCGGGGGATGCCCGCCAAAAACCTCCAAAAATATTTCGCAAGATTTCATGGCCACCACCCCGTCTTTTTTGCCTGGCATTCTCACTGATCCTCGGCATTTTTCTTTGCCAATCTTAAAAATAAAAGTTGGCTTTTTGGTTTTATTGCAAACCCTTGAAGCCACAGGGCCCGTGAGAACCTGCTCCCACATTTCATCGCCAACAAAAACAATATTATCGTCTAATCTATCGCCACGAACAACTTGCTCGGCTATTTCTTGAATTCTCATTTGCCTGCTAGCTGAAGCATCAACTAAACTTCTGACCATTTCTTTGGCTTTGGAAATATCTTTTTCTTTAAAAAGCAAATAGCTTTCTGTTAGGTTATTTACTACTCCTGTAATATTTAAAATTGTCACAATTTTCGAAAAAATACTTCTGGAAGTGTCTCCTTCTTTTTTCACAAAATCAATAAGAGCCAAAAAGCCGGGCCGAAATGTTTGGGATAAACAATTTTTTCCTCCTTCAATTATTCTTTTGTTGCAATCTTCTTCTGGCATCATATCAGCAATTGTCCCCAAAGCTCCAAGCTCAAAAAAGCTTTTTTTTATTGTTTGGGGCATTTCTTTGCCTAAGATTTCTTCGCTTAACTTAAAAACCAAACAAACATTGGCCAATTTTTTAAATAAATACTTATCTTTTGGCTGTTTTGGATCCACAATTAGGGCTGGCTTTGGCAACTTGCCTAAAATCTCATGATGATCAACAACGATAACCTCAAAACCAGCTTGCGATGCTTTTTTTATACCCTCAAAACTGCCAATCCCGCAATCTAAAAGCACTAAAAGCCCTGGGGCTTTATTTATAAAATTACTAAGCGCTTTTTCGCTTAGCCCGTAGCCGTCGCTATCCCTGTTGGGAAAATAAATTAAATCAACCAAGCCACCCAAGCTTTGAATTGTTTCTTCTAAAATAATAGCCGAGGTTGTGCCGTCTAAATCAGCGTCAGCAAAAATAATTATTTTTTCCTGATTTTTTACAGCTTTTTTAATTCTCTTGGCTACTTTTTTTAAATTTTTTATTTCGTGGCACATATCATTGTCATTCTGAGCCAGCAGGCGAAGAATCTCGGCTTAGACCCTTCGCTAGTCGCTCAGGGTGACACCTGCGGAGTCAATTTTATATTTTCAGAGCCTCTATTCCCGGCAGGGCGCCATTGGCAATAAACTCTAACATAGCGCTTCCCCCAGTTGATAAAAAAGAAAAATTGTTCTCCAAACCATGGGCTCTTATAAAAGCAACTGTATCTCCCCCGCCAGCTACCCTTAAGGCGTCTTTATTCTCCCCGATGGCTTTAGCAATCTCCAAAGTGCCTTTTCTAAATTTTTGATTTTCAACTAAGCCCAAATCTCCAGACCAAAAAATAGATTTGGCTGTTTTTAAAACTTCAGAAAACTTTTCTATGGTTGCTCGGCCAATATCATAAATCTCCTCGTCTCTTCTTACTTTGCCGGGCGCTGTTTGGCGGGTAATATCGTGGCTATCATCCCAATAAGCCAGAACATCTAGGGGCAAATGAATTTTTTGATCAGTTAAATTTATACCTTTTAAAATCTCTTGCGTTTCTTGGTTGGGCAATGGCCTGCCAATAACAATCCCCTTAACCGCTAATAAAACATTAGCGATTTTACCGCCAAAAAGCAAATGGTCGGCCTGGGGCAAAAATCGCTTAATCATGCTTAGCTTAGCCTCAATTTTTGCTCCGCCAATTAAAACAACTAATGGCCTTTCTGGGCTTTCAATCAAAGAACCCAAAACACTTACCTCCCTTTCGCACTCAAACCCAATAAAATGAGGTAAAAACTTGGGCAAAGAAACAATGGAAGCATGCTTTCTATGGCAACAGCTAAAAGCTTCTTGCGCAAACACATCAGCTAAAGTAGCCATTTCTTTGGCAAACTTTTCATTATTTTGCTTTTCACCGTTATTCTTTCTTAAATTTTCCAAAACCAAGACTTGGCCAGGTTTTAAGCTATCAATCATTTTTTTAGTTTTTTTGCCAGAGCATTTTTCAGAAAAAAGTATCTTAGTGTTAAGCATTTTTTCTAAAACAGAAACAACTGGTTTTAAGGTTGCTTTGTCAAAGAAGCTAAGCTTCTCCAAATGGCTTATTAAAATTACTTTTGCCTCTGATTCTTTTAGATACTTAATTGTTTCAATAGCTCTTTTTATTTTAAAATCATCAATAACTCTGTTTTTCTCAATAGCTACGTTAAAATCGCACCTAACCAGGACTTTTTTATTAAAAAAATTATAATCATTCAAACCTCTAAACATATTTTAAAATTTGACGACCTCGCCGGGGTTTATTTCTTTTGGCGTATCGCTTAAAGACTCTCTGATGGCTTCTTTTAATTTTTCTTTGTCTACTTCTTGTTTTGCTTTTTTCTGCTCTTCTTTTTGTTTCCTGGCAAAGGGCACAGTGTTGCGCATTAAAAGCTCTTCTAGCGAAGTTGGTTTTGGCTCTTCTTCTTTCTTTTCTAGCTTTGCTGGCAAAATTGAGCTTAGCCCTGGGGCAGCTAAGCTGCCTTCTGGGGCTTTTCCGCCCGAATCTTTTGGGTTGGCGTCTGCCTCCATTTTTTTCAAGCAAGCCTTGCAATAAACAGGCCGTTTATTGTCTGGCTTAAAGGGCACTTTAGTGTTCTTTTTGCATCCCTCACAAGTAGCGTCAAAAAGCTCGATTGGCTTCTTAAATTCCTTTTGCAAAACAAAATCTCCTGTCCATCTGGCTATTTCTTCTTCTGTTTTTTCTCTCTCTCCAGCATACTCGCCCCTAGATGACTCAATAATCTCATTTTTAAATGATTTTGCTGGCATATCGGGCGGAGGGAGGGTATCAGCAGAAAATGGATCCCCAGCAATACCGTTAACCATCAGTTTTACATAAATATTATACTTGCCCAAATTAACAATATCATTGGCTGTTAAATTAGGAGCAAACTCTTTTTCTAGGGATTCAGCGTCTTCTGCCCCCACTCTAAAAACAATCATTGTGCCAACATTGCCAAACACCGCATCCCGAACTGTTTCTTCCATTTGCGTTATGTATTGATGCCCCAAAGTTAAGCCCAAACGATATTTTCTTGCCTCTGATAAGATATTGGCAAATGACTCTGTGGCAAAATTTTGAAACTCATCAACATACAAAAAGAAATCTTTTCTTTCTTCTTCGGGTGTGTCTACTCTTGACATAGCCGCCAACTGTAATTTAGTAATTAAAAGACCGCCCAATAATTTTGAAGAATCCTCCCCTATTCTACCCTTGGAAAGATCCATAATTAAAATCTTTTCTTCATCCATGATCTTTCTCATGTCTAAAGATGATTTTGTTTGCCCAATAATATTTCTAATTAGGGGCGAGGAAATAAATTGCCCAATTTTATTTTGAATGGCCGCGGTGGCTTCGGTTTCGTATTTTTGTGAATAGCGAGCAAACTCATTGAGCCAGAATGATTTAATAATTGGGTCTTGAATTACTTCAATAACTTTATTTCTATATTCTTCATCAGCTAAAATTCTGTTAACGCCAAGCAAAGTTGAGTTTGGGTATTCTAATAAAGACAGGATGCAGTTATTTAAAATATACTCCATTCTAGCTGACCAAACATCAGGCCATATCTTTTTAAATACACCCATTAAGCCCGAAGCTACTAGATGCCTAAACTCCACATCTACTTTTTCCATAACATTAAAGCTAATGGGGAAATCTAAATCTGCTGGATTAAAGTAAATAACATCTTTAATTCTTTCTTTGGGGATATAATCTAAGAGCTCGCTGGCTGCCTCTCCGTGCGGGTCAACAAAGCCAATACCATGGCCATTTTGAATATCTTGGATAGCCATGTTTTTTAAAAGCTGAGTCTTGCCCATACCGGTTTTTCCAATAACATAAACGTGCTTGCGCCGATCGTCAAGCTTAATACCAAACCTCCTACGTTCGTTTCTGAAAGATGTTTCACCAAAAAATGTAATTTCTTCACTCATATGAATTCTGTGTCGCCCTGAGCGATTAGCGAAGGGTCTCTTGTCAGAGATTCTTCGCCTGCTGGCTCAGAATGACGCTGTTGTAAAATTTTTACCCGACGGGTAAATTGGGTGGTGGACCGGCCTTCTTTGACTCAATTGTCTCAAGCCCAGCGGCTGGCATAGCTGCTTTGCCTGGGAAATGCCACAATGTAGCAATTTCTTCTGGATTTAAAATTAAATGCCCATGCTTTTGCCCGGGCGGAAATTTTGGAAAATAATAACCCCATCGGCTCCTATATCTCCTAAAAAGCTTTCTTTTCTTAATAAATAATCTTTGATCTCTAAAAAAAGCAGGGGCCACTACCTTGGTTGTCATAAAAGGCTTAAGTCCATTTAAATTTATCGTGGAAACGCCAGATGATAAGTTTAAAACCAAACGCAAGTTTGGCTTGAAAAAAACATCTCTCTTGCCCAAAAGAATCATTCTAACAGTAGCTTCAAATCCATGCTTGGCCATTTTACCCTCAATGCCCTGCACCATCTCTTTCTCCCCTGGGCTCATATGCAATTCAGGTGGCAGTAATGGCTCAACTTTTTCTTCGCCCTTAAACGGCTCTTTATCATGGAATAAAAGATTGTAGGCTTCCCCGACAATTGTTTTATTATCTTTGGCTGGCAATGGCCTTTTTAAAAGCTTTGATAGCTCTTCTCTGCCCTCTACTTTCCAATCATTTTCACTATCAAGCAAGATAGGTTTTAACATAATTTGAAACCATAATTGCTCTCCCGGTCGTAAGCGTGACATGCCCTCCAAAAGAACAGCCAATGGGTCTACCCTTCTTTCCTCTTCAATTTCTTGAGTTGGCTCAAAAAAATTAAGATAAGTCTTAATAGGATAACACCTTTTTTTCATCATCTTAAAGTTGCAAGCCCACATATCCCAGTCTTTATTGGGAATATCTTGAGGAACCATTCTGGTGTAGTCCATTACCTGGTCAACCTCCACTTCCGGATATTGAGAATAGATGGCGGACTCAAAGGCCTTGCGCATAGCCCCTGGCAAATAAATAAAAAAGTGAATTTTACCGTCAATTGAAACAATTTCTAAAGAAAAATTTAAAAGATACTTTCCCTCAAACCATTGCTCTTTAAAATCAGCTGGGTCATATAAGGTCCAAAAATTGGCAATCACCTGCTCCATGGCTTTTAGCGGCCGGTCAATTTCTTTGGCTATTTTAACTTCCAAAACCATCCAATTAGCCTTTGACCAATACATATCGCCCATATACCAGCTAAATATAAACTTTAGTTTTGGAAATAAAATAAATGGCAAAGGAAGCCACCACCAGGCTTTAAAAATCTGCCACGCAATACCTAAAATTTGCTTAATAATTGGGCTAAGAGAAGTTGGATCCATTGAGATATTTTTTTAAAGCTATTCTTTTACAATACTAAAAAAAATACCCCCTTTCAAGGGGATAAAAAGTATCGGGGTCTGTCCCCGACCACTGAGAAAAAATAAACCACAAAAATTATATTTTATCCAGTTATAAATATTCTATCAGTGGTTGGGGACAGACCCCTAGGCAGTTTTAATAACGAGAGAATATTTTCCTTGAGTGTCTCGACTAAACTTTTGCTTGTCAGATAAATTAAGAAAAACTGTGTTTGGTTTCACAAGCCGTTGTTTTTGCACCTCTTGCAATATTTCTTCTTTATCTAAAGGCGCACTCGCTTGCAATACTTTAAAAATAACATCTTTCACTGTGCCAGAGCTATACCCCCAATCAGATAACCCATAAATGCCCCGGCCCACCAAAATAAACCGCTTATCACGGATTAGTTCATTGTGTATTGTTTGAGGAAGCATTTTCCTTTTTAAAAACAAATCGCCAGACAACTCCCCGGCTTTTGTCGCAATTGCTCTAAAATGCAAAGGCTCTTCCGCTTTTTTCAAAACCAAAAAAGCCGCGTCTCTAACGCCCCGAGGTTTAATTTCTGGCCAAGCAGCCAAGCCATAGCTTCCCAGGGGGCCAACTTCAATATCTCTGGCAATCTCTAAGCAAGAGGTTAAAAATAAATTATCAGCTATATCTAGGCTAAGAGCCAAGCTCGCCAAATCTGCTGGCTTTTTTTCTTTTTGGAAAAAATCTTTTATTTTTTGAACTGTTAAAGCAACCGCGCTGTCTTTGCTTTTTTCTGTGGTCCAAAAAGCATACATGCTTTCGTTATCCCCTAATCTAAAAAAATTCTCGCCCAACTCAAGCAAAAAATAAATAAAATTTTTATTTTTTTCATTGGCTAATTCTCGAAATAAAATATCTTCTCTTTTCAAATCGCCACTCTCGCTTAAATACTTTTCAAAATATGCAAATGCTTTTTTTAAGTTTTGATTGTCAGTAAAGTCTTTTAAACGCAAAAAACCGCTCTTTTCAAGCTGGCGAACCCTTTCTCTGGTGATGCCCAAATCCAAGCCAATGCTTTGCAAGGTTTCAGGAGCTTTTTGATTTAAGCCAAACCTCCTGGCCAAAACTTGGTTCTGCCTAGCTGGCAAAGCGCTTAAAAGCTCGTGGCAAATTGTTTTATAATCTATTTCTGTCATAAGCATAAACACACTGTCTATTTAATCACATAACCTAAATATTGTCAACATCTTTAGGCGCTGGGGATAACTCTCCCTGGTAAAGTTCCATATATTTTTTAACCATTATCTCTGCTTTAAACAACTTAGCTGTTTCAAGGGCGGCATTGGCCATTCGCGCTCTTTTTTCTTTATCTTGAGATAGTCTGTTTATTTTATAAGCCATCTGCCTTAAGCTACTTACCAAAAAACCGTTTTCTCCATTTTTAATAATTTCAGGAGCCACTCCTACGGGAAAGCTAATAGGAATTAGGCCCTGAGACATTGCCTCTACCAAAGATAAACAAAATCCTTCATATCGACTAGGATTTATAAAAATATCCCCGTAGTTTTTCTTTAAAATTTTTGGCACTGCCCTCCTTTTGATATTTGAATAAAATGAAGTCTTTGGGATGTCCTGAAAAATCTGTTTATAAATATCTGCTTTTTCAGTCAAGCCAACAACAACCTTTTCTAAATTAGGAAACCCCCTAAAAATATAGATCATTCTATTAATCCCCTTTAGTTTAATATTAAAGCCAGTTTCTCCTATCCTTCCAAGATAGACAATGGAAGCGTTTTTCTTAAGTCGCTTCTTAGGCTTGACCTTAAACCAAAAATTTTCTATGCCGTTCCAAATAATAGCCACTTTCTCTTGAGGCACTCCATTCTTAATAAGCTCTGCTTTTACAATTTTAGAAGTGGCGATTACTTTACGGCTGTTTTTGGCTGTATGAAATTCAATTCGGCTCACATCTTTGATTGGTTGAATAAAAGATTCCGCGCAACTTGAAATGCCTTTGTCTTTTAATTCATTAAATATTTTTAAAAGTTCAGGATGTTCCCTGCTCAAAGCTTTCTTGCTTGGAACAGCCTTTAAAAACCCATAAGAGGTTGAACCAAAAATTGAAAAAACTGGAATATTGCTATGTAAAAAAGCTAATGGCGTGTAGGTAGTGCCTTGAATAATGTCATAAGAAGCAATGTCTTTCTTTCTTTCAATCAGAGAGAAAAAGAAAAGAATATTTCTCAATCCCTTCAAAAGGGGATGAAAATACCCTAAATCCTCTTCAGGATAAACATTTTCCACAACAACACCAGCCCACTTGAGACCTCTAACAAGAATGTCGTTTACATAATGGGCGCCAGTGCTTAATTTTCTGTCTTGATGAATGTAGAGAATTTTCATAGGCAAAGAAAGAAAATATAATAAAAAGCGCTTTTTTGGCGCTTATTATGTTTACGAGATTATTGTAGCAGATTTTTTGGTTTTTAGAAAGCTAAAAACCCGTTTTTTAACAAGCTCTATTAAAATAATCTCTATTAGGCTAACCCCTAAGATAACTAGCCAATCAAATCCAGCTAAGGCTTGGGTGTTCAAAAGCTTCTGAAGGGGCGGAAAATAGACCGCCAAAAGCAATAAAACAAACCCAGCTAAAGCTCCGTAAACTAGATAGCGGTTGGAAAAAATATCTTTCCTAAAAATCGACCTTTTAAATGAGCGGACCGAGAAAGCAAAAACCAAAGAGTCAAAACACATTAAAGCAAAAGTCATAGTGCGAGCTTTTTCCAAATAGCCATAGGCTTGCCAAAAAAATAAAAATGACAGAAAAGCGGCCATGCCAGATATGAAAAAAATAGAAAGCATCCAAATTTTTAAGGGCTTGTTTAAAATCGGCTCTTTCGGCCTTCGGGGGGGCTCGTCCATAATCCCTTTTGTTTCTTGCTCGGTCGTTAAGGCAATGTCTGGAAAGCCATCTTCCACTAAATTTATCCAAAGAATTTGCGCGGGCAAAAGAGGTAGGGGAAAGCCCATAATCATGCAACCCAAAAATAAAAATAATTCAGAAAAATCATCTGCCACTAAATAAGTAAAAACCTTTCTTATGTTGCTAAAAACAACTCGGCCCTGCTCAATAGCCTTAACAATGGTTTTAAAGCTGTTATCGAGCAAAACCAAATCAGCCACTTCTTTGGCCACGTCAGTTCCCGAGCCCAAAGAAATGCCAATATCAGCGGCCTTCAGGGCTGGGGCGTCATTTACCCCATCCCCGACCATCGCCACTACCTCACCATTTTCTTGAAGAGCTCTCACAATACGTAATTTATGACTTGGAGAAACCCGAGCATAAATTAAAATTAACTTAACTTTATCTTTTAATTCTTCATCGCTTAAACTATCAATTTCTCCTCCCTCTAAAATATCTTTGTCTTGAGCCATAAGCCCCACTTCCGAAGCAATGGCTCGGGCGGTTAGTTTATGATCGCCCGTGATAATAACCGTGCGAATGCCCGCTTTCTTGGTAATATCCACTGACTCTTTAGCATCAAGTCTTAAGGGGTCTTTAATAGCCACAAACCCAGCTAAAACCATTTTTTCTCTAAGCTCTGCTAAGTTATCGTATTTTAAGCTGGGAGAGTACTCTTTGTAGCCACAAGCCAGAACCCTCAAACCTTTCCCTGTTAACTCCTCTACTTTTGAGAGCATCTTTTTCATTTCAGGAGAACTTGACTTCTTAATCCTTTCAAGGATTACTTCCGGAGCGCCCAAAACATACAAGATGTTTTTCTTGCTATTTAATTTATGATAAGTAAGGGCATACTTTGCGCCTGATTCAAAAAGAATTCTATCAACAAGAGGATACTGAACTTCTAAGTCTTTTTTATGCAAACCAGCCTGCATGCCCGCCACCAGCAAGGCCTGGTCGGTCGGACGACCCCGCACTATCCATTTTTCAAGCTCTTGGTCGGGATTTTCCACAAAAGCCTCGTTAACCAAAGTAGCTATTTTTAAAACCAACATATGTGATTCTGGGCTATCCGCGCTTGTTAAAATATCGCTCACCTGCATTTTCCCCTCGGTTAAAGTGCCGGTTTTATCTGTGCAAATAACGGTCACACTGCCTAGGGTTTCTGTAGCCACCAGCTTTCTTACCAGGCCTTTTTGTTTAAAAATACGGCGCATTCCTAAAGTTAATATCACGGTAATAGCTGGCAAGATTCCCTCTGGGATAGCAGAAACCGCCAAAGCCAAGGAAGCCATTAGGATATCGTTAAAAGATTTTTCAGTAAAATTGCCAATTAAAATAATAATAAAAATAATAGCTAAAATAAAAAAAGCTGTTTGTTTGGAAAGGGTTATAATCTTTTTTTGCAAGGGGGTTTTTCTTTCTTTTGTTTCGCGGAGCAAGGAAACAATTTTGCCAATTTCTGTGCCAAGCCCAGTAGAAGTGACGACTATTTTCCCCTCCCCCTGCTCAACAATTGTACCCATAAAAACCATGTTGGTTTGCTCCCCTAAAGACGCTTTTTCGGGCACACTTAAGCTCGGGTCTTTTTTCACTGCTTGAGATTCCCCTGTTAAAGTAGACTCGTTGATTCTTAAATTTTTGCTTTCAATAATTTCTCCGTCGCAAGGAACTTTGTCTCCCATTTTTAATATCACGATATCCCCCACCACCAAATCTTCACTGTCAATTTCTTTTTCATTATTATCTCTTAAAACCTTAGCTCTAATTTTCACCATTTTCCTTAAGACAGCTAAAGAATTGTTGGCTTTGTTTTCTTGATAAAAACCAACGGTGGTGTTGATAAACAAAACCACAATAATAAAAATGGAATCAGACAAATGCTTTAAAAACAAAGAAATAGCCACCGTGGTTAAAAGAATGTACATCAACGGGCTATTGAACTGACTGAAAAAAAGCTTTAGCTTGGAGGCCGGCTTGGACGAAGGTAAAACATTTTTGCCATTTTGTTGCAATCGAAAATCTGCTTCCTGACTGCTCAATCCCCCTTGCGATAAAATTTTCTGATATTCTTTTTTCATATGTTTATTTTAACATAAAATAAAAAATCAGGGTCTGTCCCCAACCGCTGAGAAGATATTAAGCCACAAAACATTATACTTTATCTAGTTATCAATATTCTATCCGTGGTTGGGGACAGACCCTATTTTTCTCTAATTTTATAATAAGAGTAAACCAAAAGAGAGGCCAAAAAGATTGACGAGTATGTGCCCAAGCCAATGCCGATAATTAAGGCTAGGGCAAAAGGCTTTAGCGAGGCTCCCCCAAAGACAAACAAAGCCACCAAAACAATCAAAACGGTCATTGAGGTATTAACCGAGCGAGCAAATGTTTGGTTTAAGCTTTTATTAATGATTTCCTTAAAGCTAGCACTTTTTTCTTTGGAAAGATTCTCTCTAATTCGGTCAAAAACAACCACCGTGTCGTTAATTGAATAGCCAAACACAGTTAACAAAGCTGTAATAATAGGAATAGTTATCTCATAACCATAATATCTCCCCAGAACAGCCCAAACTCCAATTGGTATCATGACATCATGGAATAAAGCAATAATACCTGTTAAGCCGTAAATATAAGATTTAACTGGATAAGAAATTTTGCGAAAAGCAATAGCAATATAAATTAAAATAGAAAGCAAGGCTAAAGCTGCCACTGTCTTAATTTTTCCCCTTAATTCATTGCCAATAACTGGGCCAATAGACTCAAAACTTTCCGAACCATCTACCACATTGCTCATTTCTTTTAATTTAGCAATAATTTGCTGGTGGTCTTCTTCAGTAATATTTTGCATTTTCAAAACAATTGTATTTTCCCCGTGTTGTTGAACAACCGCTTCTTTCAAGCCCAAAGCCAAAATTTGCTCGTTGATTTGCTGGCTTGTTGGCAGGGGACCATTGTAAGAAATGCTCAAAACCGCTCCCCCAGTAAAATCAATGCCCCATCTAACGCCAAAACTAGCAACCAAGATAACCGTTACCACGGTTAAAGCAATAGAAAACCCATAAAATATTTTTCTGTATTTAACAAAATCAAAATTCATAAGTTTATTTCCAAAGCCATTTTATTTTTTCTAATCTAGTGCCAACAAATATCCGCATAAGTGTTCTGGTAGTTAGGATAGCTGAAAACATGCTCACTAAAACGCCCAAGCTCAAAGCCACCGCAAACCCTTTTACAAAGCTTGAGCCAAAAACAAACATTATCAAAGCAATTAGCAAAGTGGTTAAATTGCTATCTCTAATTGATGGCCAAGCTCTTTTAAACCCGTTTTCCATGGCTGTTTTAAAATTTTCTCCTTTTCTTCTTTCCTCTTTCTGCCTTTCAAAAATCAAAACATTAGCATCAACTGCCATGCCCACCGACAAAATAGCCGCCCCTACCCCAGCCAAAGTTAAGGTCACTGGGATTAATTTAAATAAAGATAATAAAATTAAGCTATAAATAACCAAGGCAAGAGAAGCTAAAAATCCCCCAAACCGATAAAAAGCTATCATAAACAAGCAAACTGCCAAAAATCCAAACAGCCCGGCTTTGAGCGAAGTGTTCAAAGAAACCATGCCTAAAGTTGGGCCAACCGTGTTTTGCGAAATCAAGTTAATGGGCACAGGCAGGGCTCCAGAATTAAAATTACGAACCATTTCCCTGGCTTCTTGCACAGTAAACTGGCCGGTTATTTGCGCCTTGCCCCCAGCAATCTCTTCGTTAACATTTGGCGCCGATATTAAAGAGTTATCAATAAAAATAGCTAGTCGCTTGCCAACATTAGCAGCGGTTATTTGTCTAAATAATTCTGCGCCCTCCCCGTTAAATTCTAATAAAATTTCTGGGGCCATTGTTTGCTGGTTAAAGCCCAAGTCTGCTTTTTTTAAATATCTTCCATTGAGTTGCGTTGCCTCAAAAGTAGGGTTTTCTGGGTTAAAGTCAGGAGTTTGTTGCCTAAAATCTAAATATGGCGTTTTGCCAATCATTTCAATAGCTTTGTCCACATCTTTAATACCCGACAGGTTAACTGTTAATCGCTGATTGCCACCGGCTTCTTGAATAGCCACCTCTGGTTCGGCCACGCCAAATAAATTAACTCTTCGCTCAATCACGTCCCGCAGACCTTGCATGGCTTCTTTTTGGTCTTTTTGGGCAATGCTGCTACTGCTAAAATCTGCTTGATAAACTAAATGGCTCCCACCCTGTAAATCAAGGCCGAGCTTAAATGGAATATTGGGCAATCTTTTTTCGGTAAAAGAAGACAGCCCTTTATTGGGAATATTGGGAAAAACCAAACAAAAAACAACCACGGCCAAAATCCCCACAAATATTAAATTATTCTTCACTTTTCTTTCCATAAATATAACCTACCAAAAAATCCTATTTATTTCAAGTGCAAATCCTAGCCCTATACAGCTTGTGGATAATTTGGGTTGACAAATGATTAAATTTTCATATAATATAAATAATCGTGTATCAGACGAATCGTATCCTTAAAAAGGACCAAAAGCGACATCTTCAGTAATGGAGGTGTTGCTTTTGTTTTTCACATGATATAATTTAGTTGCGGAGGTATGGGAGGCTGAAACTAGATGGCCTCTAGTCAGCGTCTGATACACGACTGGTCCTATTTTATAGGATGCGGTTCGATCCCGCCAGCCTCCACACCAAAACAAACCATAGAAATATGGCTTGTTTTGTTTTAGAGAATAGATTTACTGGTTCATGGAGACTTTGAAAACAGTTTTAGCGATTTGGCTGTCGATGTCGTTTTGCAGGTCAGCAAAAAGCTTGTGGCTTTCTGATTTATACTCAACCAACGGGTCTCTTCCCCCGTAAGCCCTCAAGCCAACTGCTTCTTTTAAGTTATCAAGAGAAACTAAATGCTCGGTCCAAAAAAAGTCAATTGTTTTTAAACAAACAAATTTTAAAACATTTTGCACGCTTTCTTTGCCTTCTTTATTTTCTTTTATCTCAAAAACTTTTCGCATTTCTTTATTTAAATAATCTAATTCCCTAGATGCTATTTCGGATATAGGGAAAATAGTTTTTATTTCTTCAACAATCGCTTCTTTTTGCTCTTCCTCTGGATATAAATTAACTATTTTTTCAATTTCTTTTTCTAAAATAGCAAAAACATTTTCTTTTAATTCATCGTAATTTTGTTTTAAAACATTTTCTCTTTTTTGATAAATAGCTTTTCTGTGCTTTGAAATAACATCGTCATATTCTAAAACATGCTTTCTTGAATCAAAATTAAATCCCTCCACCCTAATTTGCGCTTTTTCAATGGCTTTGGAAATTATGCCTGCTTGAATTGGCTGGTCTTCATCTACTTTTAGGGTATTCATTACAGATTTCAACCTATCCCCGCCAAAAATTCGCATTAAATCATCGTCTAAAGAAACAAAAAACTGGGAAGAGCCAGGATCGCCCTGCCTCCCAGCCCTACCTCTTAATTGGTCGTCAATTCTTCTGGCTTCATGCCGTTCTGTGCCCAAAACAAACAATCCACCCAAGCTAACTACCCCCTCTCTCTCTTTTTCATCAAGCGGAGTACCGCCCAACATTATATCCACACCCCTGCCGGCCATATTAGTGGCTACAGTTACCGCTCCTTTTCGGCCAGCTTGAGCAATAATTTCTCCTTCTCTTTGATGATTTTTAGCATTTAAAATTTCATGCCTTATCCCCTCTCTTTCTAAAAGCCGTTTTAAGTACTCATTTTTTTCCACAGATTTTGTGCCCACCAATACTGGCTGACCAAGATTTTGTCTGGTCTTTACTTCTTCAATTACCGCTTTAAATTTAGCTTTTTCTGTTTTATAAACTAAATCAGCTAAGTCTTGCCTTACCATTTTTTTGTTTGTGGGCACGGCAATAACCACTAGCCTATAAACCTTGTCAAATTCTTCGGCTGAAGTTAAAGCCGTGCCAGTCATACCCGAAAGTTTTTTATAAAAGCGAAAGTAATTTTGAAAAGTAATAGTGGCTAAAATTTTCGACTCTGGCTGAACTTCTACTTTTTCTTTGGCTTCAATGGCTTGGTGCAACCCGCCAGAATATCGCCGGCCCGGGAGCATTCTACCCGTAAACTCATCAATAATAATAACTTCTCCATCTTTAACAATATAGTCTTTATCTTTTTGGAAAAAAACCATAGCGCGCAAGGATTGCTCCAAAAAATGCAAATACTTTATGCCCTTGCTTTCATAGATATTACCAACCCCCAATATCTTTTCTATTTTATTTATGCCCTCTTCGGTTAAAGAAGCAGTTTTTAATTTTTCATCTAAATTATAGTCTTCGGGTTCTTTTAGCCTTGGCACAATTTTGGAAAAATCTTTGTAAAGGCTTGAAGATTCAAAGTCGGGCTGGGAAATAATAAGCGGGGTTCTGGCTTCATCAATTAAAATAGAATCGATTTCATCAACAATAGCAAAATTAAACCCACGCTGTGATTTTTCTTCTAAATTAAAAACTAAATTATCTCGCAAATAATCAAAGCCAAATTCATTGTTTGTGCCATAAGTAATATCCGCATTATAGGCCTCTTTTCTCGAACAAGGCTTTAAAAAACTCTGCTCTACTTTAAAACTGCCTGTGGCGTCTCTTTGTTTGTCCTTTGATGCCAACCCCCTGTCATTCTGAGCCCCAAGCGAAGAATCTCGGCCGAGACCCTTCGCTTCGCTCAGGGTGACACCTACAGAAATTTTTTGCTCGTATTGTTCGTCATATAAAAACGACGCCTCATTCACAATACACCCAACCGACAATCCCAAAGCATTATAAATTTGCCCCATCCACACTGCATCTCTTTTGGCTAAGTAGTCGTTCACCGTCACCACATGCACCCCACTACCCGACAATGCATTTAAATAAACAGCTAAAGTTGAGGTTAGAGTTTTTCCTTCGCCAGTTTTCATTTCCGCAATTTTTCCTTGATGCAAAACCATAGCCCCAATCAGCTGAACATCAAAATGCCTTTGTTTTAAAACTCTTTTTGAAGCCTCGCGAGTTAAAGCAAAAGCCTGGGGCAAAATATCGTCCAGTGTTTCGTTATTTTTTAATCTATCTTTTAAATAAAGAGTTTTTTGTTTTAATTCCTCCGCGGATAATTTTTCAAAATCTTTTTCAAGATTATTTATTTCCCCAACAATCTCCCAGCATTTTTTCAAAAACTTTTCATTAGGATCCCCCAAAATTTTACTTAAAATTCCCATATATGTTTATTGCATCATAGCACAAAATCAAACGAAAATCCCCGCTGGGTAAAGGTCCGCCTTAGGCGGACGCTTACTAAGCGGGGATTTGTTTGAGAGAAAAGGAACTATTTCTTTTTTGCTCCTTTCTTTGCTTTCTTTTTTGCGGCCATCTTTTTATTTTTAGTATTTTTTGACAGTCGACTATGCTGTCATCCTTTATTTATTTTCGCACTTTAATGTAAAGTGTCAACCTGTGGATAAGTGATTAAAAATTTATAAGCTGAACTTCTTCTTCTAGATCAACACCAAACTTTTTTTTAACTGTTTTTTTAATTAAGTTAATCAATTTCTTCACATCCCTAGCCTTCCCGTGGCCATTGCTCACAATAAAGTTGCTATGTTTTCGCGATATTTCCACCCCTCCAATCCTCTTACCCTTTAAGCCAGCTTTTTCTATTAACCAGGCAGATGGAATAATATTTTTATCTTGGAATTGTTTTAATTCAGGAAATCGTTTCAACAATTCTTGATTCTTAATTCCTAATTCTTGATTCTTAAACACACTGCCAGCAGAAAAAAATTCCAATGGTTGGGTTTGTTTTTTTATTTTAAAAAAATCTGCCATCTTTTTTTCAATCTCTATTTTATCGCCTTTCTGTAATTTTATTTTCGCAGATAAAATAATTAAATTTTTATTTCTTTTAAAAATTGAATCTCTGTAGCCAAACTCACATTCGTCCTTTTTAAAAGTTTGCGGAGCCCAGCCCTCCCCGGAACTGAGCTCAAGTTTTTTGGAGGGCTGGGCTCCGCAAACTTCTACTTCTTCTACAGCGTCAGCCATTGATTTGCCAAAAGCTCCCGCATTCCCGTGTATTGCTCCCCCAACTGTGCCAGGAATACCCATAGCCCACTCCATGCCTGTTAATCCTTGTTGCAAAGCTATCCCTACTATTTTTCCCAGAGGCACCCCAGCTTCTGCTTCTATTATTGAATCTTGAATCTTGAATCTTGAATCTTGAATCTTAATAGCTAGCCCCTTAAATTTCTTGTCACTGATAAGTATATTACTTCCTCCACCTAAAACAAAAAAAGGCAACTTTTTTTGTTGCGCCCATTTTATCGCTTCGATAATTTCTTCTTTGTTTTCAGCTTTAAAAAAATACTTAGCCTTGCCTCCTATTTTAAAAGAAGTAAAATCTTTTAAGCTAATATTCTTTTTTATTTTTTGTTCAATGTCCATTGGCAGACAATTCACCCCCCTCGGAGAATTATCTGCCAATGGACGGGAGGGTGTACTCCAAATGTTATAAAGTGAGTGCCGCTCCCATCCAGATTTAATATACCATATTTTATAAAAAGCAAAAACCCCCGAAAGGGGGCTCCTACCCATTTGAAGTTGTCTCACTTTATACTTGTATCTTAGCAAACTTCTCTCTAAAAGTCAAGGCATCTATTGTCACCCTGAGCGATTAGCGAAGGGTCTCGGCCGAGATTCTTCGGGATTACCCTCAGAATGACAACTAATAAATCTTGTTATTATTTCGTAGTGGAAGCAGTGGTCGTACTAACTTGGGGCAATAAACTAGTAAAATCTTTTTGCCACTCTGGGTTAAATGCCACAGCTTGCTGGGCAATTTCTGTGGCCCTGGCTTGATTGCCAGAGATAGAAGCCACTTGTGAAGCTATCTGATAAGAGCGCAAAACCCCTGGCTCCAAATCCAAAGCTTTTTGCACATATTCATTGGCCTTAGCAAAATCCTGTTTGTAAAGCATGGTTTGCGCCAACACCCAAAAAGACTGCTGGTTAGTGGGCGATTGTTTTAGAGCTACCTCCCCATACTGCACCGCCATATCAATTTTAGCTTGGTCAAACATAACTAAAGCATTGTAAAGCTGGGCTAGCTTTAAAGTGGTTCGGTAATCAAGCGGAGAGTCTTTTAAGCGCTGTTCTTCCAACTTAATAACAAAGTCTAACTCTCTTATGGCATCCTCTGGCTTTACCTTGCTAGCATCTCTTTGCACCAATGACAATGAATTATCAGCAAAAAAATCTGTAATCTGATATTTGCCCAAAGGAGAAATCTCTAAAGTTTTCTTGTAAGCCTCTTGGCGTTGGTCTTGATATTGCTGTTGCATGGTTAAAATTATATTTTTGTCTAACTGCCAAGGCTTGTAAGCATAATAATAAATGCACAATAAGCCGACAACCAAAGCAATCCCTAGGGGCCATTTGCTTTGGGGAGTAAAATAAGTTTTTGTTTTTTCTGGCGATTGCTGTGTAGCTAAAAATGCCACAAAAGATAAAGTTAAAGCAAACATCATCAAGCTGCCCACCATATCAAAAACTGTTAAGTTTTGCACAAAATATGCCACCGGAATAGCGACAAAAACAGCAAAGCTCCAAAAATCAATGGCCTTATCTTTGAAATATTTTTTTCGCAAAACCCATATTAAGGCAAAAAACATACCCAAATATGCTAAAAACCCAAAAGCGCCTGTGGCCACCAAAGTATCTAAAATAATATTATGGGTTCTATCAAACCAAAACTCTCCCCCGCATTTTTGCGTGAACAAGCAAGGATTAAAATATTTTGGAAATAAAATGTCATAAGTTTCCGGGCCCCAGCCAAAAAATGGCCTTTCTAGAAATCCCTTTTGGGCAATGGCCCAATTAGCAAACCTTCCTTCCGTAGCCATTTTGCCAAATAAATTATGCACAGGGTTATTAGGTAAATAAACTAAAACAATTGAAACAATAATCGCCAAAGATCCAACAAAAAGAGCAATTTTGCCCACTAAATTAACTGCTCTGTTTTTTAGCTTAAAAGCCAGGTATAAAACACCAATTAAAACAAGGCCAGCCAAAGAAACACCCAAAGCTGCCCTAGCCCCTTGCAGATAAATAGCCACCACTGACAAAACAGCCATAGCTCCCAAAGCAATCCTTAAAATAATATTTTTTCTTTCTTGAAAAAATAAATAAATAGCAATAAAAAAATTAAAAATTAAATAAGACCCCAAAAATGAAGTGTTGCCCAAAGTAAACCCGCCCCGATCAGAAATAATAACAGCCTTAACGCCTAGTTTCTCTAAAATTGCGCAAAGAGAAACAACCAAGGCTATACCCAAAGAAACAAAAAATATTCTTTTCCAATCTGAAACTTTTTTGAAAGTAGAAGAAACGGCCAAGAAAAACCCGAACATATTTAGCCACATTAAAGTGCCAGACATTCTTTCAAACTTAGACCAAAAAGATCTTGATGGGTCAACGCCAAAAACAGAGCTAACAATCATAAAAAATATAAACAAGCCAAAAGCAATTAAAACAGCGTTCATTTTTGGCCGATATTTTTTATTATATAAAGCCAAAATAAGCCAGGAAAAAAATATTATCTGGCAAAAAACCATAAAGTATAAGCTTTTTGGCCCAACAAACGGAAAATAATATTTAGAGTTATAAATCAAGGGAGTTAAAAGCGCCAAAGAAGCTCCCCAAAATATTATAGTTGTTAAAAATTTCTCCCCGCCCGCAACGCTTCGCAAGCGAGCTTGCTCGCGTAGCGATGCGGGCGGGCCAGCCTGCCCGCCTTGAACTTGCAACTTTCTCTCTTTTTTTAACCGTGAATTTTTACCCATAATTATTTATTATTAGTTATTAGCTATTCTACCCGTTCCCCTGTTTAATTTCAACTCTTTTTGATATAAAATAGAATAATGATCAAATTAAGACAATTTATTTTAACCATCGGCGATATTATATTGGCTTTTTTAGCTTTGCTTTTAGCTTTAAACATCCGCTACTGGGGCAGTTTTAACTCTAGTATTTTAAACCAACATTTGTTGCCATTTGCTCTTATTTATCTTGTTTGGATTATACTTTTTTATATTTTTGGTCTTTATGACTTAAAAACCATCGGACCCAAGGGAGAGCTGGCCCAGAGAATGATTCAATGCTTTTCTGTTTGTTTAATAATTGGCCTGGCTTTCTTTTATTTAATTCCCTTTTTTGGCATTACTCCAAAAACAAACTTGCTTTTGGATATTGTTATTTTTGCTGCTTTAATACTTTTATGGCGCAAAATTTTTTACGCGCTTTTTTCTTCTGTTTATCGAGCAAATATCGCGTTTTTGGGCAAGGGACCAATGTCGTTGGCTCTATCAAATGAAATAAAAAATCAGCCCCAGCTTGGCTACAAACTAATCGGTTTTTTAAATGAAAAAGCTAGCCTACAAGCTCAAATTAAAAAATATAAAATCAATGTTTTAATTATCAATGAAAATATTGAAAAAAATCCTAATCTAGCTGACCAGCTTTACCAATGCCTGCCCTTAAAAATTACTTTTCTTTCTCTTGATAGGGCTTATGAAGAAATTCTTGGTAAAATCCCCATTGATTTTGTTAATCAAGCTTGGTTTTTAAAAAACTTATCAGAAAGCGAAAAAACAACTTACGATAAAATAAAAATTATTTCTGATTTTGTCATTGCTGGTATTTTAGTTGTGATAACCTCCCCTATCTGGCTTATTTCAGCTATAGCTATAAAGCTTGATGATCGAGGCCCAATATTTTATAAGCAAGAGCGGGTGGGGCGGAATAGAAAAAACTTTTTAATTTTTAAATTTAGGTCTATGGTTGTAGATGCAGAAAAAATGGGAGCTGTTTGGGCAACCAAGAAAGACCCACGAGTTACCGCGGTGGGGCGAGTTTTAAAAAAATTTCATATTGACGAATTCCCGCAGATGCTCAATGTTTTAAAAGGAGATATTTCCTTAACCGGGCCCAGGCCCGAGAGGCCAGAGTTTGTCCGCCAATTAGAAAAAGAAATCCCTCACTATCATTTACGACACATTATAAAGCCTGGTTTTACTGGCTGGGCGCAAACAAGATTTATCCAATACGCCAGAAGCCGTGAAGAAAGCCACGAAAAATTCCAATACGACTTATATTATATAAAAAACAGGTCTTTTTTATTAGACCTGGGCATCCTCCTAAAAACATTTTTATTATTCTTCAAAACCGAATAATTTCTCACACTGATTCCGACCGACCCCACTCCTCGGCCCGAAAGCCGAGGGGTGGGGTCGGTTAGCTGAGGTATAATTTTTCATACTCAAAAACCATTTTGTCTAGGGTGAAGTTGGTTTGGGCTTTGGCGAGGTTGTAGTCCCCCATTTGGGTTCTGATTTGGGGATTTTTTATTAAGTATTCTATTTTCTCTTTTATTTCCCCAAAATAATTATTTTTAACTAAGAAACCTCCTTTTTCGTAGTCAATCAATTCGGGGATGCCCCCAACATTGCTTGCTACTACTGGCAAACCAGCAAACATTGCCTCCAAAATAGTAATAGGCATACCCTCGAAATGAGAAAGCAAAACAAAAATATCAAAGCTAAAAAACATTTCTCTGGCTTCTAGGGGATCTTTTTCACCCAAAAGCAAAATTTTGTTTTCCAAGCCATTGGCTCCCACAAAATTATGGCATTTCTCTTGCAATGGCCCTGCCCCCAACAATAAAAACTTAACATCTTGGGCCTGCCTCAAAGCCTCTTTGGCGAGCTGTAAAAACAAAAGCGGATCTTTGGGATAGGCAATTCTTGCCACCATAGCCACCACAATATCTTTTGGCTTTATGCCATAAACAGCCCTTATTTCATCGCGCTTATTCTCCACATTAAAATCAATGCCATTTTGGATTAACACAAACTTTTTTGGCTTAGCAATCTTTTTCCTCACACCATCCCCCATTACTCTATTGGAAACACAAATAATCTTGCTTGCCCCTATCGAGCCGGTTTTTTCCATGGCTATAAAAAATTTCCCTAAAAAGCCAAACTCTCCTTTATTATAAAAACTCCAAGAATGAACAGTGTAAAAAATCTTTTTCACCCCAAGAAGCAATCCAGCCAAGCGGCCCAAAAGCCCAGCCTTAGCTGAATGGCAATGAACAATATCATACTTGCCCTTTTTAATTATTTTTTTTAAAGCAAAGAATGCCTTAATATCATTGCTAAGAGAAAGGCGCCTAACAAGATTTTTCACTTCATAAACTTTTATATTTCTAGCCCTTAATTTTTCAACCAAAATCCCGTCCGAGGAACAAGCCACTTCTACTTGAAATTTTTCTTTGTCTAAATTACAAGCCAAATCAAAAACAACCCTCTGGGCCCCGCCCCAATCGGAAAGTGTTATTATCTGTAATATTTTTTTTCTTTGCATAAGATTTCAACCGACCCCACTCCTCCGCTTGCGGGCGGAGGGGTGGGGTCGGTTTTACTTCGATGTATACATTTGAATAACTCTAACAACAATATGAAACAAGCCCTGTATTTTTGGGTAGCCGTATTTCGTAATAGCTAGCCACCGAGCCTTAATAGCAAACTTTTTTTGTTCTTTATTTTTATGGGAAATTGAAGTTGCTAATTTCCGCCATTTTATTAACCGTTCTGGCAAATTAACAACTTGATATTTCCTGGCCAAGCGCAAAACTAATTCATAATCTTGAGCCTTCTTAAATCTCTCATTATAAAAACCTTCTCTATCTAAAACTTTTTTGCGCATCATTAAAGAAGAGTGAATAAATTGATTGTTAAATAAAAGCCTTTTTTTAATTTCCGCATAACTAAGAGCCAGATTTTTTTCTTTTATAGTTTCGCCTTTTTCATCAATAACAAAACCTAAAGACCCGCATAGGGCAACGGCAAGGTTTCTTTCCATAAAATCAAGTTGTTTTTCAAGACGATTTTTTAAACTAACATCATCATCATCCATTCTCGCGATGTATTTACCCAAAGATTGCTTTAAGGCGATATTAAGCGATTTAGTTAGGCCAAAACATTGAGAATTAGTAATTATTTTTATTCTCTCATCTCTCGCCCTATACTCATTTAACATAATAGCGGTTAAATCAGTTGAGCCATCATCAACTATTAAAAATTCAAAATCCGCAAAGGTCCCCCCCAATACACTATCAATAGCTTCTTTAATAAACTTCTCACCATTGTGGCTAGCCATTATCACCGAAATTTTAGGATTGTTATTTAGCATAATTTTCGCTAACATTAAATAAATATGACCATAAAAAATAAAGTTAAGAATTGGTTACTTTGGAGCCAAAAATATACGCAAACTGACATGCTTTATATGGCTCGAGGCGGGTTTTGGCTTTTGCTGAGCCAAATAACTAGCTTCTTAGCCAACTTTTTACTAATAATAGTTTTTACTAATTGGCTTTCCAAAGAAACATTTGGCACTTATAAATATGTTTTATCGCTTTTGGGAATTTTATCAATCCCCTCCTTGTCTGGGCTTAATTCAGCTATTCTAAACGCAGCGGCCAAAAACGAAGACGGCTCTTTCTTGCTTGCTTTTAAACTAAAATTAAAATGGGGATTTTGGGGCTCTCTAGCTTCTTTGGCAGTGGCAAGCTATTATCTTTTCAAGGCTAACTCCTTATTAGCTATTTGTTTTTTAATTGTGGCCTGTTTTTTGCCTTTTTTCAATAGTTTTTCTTTGTATGACAGCTTTTTAGCTGGCAAAAAAAAGTTTGCTTTACAAAATAAATTTAATATTTTAACCCAAATCATTTCTCTGGCGTCTTTAGCTTTAACAATATTTTTTACTAAAAACATTTTTATTATTTTACTGGCTTATTTTATACCCCTAACCCTGCTTTATATTATATTTTTTTATTCAACGAAAAAAAATATTAGCAAGCAGAGCAAAGCAAGCCCAGAAGCTCTTTCTTTTGGCAAACATCTAAGCGTTATGAGCATTATGGGAAACATAAGCAGCCAGCTTGATAAAATAATTTTATGGCACTTTTTGGGCCCTGTGCCTTTGGCAGTTTATTCAGTGGCTATGATGATGCCCGATAAAATAAAAGAAATTTTAAAAATTATCGGCAGTCTGGCTATGCCAAAATTGGTTGTTAGGCCAATCCAAGAACTGCAAAAATCAATCCCCAAAAGAACTCTCCAGCTTTTTGCTTTCTCTGTGCCAGTAATGTTTTTATATATTTTAATAGCCCCTTTTATTTTTAAAATATTCTTCCCCGGATACGCGGGATCAGCTATTTATTCGCAAGTTTATGCTTTAATTATTCTATCCTATCCCAGGCTTTTAGCTGGCTCGGTTTTATCAGCCAAACAAAAAACCAAAGAGCTCTACATTGGCACTTTAATTTTAACCCCCGTATACTGGATTTTACTTTTAATTTTAATTCCAAGCTTTGGCCTTTGGGGAGCCATTGCTTCTTTTCTGGTTTTGGAAGCTGTTACTTTTGTTTTACAATACTGGCAGTTTAAAAGAATAAAATAGTTTCTTCGGGTCTGTCCCCGACCACGAATAAAAAATTAATAATTAGATAAAATGTAATGTTTTGGGTTTAATCCTTGCTCAGTGGTTGGGGACAGACCCGATATTGTTATAATGATTTAAAATAATTGATATTTTCGAGGTCATTCTCCAGGCCATTGCCTTTTTTAGGAACCTCAAAAGATAAACATACATCCTCTTCTTGCGCTAATGGCGCAAGTTTTTCTTTAATAAATTTATAATCAAATGTCCCCTGCCATAAATCCAAGTGCTTGTCTGTATCATCTGCAACATTTCCCCCAGCTAAATGAAAATATCTTGGCTTTAATAAGTCAATACACTCGCCAATAAAATCATAGGGGTTAATTTTTTGCGAACAAGCACTAGCCACTGCATGGCAAACATCAAAACAAAAATCAAAACCTAAACTTTTAACAAATAATAATTGCTTTTTCGAATATCCAAAACAAAAAACTCCTCCCAAGTCAATAAAGCCCTTGTGTGGCAAATTTTCCATTAGTACTCTTTTATCCTTTAATTTTAAAGACTCTCTTTTGAAAATATTCTCATCGCTACCCACTCCAGCGTGAGTAATAATAAATTGGCTTTTTAAATAATCCGCTGTTTTTATAACTTGGTTATGCCAAATATCCAAACTTTCTTTGGTTAAATTAAAAACATCAAAGTCGTGCGTGGTATGGGGAGCGTGAATAACCACAGGAATTTTGTTTTCTAAAAAAATATTAAAATCAGCCAAAGCAAAAGAGTCTGGCACAAGATATATTTCCACAAAATCAGCTTGGCCCCGCTTTATTAGCTCAACAACTTGGCCAAACCAATCTTTATTAATATTCCAAATTTTTATGCCGTATTTAAACATGTTCCCAATTTAGAGGCGTGCCAAACTCAATATCGCAACTTGCTTTTTTGCCCAAAACTTCATCTAAATACTTTGGCTCCAAACCAATGGCTGGCCGAAAACTGCCAATATTTTCTTTGGTAAACTCCTCGCCTTTTTTTATATCTTTTATTGCCCAAAGCGACCTCCTAAACTGCATATTTTCTTTTTCGCTTTCTGTGGCTTCAAGAAATGGCCTGCCTAACATTTTTTCTGTTTCTCTTATTTGCTTAACCATTAAAGAAAACTCGCTTGGCTCTAAAGAAAAAGCCGCGTCAGGCCCGCCATCTTTTCTATCTAAAATAAAATGGCGCTCTACTATTTTTGCCCCCAAAGCCACCCCCACACTGGAGGAAACAACACTTAAACTATGGTCAGAAAGCCCAACTGCTACATCAGGAAATCTTTTTTGAATTTCTGGAATTGTTAACAAGTTTAAATTCTCAACTTTTGTTGGATAAGCACTTACACAGTGTAAAATAGCGATGTCTGTGGCGCCATTTTCTTTTAAAATTTCTATGGCTTGTGATAACTCTGCAAAACTTGTCATACCCCGGGCTATCACCACGGGCTTTTTGATTTGAGCTATTTTTTTTAAAAGATTAATATCTGTAACCTCAAAAGAAGCGATTTTGTAAAATGGGCAGTTCTTGCTTTCTAAAAAATCTACTGATGTTATGTCGTATGGCGTGCCAATAAACATTTTTTCATTTTCTTTAGCTATTTTTTCCAATTCGCTATGCCACTCCCATGGAGTTTGGGCTGTCTGATAAAGATGGTGCAAAGTTTGGCCACGCCAAGCATCATTTACGCTTACTTGAAATGAACCCTTATTTGAATCCAAGGTCATTGTGTCTGGGGTGTAAGTTTGAATTTTAACAACATCAGCCCCAACCAAACAGGCCTGAAAAACAAGCTCTTTGGCTTTTTGTAAATCCCCGTTATGATTGGCGGATATTTCGGCAATAATAAGAGTGTTTTTAAGCTGTTTAAACATTTTTAATATATTTTATCCAAACGCCATCTTGCATTTCAATTTGATAGCCAAGCTTTTCGAATAGCTTCTGGGAAGCAATATTGTCTTGGTGTACATAAGCCCGAAAAGTGTCTATATTTTTTTCTTTTTTAGCTTTTTCTATGGCTTTTTCTAGGGCTAAAAAGCCAATATTTTTCCCGCGAAAATGATCTACTAAAGATATGCTAATCTCGGCTGTGTTTACAGTGTAATCTATTCTTAATTGGCCAGCGTTAGTGTCATCAACCACAATAATAAACAAGTCCCTGTTTTCTGTGCCAAGTAAAATTGGCATTATCCAATTTATATGCTCTTCCCACTCAACTGGCCTTGGCTGTTTATAATAGCGGTAATACTCGGGGATATTGCGTAAGTACCACAAAAACTCAATGTCTGTAAAATCTGCTTTTTTTAATTTTATATTCATAGGTTTAGTTATTCCCGCCCCACTCCTCCGCCCGCAGGCGGAGGGGTGGGGCGGGAAAGTTAAAATTTAGTTAAGCCGCTGGAAGCTGCTGTGGGCTATTGGGCCTTCTAGCAAACTTTCAACCTTATTCTCTTGAATAGCTTGTGCTAAAATCGCGAAAACTTCATCAATGGCGCCTAGAAATTCTTTAATGTGCTCCTCACCAAACGCCAAAGAAACATATATTCCTCCCGAAGCCAACACTCCCCTTCTTAACATTTCTTGAGTGTATAAAGTTCTCATGGCCTGTCCGTTGGGATAATCAAAAGCAATGTGCAACATAGCCGGGAATCCATCAATATGGAGTTTTATCTTGTGCTTTTCTGCCATTTCAACTAAGCCAGCTTTTATATTCAGACCAATTTTTTCCAAATACTCTGGCACATTTTCTTTTTGCATTTTCGTAATTGTGGCAATGGCTGCGGTAGGTCCAATTCGCTCTGTCCAATAGGTGCTGGAGATAAAACTTGTTTGAGCTGATTGCATAATTTCTTTTTTGCCAACAATTGCTCCCATGGGAAACCCATTAGAAATGCCTTTGGCGAAAACAGCCATATCGGGATTAACGCCAAGTTTTAAATGACTCCCGCCAATATTAAATCTAAAACCCACGGTAATTTCATCAAAGATTAAAACTGCTTTTATTTTATTAGCAATTTCCCGCACTCGTGAAACAAACCCAGAACTGTCTGCTTGAAACTTCATTGGCTCCATGACAATCACACCAATATCATTATTTTCAGCTATTATTTTTTCTAATTCCTCAATTTTATTGTAATGAAAAGGCAACATTGTGCCAGCCAAACCTCTCGGCACCCCATTAGGTGCTAATCCTGCCAACAAATGGCCATCTAAGTTTTTGTCATTAGCCAGATTAGATGACAAATACCAATCAGCCCAGCCGTGATACCCACAAAACGCCACTTTATCTTTACCAGAAAAAGCTCGGGCAATTCTAATAGCCACAGCCATTGATTCCCCTCCTGTTCGGGCATAGCGCACCATACCCGCCCAAGGATGAATTTTTAAAAGCATCTCGGCTAATTCCACTTCTTCGGGACAATTTAAAGTGTTCATCGACCCATTATCAATGGCTTGTTTTACAGCCCTGTCAACATCCTCGTCTGCATAACCTAAAATGCAAGCGCCAATGCCCATATAAGAAAAGTCTAAATATTTATTACCGTCCAAATCCCACACATAACAGCCCTTGGCTTTATGATAATAGCTTGGCCATAAATCAGGCAAAAACATTTCTGGTCTTTTGCTTAAAAGCTGGGTGCCTCCGGGAATTATTTCTTTGGCTCTTTTATATAAGGCAATGCCTTTTTTATTTTTTTGTTGCAGATTCATAGTCAATTTGGGGTCTGTCCCCGACCACAGATAGGATATTAACAACTAAATAAAACAGAATATTCTATAGTTCAAAATTTTTTTCAGTGGTTGGGAACAGACCCCGACATTATGTCATATTTTAATGACTTAGCTAGCCCTTCGTTGCGCTTTATTTTTTTATTTATTTTTAATAACTCTGGTTTTTGTTCTAAAAATTTTAAAATATCACTTAAAACAAAATATTTTTTCTTTTTATATAAAGCATTATAAATCTTTCTTAATAAAACCAAGTCCTCCTTCTCGTCCAAAGTTAAGCGCAAAGATGACAAATCCTTGCCATTTCTCACTAAATTGCCAACTTTAAAAATTTCTGGATGGCTGGCAATATAGGGGGTAACGTGCTCTCTTTCTGAATTTAGCTTAGCATTTTCCCAGGTTTTTTCTAAGGCGCCAAAGCTAAACACTTCCACATCTAAGCCATCGGGAAAAGTTGGGGGCCTAACATTGCTCACATAATCAAATTTATTTTGTAAATAAAAATCTATAACTTCATCGCAAACTTGCCAGTCCAAAACCGGGCAGTCAGCCGTAATTCTCACAATCGGGTCAAGGCCAAACTTTTTAGCTGCTTGATAGTACCTGTCTAAAACATCGTCTTCTGAACCCCGAAAAACTTTTATTTTATTTTGCTTAGCGATCTCCTCTAAAATGCCGTCTTTCTTGTTAATAGTCGTGGCTAAGATAATTTCAGCAGGAGTTTTAATCTTTTTCAAGCGAAAAATAACATGCTCCAAAACCGTTTTGCCAAGAATCTTTTTAGTCATTTTGCCGAGCAATCTTTTTGAGCCCATACGGGCTTGAATAATAATACCAATCATAAAGTAATTGCTTTGTTTTTATTAGATGACTCTCTTATTCCTAAAGCAATTTTTAGAGTTTCTATACCACGAGTTAAATTGCTTTCTGGATTTTTCTTTTGCTTTAGGCATTTTAAAAATTCTTCTATTTCAGCTAAATAAGCTTCGTTCCAGTTGAAATCTTTAATTCTATCAATCTCTTTCCACTGCCTGCTAAAAGCTGTGTAAATGTCTATTTTTGATTCTTTTAAATCCCACATTAATGTTCCTTTTTCTCCAATAACTTTTAAGTTTCTTGAGTAGCTTCTTTGTAAATAATCCATATGAATTTGCCCAATCGCTCCATTTTCAAGCCACAAAATAATTTCCACATAATCCTCGGTATTAATTTTCAAGCTACCCACCCTAGCTGTTACGCCAAAAACTTTTTTCACAGGCCCAAATAAATTATAAACTAGATTTATCTCGTGGATGTCATCAAGCAAAATCCCCCCGCCCAATTCTTTCTTAGCGGAGTAGGTTTTTGTGTAATCAGTTTTTGCTCGCCAATCCGGAAGATAAAAACCAAATTGAGCCCTAACCCCTAAAATCTTACCTAGGGTTTTCTTTTTTAAAATTCCTTGAATTTTTTTAAATTGCGGATGAAAATCTATATTATAACCAGTCATTATTGGTTTTATGCTTTGGCCTGCTTTTTGTAATTGAGTTAAACCTGCCAAAGTATGGCTCAAGGGCTTTTCAATAAACATTGGCGCTTTTGCCTTGGCAACCTCCAAAGCAATTTTTAAGTGCGTTGAGCTTGGCGAGCAAATAAAAACCGCGTCCCATTTTTCTTTCAACGCCTCTTTGATATCAGTAAACAGAGGACCCGACAAGGGGGCAGACCTCCCAGGAGCTGAGCTCAAGTTTTTTTGGAGGTCTGCCCCCTTGTCGGGTAGCCCTCGGGGACTTGGTTCTACTATGCCAATATGCTCAACACCTAATGTTTTTAAATTTTTTATATGCCTCTGGCCAATCGAGCCCGCCCCCACCACCAAAATTTTATATTTGTTTTGTTGCATATTCCGTGCTAATCTCCTCAACGTCCCCGACCTCTCTTATAAAGAAAAAACATTATAAAAGATTTAAAGAGGTCGGGGACGTCCCAAGCTCACAATTTCTTTAACGCTGGCGATGACATAATCAACTTCCTCATCTGTTAATTTAGGAAACAAAGGCAAGGTAATAGCTCTTTCATAGTATTGCTCGGTTATCGGGAAATCCCCCTTTTTATAGCCAAATGTTTTTTGATAAAACGGCATGTAGTGCACTGGCACGTGATGC
>JAZDKU010000025.1:0-27005 GCA_043802745.1 bacterium | reverse complement strand
AAAACCTTTTTAATAAATTCATCAAGCACCCTAGCATAAGTTTTAAAAGGATGGCTTTTTGACTCTTCATAGCTATGCAGAGGAATTTTCATGGCTTTCATTAAATCAATAATGCAAGTTGAGCCATAAATAATTGGAGTTTTTAAGCCAGAGGGCAAGGGCATTAATTGTTCTAAAAGATACTTGCGCATTTTTTCAATGTCTTCTTCAGTTGTAAAACTTTGGGCTATGTGAGGATTTTTGGTGAAATTTTCATGCAAAAACTGCCCGCCTGATTGTATTTTATATGTTTGTTTTAATTCATTTTTATTGCCAATTAAAATTTGCACTGACCCGCCCCCAACATCAACAACAGTAAAATCATGGGCTGTTTGAGGAAAACCGCTCATTACTGCCTTAAAAAACAAAAGCGCTTCCTGGTCTTGGGAAATATTGTCTATTTGAAAACCAGTTTTTACTTCTACTTCTCTTTTTATTTCTTCCCTATTTTTAGCATTTCGCAAAACATGCGTTGAAACAACCTTAAAATTTACCACATTATATTCTTTTAAAAGCTTTTTACACCTTATTAATTCCTCTATTGTTACTTGCAAGTTTTTTTCTGAAATATATCCATTGGTTTCGTCCATATTGCAACCAAAACAAGTTAGGTTATTAGAAAAATAAATTTCTTTTATTTCGCCATTATCCAAAATTTGGGCAATCAAAAACTTTACCTTTAAAGTTCCAATATCAATAACCGCATAGTTTTTCATAACCTTTAAATTTTAGTGATTAAGTCCCAGGTTGTGCCTCTGCCCTCTAAAATAATCATTGCGTGATAGCTTTGATAAATCTTAGCATCTTGAGGCAAATTCTTTTGGAACAAATTTTGCAAATAACTGTAAGAAAAATTATCAGATAACGAATGGATTTTTACAAAACGTTTAGTGTATTCATCAATTATAAAAACTGGCTTATTGCCCACATAAAGCAATATGTCATCTGCGGTTTCAGGGCCAATGCCATGGATAGTCAAAAGTTCTTTGCGGCAAATCTCTAAGTCTTGTTTGAAAAAATCTTCTAAGTTGCCATGGTTTTCAATAATAAACTTACAGAGCCCAAAAACCCTTTGGGCTTTTTGCTTATAAAATCCAGTGGGTCTAATAAGTTCTTCAAGCAATGCCATGTCTTTTTTACCAATTTCATAAATTCCCCCCACAGACAAAATATCTTTTGCCCTTAGATTTGCCAATGCCTTTTCCACATTTAACCAGCTCACTCGTTGAGTAAAAATTGCTCCTAAAACAATTTCCTCTTTATCTTGCTTGGTTTTTGTTTCTTTGCACCATTTCTGCCAAAAATCCTTGGGCGAGCCGTGCTTTTTTAAAAGTTTTAAATAAAGTTGATAAATCTTTGTCATAATAATTTACAATTAAATAGTTGTTTTTTCTTTACTTAAAATATAGAAATTGACTTGGCCACCACAGTATCTTTGGATTAAGCCAACTAAGTCTTTAGTGGTTACTTCTACATCTCTATAGGTTGCTGGAGCTAATGCTTCCACTACAATTATGGCGTTTTTTGTTTCTTCAGTAAGCTTGGTGCGCTCAGCCTCTCGCCAATTCCATTTGCGACAAGCTACACCCTTGTCATCTTTGTAAATCACCTCGCCTTTTTGGGGCGGTTCATTTTCTATCCCTCCCAAGCGGATGAACGGCTCTGTGCCATCTGCCAAAGTCAAAACCAAATCCCCCACCATACTATCTGTGTCTTCACCCCCAACTGGTAAAACATATTTAAGAGAAGTGTAGTTATATAAATCGACTAATTTATTTATATGGCGCAATCGGTCACCCTTTAACACGCGCCTCACCAAAGCTTCTGCTGAGCAGCGGTATTGGTGTGGGTCTGCTCCAAATTTGCGATAAGCCATTCGCCAGGCATTAAGTTGGGGATGTTCGCTAAAATTTTCCATTTCCGAAAACTTATTAGTTTGTTCTTTTTCTGTCTCGCGTAAAAGCTGGGTAATTTCTGGCGCTTCTCCCCTATTGTCAATATTTTTTAATAAAATAACTCCAGCCATAAAATCTGGAAAAACCTCGAATATTTCTTTTTTAATTTTAAATTCCATTTGTTTTGCAAATTTATGTTCCAGCCCATCCACAGCCAACCAAGGGAAGTATTGTGTAAATACAAGCTATGGCTAATAAAAAAATTGGCAAGTGAATTGAGAAAAATATTCCAAAATTAATATCGCGTTTCTTTTTTATTGTCAAAACCCACCAAACAAACGAAAAAAGCCCAAAATCAATAAACGCAAAAACAACCACGCAAACAGTATAAAAAATTGTGCTACTGCAAGAAAGCTGGCTAAGCATAAAAAATACCCCCAAAAATAAAGCAAGAACCCCAGGGGGCAACAACGAAAGAACATAATTAAATATTAATTTCTTCATATTTTTCTAAGGCTTCTTCAAGCGAATTAAGCCCAGTGTATAAAAATGAGTTAATACCAAGCCGATTGGCTGTTTCTATATTGCTTTGAGAGTCATCAAAGTAAAGACACTCTTTTGCCTTCAGCTTATTTTCCTGTAAAACATTTTTGTAAGCTTTTGGGTTAGGCTTTACAAATCCAGTCTGCCAAGAATAATATACCTTATCAAAAATTTCATCTAAAAATGGAAATGCCTGTTTGTAATATGCTGACCTTTCTGGAAAATTGTTAGAAAGAATAAAAATTTTAATGCCCTTTTCTTTAATACTTCTTACTAATTCTACTATTTCGGGCACTTCTTTTTCCGCTTCAAACCAAAAATCAAAAAATTGCGCTTTGGTCAGATAAACATTCCAGTTTTCTAAATAAGGATACCAAAGGTAAAAAGAATCTTTTACTAATTTTTGCCTGGCCAAATCCATAATTTCTTTTAAAACAGGTAAAAAATCGTCAATGGGTACGCCGAACTTTTCAGCAAATCTTTCGCTTAACTTCGGGCTTTGAATAAAAATCCCGTTGAGGTCAAAAATAATTGCTTTTATCATGTGTATATTTTTAAAAAATTATTAAGTTCTTCGAAGTTATTATTATACAAAAACCCTTGCCCGCCTTTTTGCTTAAAGGCTTCCACGTTTCTAGGGGAGTTGTCAATAAATAAGCATTCCCCTATTTCTTCGTCCAAAACTTTTAAAGCCTCCTCAAAAAGTCTTCCATTTTGCTCGGCTTTCAAGCAGCCATGGTCAGCTGAATTAACTACCACATCAAATATTTCACTTAGCTTATGTTTCTTAGCAATCACTTCAGAAAAAACATCCATATTATCAGTAACTAAGGCTATTTTTTTATTATAAACCTCTTTTAAGCTTTTCGCTAAACCAAACATTTTCTCCTCAAGCCGAATCGCTTGCAAGCTCTCTAACAATACAATACTCAAAAATTTTTCTCTATATCCCGTGCCTTTGGCAATTATTTTATTAATGTCGCTAGTATTAACTTCATTTCTCATCCACTGGCAAAATAAATCTTCGTTGCTAAAAATATTTTCCTGCAACCAGTCATAAAGCTCTTGATGCTTGGGTACAAGCATTTCTTCATAAAACCTGTCATGGCAAAGCACCCCATCAAAATCAAATATAATTGCTTTTATCATATTTTAATGTTTCACAATTTCTCGCACTTTCACACCGAGATTATTTATTATTTTTTTTGTTTCGCTGATGAATTCCTCATAGAGCTTTTTATCAGCTACAATTTTATGGCTTTCTGGAAATTCTTTTTGTAAAGCTTGACTAAATTCTTTGCCAGCCCCTCGTAAGTTCAAAAACTCAAACCAATAATAATCAACAAAATCTTTAGTTTTATTAACAATGTCCTGCAAGTTAATCAACCCAGGGATAATCGGGCTAATAAAAGCATACGTTTTAATCCCCTGCTCTTTTAACCTCTGTAAAGCACTAATTCTTTGTTGGTTTTCTGGTGCATTTGGCTCAAATAACTCTTTAGCTTTGCCAGTAAAATTATTTATGGTTAAGCCAACTTCTATGTTTTTAAATTGCTTAAAAATATCAATATCCCGCAAAACCAAATCTGATTTAGTTAGTATAGATAATTTAGTATTTTTATCTAAGTTTTCTAAAATCTTTCGGGTGAGTTTTAATTCTTTTTCTATTGGCTGATAGGCGTCGCATATTGAGCTCATAAACACCGAGCCCTTAACTTTTCTATCCTTGACTAATTCTGGCCCGTTTACTTTTGCCTCTACCCAGCTTCCCCATTTTCCGTAATCTGTTGGTCGCCACTTAGCGATAAATTTAGCATAACAATACAAGCAATTATGGCCACAACCAACATACGGGTTAATTACATAATCCGCCCCAAGTTTGGTTTTAGCAAAAATTTCCTTAGCTTTTATTTCGATTATTTTCATTACTTAAATTTAGCTTTTTTGGCTTAATTTGGCAATTTTTTTGTAAAAGAAAACCCGCTAACCACTCTAACGCTTTGCCTATTGGTTTCAGCGTCATCTGCGTTTACGTGTTTGTTAGCGGGTTTTATTGGTCTGCCCAAACCTTATTTAAACTCAGGCTCTCATAAACAGTTAGGCGAGGAGGAGAAAGGATTGCCATAGAATACCCTTTGCGGGCGGCTATCCTTTTTCGAGCCTAAGATTTGGGCAGAATACTTTTGCAGAGAAAAGGCATTTTCTGTAAAAGTATTCCGCCCAAGGGTTATAAATTAAAGAACTTATTTATAAATTAGCAAATAGTAAAAAAATGTCAAGGAGTTTTTGCTAATTTTCGTCGCCCGTGGTGAATTGGCAGATGTCGCGAAAGTCGCAGAATTGGCAATGAAAGCCTGGGGTGGCTTTAAAATTGCTAGAATAAATTTTTTTAATTGTTTGGACAATCTCATCTCTTAATTTTTGCTTTTCCTGCTCTGTACCTAAAAATGTTATTTTTTCCCCGCTTTCTAAATAATAATAAGCAAGCTCAACTGGATTTAATTTTAAATATTCTTCGGTCGCTATTTGATAAAGCAAAAGCTGGATTTTGTCGTCTTTCTCTAATTTATCTTTTTTCTTGCCGGTCTTATAATCAATTAAGCAAACCCCGCCTACCACCTCATCAATACGGTCAATCTTGCCAATTAAAGTATGCTCCCCAGTTTTTAAGTGAAAAGTTTTTTCTAAGGCCAACTCATTATTAATTTTTAAAACCTTAGGCGGATTTTTTATAAAATCTTCATAAAAGTTTTTTAAAATTTCTCTGCCAAGCTTTTTATAATCAGCTTTTTGCGATTTGCTTTCATACCACTCCCCTAGCCAGTTTTTTTCATAAATCTCTATCAAATCCTCAAAGCTGTACGAGGTCTGACCTCGTACACTGCTAGAGGTGAAGCCGAAGAGGGATTCTTGGGCTTTGTTTGCTGATTGAAAATATTTTCGCAAAAAATCGTCTAAAGTATTGTGCAAGGTTTTGCCAAACGAAAAACTGGCCTTGCCCTTTATCGGTATTTTTAAGATGTGGGCTAGCTTATATTGATAAGGGCATTTGTTAAAAGCAGCTATTTGCGTGTAGGAAAAATGGTCAGGTATTGGCCATTTTTCAATATTTAATTCTGGAGGCTCTTTGGAAACTTCGTCTAAGGCTTGCTCTGAACCCGCCTTCGCGTGGGGCTTCGGCGTGGCAAGTCCTAATTCCAGCAAAAAAATAGATGGTTTTTTACTGGTTTTACCTCCATAGCTTGAGGCAGAAGTTAAAAATAGGCCTTGCTTGGCTCGGGTCATAGCCACATAAAAAAGCCGCCGTTCTTCTTGCAAATGAATATCCCCTTGCCCAGCTTGTTCTTTAACTAGGGCTTCGGGAATTTCAATAGCTTCTTTTCTTTCAATAGAGGGAAAACGCTTATCCACTAAGCTAACCACAAAAACATATTTAAACTCCAAGCCCTTGGCTGAATGAACTGTCATTATTTTTATTGTGTCCGGGCCCTGGTCTATATCAAACTCCATTTTGCCCTGCTCCCCGCTTTCAATTTCCAAGGTTAGCTGGGCTAAAAAATTTTTTAATGACGGGTCGATTGACGAATCTTTAAACCCCTGTATTTTTTTGTAAAACTGACTTAAAAAATCAATCTCCCAAAGTTTGTCTTTTTCTACCAAATACTTTAAAAAACCAGAATCATTTAAAAAAGCGACAAAAATTTCACTAATTGATTTGGTTTTAGCCATTTCCGTATGGCGAGATATCAAAGAAAGTAAAAAAGTTATTTTATTTAAAGTTGGATGAGTTATGCTCTTAACCATTGAAATTCGAGATAAGGTTTCAAAAACAGATTGGCTGTGCTTGTGGCTTTCTTGGGTAATGAGCATTATATCTTTGGTGTCTATATTTAAAAATGGTAAAGATAAAACCCGGTATAAAGCCAAGCTTTCGTGGTAATTATCTAAAAGCTTTAAATAAGAAATAACATCTAAAATAACTGGCTTTTGGAAAAGCCCTCTTGAGGCCAAAAATTGATACACTAGCCCCGCTTTGTCCAAAGCGCCAGCAAAAGGCACAGCTGAATCATTGGCTCGCACTAAAATGGCAAAATCACTCAAGCGCGTATCTTTTTCTTTTTCTAAAATTGAAACAATAATATTAGCTACTTCTTTAGCTTCTTCATTTAGAGATTTATAGTGCAAATACTTAACAAAGCTTTCTTGCTTAGTTTGCGCTTGAAGTTTTTTGTCTATTTTAGAAATAAACTCAAGCCTATTGGGGTTATTAGCTTGAATAAATTTATATGATAAATCCAAAATCTCCTGGCCCGACCGATAATTTTTCACCAAACAAATTTCTTTAGTGCCAGGAAAGTCTTCTTTGAACTGTTTAATGTTATTTATAGAGGCGCCCCTCCAGTGGTAAATTGCCTGGTCATCGTCGAAACAAACAAGAACATTCTTCTGGTCATTTGTCAATATCTTAATAAGCTCATACTGGGCTTTGTTTGTGTCTTGGAACTCATCAAGCAAAATATATTTAAATTTTTCCCTGTATTTTTGCAAAATTAAAGGCCGTTTTTGAAATAATTGCAAGCAATAATTTATTAAATCGCCAAAATCTAAAAAATTATTTTCTAAAAGCAACTGCTGGTAGCTGTGATAGGCATTGGCAACTTCTTTAATTCTTTCTTCGTCTTCTAATTCCAAATTGTTTTCGCTATATTCCAAGTATTCTTTTGGATAAATCATTTGGTCTTTGCATTTGGAAAAATGGTCAAGTAAAGCTTTGATAAACCTATTTGGATTGCCAAGGGGTTTATAATATTTTAAATTTAAATTCTCTAAGTTTTGGCGCATTAAAAGCCAAGCGCCTGTTTGGTCAAGTAATTTAAAATCTGGCAAGCCAATATCAAGGCCATTTTCCCTTAAAACTCTCTCCGCAAAACTATGAAAAGTAGATACCCAAATATCAGAGTAGCCAAAGTCCATTTCCCTATCTACTCGCTCTTCCATTTCCAGAGCCGCCTTTTCCGTGAAAGTTAAAGCCAAAATTTCCTCTGGTTTGGCTAAGCCTTGCTCTATTAAATAGGCAATGCGGTCGGTTATTACTCTGGTTTTGCCAGTGCCAGCTCCCGCCACAATCAAAAGCGGGCCATCCTGATAACCAACCGCCTGCCTTTGCTCATTATTTAATTTCTCCAAATCAACCGCCATATTAAGCAATTATATAGCACCTACAAACAAAAAAACAGCCGAAGCTATAAAAAATCCCTAAAGAGTTATGCCAAATAAAGTAAAAACTTTACCTGTTTGGCATAAATATATTTATTTGCCTTTAATAACTCTTTTTATTAAAGGCCACACGAAACCCCTTGTAATCCCACAAGCCATGACAGCAACAGTAGTATACAAAGACCAATGAAGAACCCACATCGGAATCATCTTGCGCCCTCCCCTAAAAAAATCTATAAAATAAATAATTCTGGCTTTAATATAGTTTAGCCCTTCAAACAGGTCAACCCTTAGAGACTTGACTTTTCTAAAAAATCAAATAGCGGAGGTCGGACTACCGCTACTTTTTTATTATTTGTTTATATTTTATCCAATCTTCCACAGAGCCTCGACATCCTTTTACCCCCTCCATTGCTTCCGATAAAAACTCTCTTTGAGTAACCGAAGAAAAATTTTCTTTGCCAATATAGTCTTGATAGCTAGACCATTTATAATTTTCTAAAAAATCTATTGCCTTTTCGGGGTTTATAATGCCATTTTCCTTCCACCCTGGCTCAATTAAAGCAATTGGATTTGTGTGAACATAAACAAACGCGGTTTTTAATTGGTTATCATCCTCTATGTGTGTAGCATGAAATCTATTCTGAAAAAAATAACCCTTGTTTAGTTCTTTATATTTTTCTTTAAAATATCTAGCGTACCCTCCACAACATTTTTGCATAAATTTACTAATGCCGTCGTCTTTTATTTGTTTTAATAAAAGATGGATATGGTTTGGCATAAAAGAGAATGCAAGAATTTCTACCAACTTATCTCTTTTGTCTGGCTCTAAAGTAGCGGAGGTCGGACTACCGCTACTTTTCTTTTTCCATTGAGCTCTTTCAGCTCTTCGTTTCCTAATTTCAACATAATTTAAGTTATTAAGCTCAAAAATAGAAAAAATTCCTCTATAATAATCTTTTACATCTTTAAACAGCAAATCTTCTCCGATTCTTCTTGCTGTTATATGATAAATTTCATCATTTAAAAAAATACTTTTTCTTTCTGGCATAAATTTTAGCGGTAGTTCGACCTCCGCTACTTTAAATATTTTCTAATTGATCGGGCAAGTTCTTGTATACATGATTTAACAGCACTCGCACAAAAAGGCCTTTCGGCCTGATAGCTTTTAATTCTTGTTTGTTTACCCATTTATACTCGGAGTGCTCAGGGCTTAGTTTAATATTGCCGCTTAGATATTTTCCTTCAAGCAAAACCTCTATTGACCACTTCCTGCCATAAGGCATAGCCCAAGTAGTTAAAATCTTAGTTATCTCAACTTTTATACCCGCCTCTTCTTTAGCTTCCCTTATTGCGGTCTCAAGGGGTTGCTCGCCAAATTCAATACCGCCACCAGGCAAATCCCAGTGGCCAGCATCGTCTTTGTCGCTGACGCTCTTTTTCAAAATTAAAAAGTTGCCACCCCTCTTAATTGCAATATGTATTCCCGCGCCAAAATTTTTTGTTGGCATATTTTTATTTATAGATAATAATATTTGACTTTTGTTTGTCTGACAGCAAGTTCTATTCCCATTCCATTGTGGCTGGGGGCTTGTTGGAAATATCATAAACTACCCTGTTCACTTCTTTAACTTCATTGGTAATTTTAGTGGAAATGGCTTCCAATACTTCATAGGGAATTTTCGCAAAATTAGCAGTCATTGCGTCTTTGGATTCAACTATCCTTACCACTATGGGATATTTGTAGCTTCTTTCGTCCCCCTGAATACCCACGCTTTTTATGGGCAATAGAACCGCGAAAGCCATCCAAGCTTTATCGTAAAGCCCTGCTTTTTTAAGCTCTTCTTCAACAATATAACTGGCCTTTCTTACAATCTCTGTTTTTTCTGGCGTTACTTCTCCCAGCATTCTTATTGCCAAGCCAGGTCCCGGGAAAACTTGGCGGCGGATTATTTCATGTGGTAAGTTTAACTCTTTAGCGATTTTCCTGACTTCATCTTTATATAAATTGCGAAGAGGCTCATAAACCTGCAGATTCATTTTTTCTGGAAGCCCACCGACATTATGATGCGATTTTATCTTTGAAGAGTGTTGGGTAATACCACTCTCTATTCTGTCGGAATAAATTGTGCCTTGAATTAAAACCTCAGCCCTCTCTGTTTTGGCGATCTCTTCAAATATATCAATAAATAACTTGCCAATAATTTTTCTTTTGGTTTCTGGGTCATCCACATTTTTTAATGCTTCAAAAAACCTTTTTCCAGCTCTCACAACCCTTAGGTCTAAATTAAATTTTGAAAATGTTTGCTCAATAAATTCGGTTTCTCTGTATCTCATCAAACCAGTATCCACATAAACAGCAATTAAATTTTTGCCAATTGCTTTTTCCATTAAAATAGCAACAGTTGAGGAATCAACTCCTCCCGACAAGCCAAGAATAGCTCTTTTGCCTCCTATTTTTTCTTTTGCTTCCTGAATAATATTCTCTAGAATATTTTCTACGCCCCAACTTTTTTTCGCCATACATATATTAAAAATAAAATTTTCAAAAATTTTATTTCCTCGTTCTGTGTGGCTAACTTCTGGGTGAAACTGAACCCCGTAAAGATTTTCAGTTCTATTCTCAAAAACAGCCACAGGGGAATTCTGAGTTGAGCCAGTAATAGAAAAAACAAGCGGTAAATTCTTTACAATATCTCTATGATTCATCCAGACCTGTTCTATATTTTGCAAACCTTCTAGCAAAACAGTTTCTTTGATAATATTTAATTCAGTTAAGCCGTATTCGCCATGCTCGCCAGAAACCACCTCCCCTTGTTTTAAAAAAGCAATTAATTGATGGCCATAACAGATACCTAAAATCGGAATGGCCAATTCAAGCGTTTCTTTGCCACACTTTGGAGAGGCGGCATCGTAAACAGAAGCCGCTCCGCCAGAAAAAATTAATCCCTTTAGACCGCTAATTTTTAATAGTTTTTCTTTGCTAGTGTCGCAAGGCAAAACCTCTGAATAAACGCCCAGATCCCTAATTCTCCTTGATATAAGGTGGCAATACTGCCCGCCAAAATCTAAAACTATTATTTTATCCATATTTTCAAATTTTATCACAAAAACCTCTTAATTTATTAGAACATCACCTACTTAAAACCATCACCGTTCCATTATCAGCGTCAATTTCAACTAAATCGCCGTTTTTCAGTATCTTAGTGGCTTTTTCAGTCCCGATTATAGCTATCTTTCCAAATTCTCTCGCTATAATAGCAGCGTGGCACAAACGACCGCCTAAATCAGTAACAACCCCTTTAGCGATAATGATTAAAGGGGTCCAGTCTGGATCAGTATCTTCTGTAACCAAAATCATATTTGGCTTAAATTTAATAAAATCTTTTTTTGAGAGAATAAGCTTAACCTCTCCAGTTATTTTGCCCGAGCCAATTGAGATACCTTTTAATGTGTTCATAATTTTATTTGTTCTAGCGGGGTGTGCTCGCTCCTTTCTTGCCATTGTTTTCTTCTTTTAATAATTTCGCCTTTAATCTTTTCTTTATCAATTGTTCCTGGCTGAAGAACTTCCCTTTCTATTTCGTCTTTTGTTAGGAAAAAAATGTCATCAGATTTTTCCAAAAATTTAAATCTTTCCCCTAGCAAAAGAACAGCTTTCCTTATTAAATAAGAACCTTTTGTATAATAAAATCTTCTTGTTTCCCTAATCGGAGCATACTCTCTGGTTGTCCTCAATATATTATTAAATATTTTTTTTCCAAAAGGAACCCAAAAACGAAAATTTTTTGATACATATTCCTCTCTAAGATTTCTTGTCTTCAAAAGTTTTTCTCTTATCTCCTCAAAATCTAAAAGAGAAATGTTTCGAAAAGCATCAACTCTCATCTGCATATCTTCTCTATTTTCACCAATAGTAGGAACTATTAAACTAGCGTCAGTTGCTCGCAAACCGTATTTCTCTAAATAATCATCTAAAGTTAAATCGCCCTTAACCACTTCCCAAAAAGCCAAATCCGCTTCTTCTCTTTTATTGGGATAACCAGCAAGAAGCTCGTGGTAATTTTGCGTGTTCTTGTCCTTAACTAATAAACGATAAAGAAAGTTAAGTATGGTTTCTAAAAGATAGTGGTAAATAATAGGCAACCCAAAGCCTAATTTAAACATCCAACAAGCATCAAATTTAATGGTTTCTTGAATATGTTTAAAAAGTTCAGAGTTGCTTAAGGCTGACAAGTCTTTATGTTTTAGCTGATCAAACTCATTTAGAAATATTTCTACATTTTGCTCCCAACAAATTTTTGCTTTTTTTATTTCTCTAAGTAACCGCCAGCAAATCAAACAAGTTCTTGGTTGAATAAGCAATTGAAAAAAATAATCTTTATAACTTCGAAAATAAAAATAGCCATTGTAAATAATTAATGGATTTTTAAAAGAAATCCCGTATTCCTCTTTTATTAAACTAAAAAATTCATTCGAAGTGATAGGAAATCGCAAAGTTTCATCTAGGGGCGTAAGCGGTTTTTTATTAAACCACGCACTTATTTTTGTTAAAAATTTTCTTGTCCAAATCATGTTTCTATTGCTAGTTTAAATATTTTTTGTTTTTTAGTTGGGCGGGGAGGTATTCTTGGGTTTCTTGGTAGTCAAAGTCAGGGCTGTATTTGTAGTCTTGCCCGTAGCCCATGTCTTTCATCAATTTAGTTGGGGCGTTTCTAATATGCAATGGCACAGGCAAGTTGCCGTATTGTTCAATATCTTTTCTGGCTTTTTGGCAAGCCATATAAAGCTCATTGGATTTTTTGCACTTTGCCATATAAACAACAGCTTGAGCTAATATCACATTGCATTCTGGCATACCAATAAAATGGCAGGCATTATAAGCGGCCACGGCCTGCTCTAAAGCACGCGAGTTAGCCAAGCCAATATCCTCACTGGCAAAGCGCACAATTCTTCGTGCCACATACAAAGGATCCTCCCCGGCCTCCAACATTCGCATTAGCCAATACAAAGCCGCATTAGCATCCCCTCCTCGCATTGATTTGTGCAAAGCAGAAATTATATTATAATGCTCCTCGCCATTTTTATCATAAAGCAAATATGATTTCTGAAAAGCTTCTTTAATAATATCCAAAGAAATATTATTTGATAAACTAGCCGCATACTCCAAAACATTCAAAGCCACACGAGCGTCGCCATTGGCCATTTGGCTTATTTTTTTTAAAACATTGTCCTCTATTTTTAATTTTAAGTTTCCCAATCCCCTTTCTTTATCAGCCACGGCTTTTTCTAAAATGCTTTCAATCTGGCTTTCCGTTAATTGTTTTAAAACAAAAACTCGACATCTTGATAACAAGGCCGAACGCACTTCAAAGCTTGGGTTTTCCGTGGTAGCGCCAATTAAAGTAACCAGCCCTTTTTCCACATGAGGCAATAAAGCGTCTTGCTGGGCTTTATTCCAGCGATGGATTTCATCAATAAATAATATGGTTTTTTTACCCTGCCATTCATCTCCCTGGGCTCTTTTAATAACTTCCCGCAAGTCTTTTAACCCGCTCGTGACCGCGCTAAATTTAACAAAATCTGCTTTGGTTTGATTGGCAATAATGCTCGCCAAAGTGGTTTTGCCACTGCCTGGTGGGCCCCAAAAGATTATAGATGGGATTTTGTCCTGGCTAATTGATTCTCTTAGTATTCTACCCTGCCCCAAAATATCGTCTTGGCCCAAAAACTCCTCCAAATTTCTTGGCCTCATTCTATCTGCCAACGGACTCTGTTTGTTTTGCTCTTTTTCCATTTTATTTATCTTTTTCAGTAATATTTATATCGCTAAGAGCGATCTCAATGGCATCGGCTGAAACTAAAAATATTTTAGACAGCGGATTGGCTATATATGAATTTAAAAGCTTTGTATTAGAACTTTGAATAGATAGCAAACGAGAATATTTTTTAAAAATTTTATTGTACTCATTGCTCAAAAATTCTCTCGGTATAAGCAACTGGTTAGCAAGCTTATTGGCTTGCGTTTCCAAATATCCGTATTGTTCGTTCGGAATTTCATCAATAAACCGATAAAAGTCATTGAAATTTTTGATATCAAAGCTTTCATAAATATCTTTATGAAGAACCATATGGCCTATTTCATGGGCCAAAGAAAATCTAAGCCGTTTTATTTTTCTTTCATCCATATATTCGGCCTGATCAATAAAAACTTTCAACCAATCAGAGGAGATAAAAGCGTCGGTATTGCAAACTTCTTGCAAATTAGGTAAAGGAATAATAGTTATTTTTTGCCTAAATTCTATAATCTTTTCTATATCAACCGGTATAGCTTTTCCCCAAAATCTTTCCCTGAAATCATCAGCCTTTTGCTTGATTTTTTGGTTATCTAAAAAAGGAATTTTTATTTTTTGATAATTCATCTAAGTTTTAACCTAACTAGCCTTTAGAATTTCTATAAGCTTGTCAATTTCTTCTTTTGTTGGTTTTTCGTTGCGCAGGGTTCTGAAAATAGCAGGCAAACAATTAACTAAGTTCTCTCTAGTCATAATATCTTGCGGTATAATACCTTGAGCAATCTTTGCTTGATAAATAAATTCTTGAAATTCTTTTGATTTCTTGGGGATTCCCAATGCAGTAGCCCATTTATCTAATACCTTTTCATCTGAGGGTGGAGCCAATTGCCCTCTCTCGATCTTACTCCAATTACTTGGATCATAATTAACTGCCTTACAAATTTCTCTCAAACTCATTTCTTTTTTGGCCCTTATATTCTTTAGTTTTTCTCCAAATTTTTGAAAATTTTTAATCATTTTATTTTTATACTCTACATAAAAAATACGACCTTTGTGGTATAAATATACCACAGCAAAAATACTTGTCAACATTGCCCTGTGGATAAATAAAAACAACCCCTAAAAAACGGGGGTGTTTCGCTTTGTGCTTAGGCAATCATTTCTTTTATTTTCATTCTAATTATCTTTTCGCTTCTTTCTTGTTCGTCTAGTTTTGAGGTGATAAATTTTACCTTACGTTTAATCTCCGGGATAATCACATACTCTAAAGCATTAACCCTTCTTCTAGTTTTTTCAATTTCAAAAGATAAAAGCCTTGAAGAATGCTCGTTGCCAGCCAATTTTATTATTAACTCCAAAGCGCCCCAAAAACTATCCAAACTTTGAGCCATACCCAAAGGAGATGAAAAATCAGAAAAGCATTTTATATCGCCCTCAATAGTATATTGAAATTTTGGTATCCAAACACTCATTACATTTTGTGTTTGAACATCTATTCTTATTTTTGAAGTTGGCAAAGAAAAAATTTCCTCCACTTCCCCAGAGAGCATATTGGAAGTTGATAAAACAAACTGTTTTGAAGCTAAAGCAAGACTTTCTTCTAAAAGATTTCTTTGGGCTTTGGTTTCTCGAATGATTTCCATAAACTTTTTCATTAAACCATCCCTTTTCTCTTTTAAAAGCTTATAGCCTCTTTGGGCAGTTTTTGCTTGGCGCTTTAACCTTAAAAGCTCCATTCTTGTAGCTTTAATGTTTTCCATGTTAGCTTTTTAGATACTTATCAATATGCTCGGCTTTGAGACGTTTCATTTCTTCTTTTGGCAAAATGCCAATCAATTCCCAACCTAAATCTAAAGTCTCTTGAATTGTTCTATCCTCTTCATAGCTTTGATTAACAAATCTATTCTCAAATTCATCAGCAAATTTTAAGTATCTTTTATCAACATCTGTTAAGGCCGACTCCCCCAAAATCAAAGCCAATTCTCTTACTTCCCTACCCCGAGCATAAAAAGCAAACAACTGATTTAAAACGCCAGAATGATCTTCTCTGGTTTTTTTATCGCCAATACCCTTATCTTTTAAGCGAGATAAAGATGGTAAAACATCAATAGGTGGATAAATACCTTTTTTGTGCAAATCCCGAGAAAGCAAGATCTGGCCTTCCGTGATATAGCCAGAAAGGTCGGGAATTGGATGAGTTATATCATCTTCGGGCATTGTTAAAATAGGAATTTGAGTAATAGAACCATTTTTGCCTTTTATTCTGCCCGCCCTCTCGTAGATAGTGGCCAAATCAGTATACAAGTAACCTGGGTATCCCCTTCGTCCTGGCACTTCTTTTCTAGCGGCTGACACTTCTCTTAAAGCTTCGCAGTAATTGGTCATATCAGTTAAAACAACCAAAACCTGCATATCTTTTTCAAAAGCCAAAAATTCGGCTGCTGTTAAAGCAATTCTAGGTAAAGTGATTCTTTCAACCACTGGGTCACTGGCTAAATTAATGAAAACCACAGCTTTTTCCAAGGCTCCGGTTTTTTTAAACTCATCAATAAAAAATTGAGCTTCTTCAAAAGTAATTCCCATAGCGCCAAATACCACAGAAAATTTTTCCACCTCGCCTTTCTCCCCAGTAGTAGTCGCTTGGGGCGACACTACGGGGCAGGCATTTTTTGTTAAAACTTTAGCTTGTCTAGCAATTTGTGAAGCCACCATAGCATGAGGTAGCCCGGCTGCAGAAAATATAGGTAACTTCTGACCCCTTACCAAAGTGTTCAAGCCATCAATGGTGGAGATGCCTGTTTGAATAAAATCATTTGGATATTCCCGAGAATAAGGATTGATTGGAGAGCCATTTATGTCTAAATATTTTTCAGGCACAATTTCCGGGCCTCCATCTTTTGGCTTACCAGCACCGTCAAAAATTCTACCAACCATATCACTAGAAACCCCAAGCTTCATAGTTTTAGCTAAAAATTTAGCTTTTGAACCTTTTAAATTAAGCCCTCTAATATCTTCAAAAACCTGCACAATAGCTCTGTGCTCGGTGACTTCTAAAACTCGACCTCTTCTTATTTGCCCGTCCTGCATTTCAATTTCCACCATTTCTTCATACTTAATATTCTCCACCCCATCAACTACCAGCAAAGGCCCGGCTGCTTCTGAAATTGTTTTGTAAGTTTTTAACATATATTTAAATTTGTTCTATTTCTTTATTAAGTAAAACAAATTGTTCTATTTCTTGTTCTTTTATAAGCTTCATTTTTGAGACCTTTTCTTTTAAGCTAAGAGTTAAAATATCTTTGGCTAGCTTGCCATTATTAATTGCTTGTTCTCCTTTAGTAAAAATATCAACAATAGTTTTTATCATTAAATATTGCTTTTTCAACGAAGTAAAAGAATCAACATCTGTAAAAGCATTTTGATGTAAGAAATCTTCTCGAATAATTCTAGCAATTTCAAGTAAAAACTGATCTCTTTGCGATAAAGCTTCAATGCCAACCAATCTCACTATTTCCTGAAGCTCGGCTTCTTTTTGCAAGATAGCCATAGCTTTTTTTCTAAACTCCGTAAAGTTTGGTCCACCCTGCTTATCAAAAAACTCTTTTAAATTATCTTCATACAGAGAATAACTATTAAGCCAGTTAATGGCTGGAAAATGCCTTTTATAAGCTAAGGCAGCATCAAGCGCCCAAAAAACCTTAGTAACTCGTAAAGTGTTTTGTGTAACTGGTTCCGACAAGTCCCCGCCCGGGGGAGAAACAGCTCCTACTACTGTTAAAAAACCTTGTCTTTTATCTTGGCCCAAACATTGCACAAAACCAGCTCTTTCATAAAACGCAGCCGTTCGCGAACCCAAGTAGGCTGGATAGCCTTCGTCTCCTGGCATTTCTTCCAAGCGACCTGAAATTTCTCGCAATGCTTCCGCCCACCTTGAGGTAGAGTCGGCCAACAAAACCACCGAATATCCCATATCTCTAAAATATTCAGCTATGGTTATGCCAGTATATACCGAGGCCTCTCTGGCTGCCACTGGCATATTTGAAGTATTGGCCACCAAAACAGTTCTTTCCATTAGGGGTCGGCCTGTTTTTGGGTCGTTTAGCTCTGGGAATTCCATAAGTAAATCTGTCATTTCATTGCCTCGCTCTCCACAGCCCACAAAAATAATCACATCCGCGTCTGACCATTTTGCTAATTGGTGCTGAACAACCGTTTTGCCGCTGCCAAACGGCCCTGGCACGCAACCAGCTCCGCCTTTAGCAATTGGGAAAAACATATCAATAACTCTTTGCCCAGTTACCAAGCCCAAGGCTGGGGTAAGCTTTTGGCTAATTGGTCTGGCATTTCTAATAGGCCACTTATGAGATAAGCTTACTTCTAATTTCTTGCCATTTTCATCTTTTATTTCAGCAATAACTTCGCTAACTGTGTAGTCCCCTTTTAGGGCTACGGAAACTATTGTGCCTTTTTTAAAAAAGGGAGGAGCCATAACTTTGTGATTTAAAAGCTCGGTTTCTTTTACCTCGCCCAAAATATCCCCCACCTCAATTTCATCTCCCTGTTTTTTTAAGGGAATAAAGCTCCATTTTTTATCTCCATCCAAAGCCAAGCATTCAATTCCTCGGGCTATGAATTCACCTGATTTTGCAGCTAAATCTTTTAACGGTCTTTGAATTCCGTCATAAATATTAGAAACCAACCCAGGGCCCAACTCAACGGTTAAAGGATTACCCGTTAGGTAAACTGGTTCTCCGGGACCTATGCCTGATGTTTCTTCATAAACCTGAATATAAACATCGTTATCTTTTATTCTAATTACTTCTCCAATAATTTTTTCATTGCCCACTTTTACCACTTCATACATTTGAGCCCCGGAAAGACCATTGGCCACCACTAAGGGACCAGCTACTTTTATAATTTTTCCTATTTTTGCCTCTGTCATATGTTTTTTGTCTTCCGCCCCACTCCTCCGCCCGCAAGCGGAGGGGTGGGGCGGAACCGAATTAATTTATGAAATTTTCACTTCCTAAAGCTCTTTCCAAAATCTTTTTTAATCCTTCTTTAGCTTTCCCTGACCCTTTATTAATACCAGGGATAACCAAACAAGCTGGTAAAGTTTCTTGAAAAAGGCTTTTTATTTCCTCGTCAAATTTACTAGCTATGTCTTCGTCAATTAGCAAAATAGCTAGCTCTTTTTCTTTAATGACCTTTATTTGTAAAGCCAAATCCTCTTTATTGGAAACACCAAAAGTTTCAACGCCCAAAGCGCCAAAAGCTAACACTGATTTATTGTCTCCTAAAATTCCTATTTGCATTTTAATTAATAGGCAACAGCGCCTTTTCAATCTCTTCCACACTTAAACCATTTTCCTTAGCAAACAATATCAATCTTATGTTTGCGTGACTGTTTATTTTCTTTTGGAAAAAAGCTAAAACCTTTTCAATGCCACTTCCCTTTTCTTTTTCTCTACGAAAAATTCTTTGCGCAAAGTATGCTTCAAGTTTTCGTTCAATCAAAATATCGCCTGTATTTTCTTGGTTACTTTCAAGCAAAAAAGCAAGCTCTAAAGTTTCTAAAAATCTTTTTAAATTTTTGCTTGATTCCTCCTCTTTTCCATGAGCCAACTTTTCAATTTGCGAAACAGTTAAATTACCTCCCGGCAAAAACATTTGGCTGTTTTTAGCTAAAAAGCTTCTCAAGTTAGCGATGTCTATTTCCAAGCGGGTTATTAACATTAAAGCTTTTTCTTTTTTAGCCATTGATAGCTTTACTTTAAAATAAGCTTTGTCCACGGCTATTTCAATTGTTTTTGAGCTAATTTCTTGATAGCTTTCTTTACTAGCATTTAAAATTTTATCTGCTTCACAAACAAGCTCTTTAACATAAACATTGGCTAAGTTACTGGCAAATTCAAATAGCTTAAAATCTTTTGCCTGCTCTTTGAAAAACTTTTTTTTCAAAACGCTTTTTAAATTAAAAGCATTAAACCTTAAAAACAAAAAGCTTATTAACAATTCTTTATCGTCGCCCAAAGCATAAGCTAACTTTTTTTTCAAAGCCATTAAGTCCTCTGAAAAAATATCTTCAATGTTTTTCTGCAAATTTCCAGCAATAATCTCGCCAAGATTAGTGTCAAATAAAACCATAAAAGCGCTAGCCCTGTCTGGAGCTTTGAGCATTCTTTCTTGGTCAAGGCTATTTAACAAGCCTTTTTCCCAAACATCTATAACGCCAGTGGCAAATTCATACATAATTTACGAAAAAAGCATTTTAATTAGTTCAGGGTTAACTGTTTCTTGTAGCTGGGAAAAAGCTTGGGAAATCCTACAATCTATCTCAACATCATTTGAGACAAAAATAAATCCTTCCTCTTCCAAAGAGCCGTCCAATTTCATCTCGCTATCCACAAAATCTTTCAAAATTTTAGCTGTTCTTTCCCCAGCCGTAATATGACCTTTTTTAGCTTCGGGCAAATAAGACATCCAGTGCTTGATTAATTTCTTTAATTCAACTTCGCCAAAAAGAGAAACCTTTTCTTGAGCTTTATTATATACTTCCTTAATAAGATTATTTTTTTCTCCCTGCAGGCTAAAATTCAAGCTCATTTGTAATGTTTTTTCAAAGTCCTCAATCTCTTTGGCAACCTTTCTAATGCCTAAATCTTTTTGCTCTTTTTGCTTTGTCTGAATCGCTATATTGTTGTCTTCTTGCATAGCTAAAAGAGCAATCTCTTTTTTTTGGAGAATTTCCACAATTTGTTCTTCTGCTTTCTCGTCTATTGCCTTTAAAATATTATCAACCATATTAAATCTTAATGCCTTGAATCAACAAAATAGTAGCTAAAAGGCCAAGCACGGCGTATGTTTCAACCATAGCAGCCATAATTACGCCCTTACCAGCATCTTGAGGCTGCTTAACTAAAATATTCATTCCAGAAACCGAAACCTTAGACTGATAAATAGCCGAAACCAATCCATTAATAGCTACTGGCAAACAAGCCGCAAAAATCATTAATCCAGCTTGCCATGTGATATCAGGCGCCTTACCGCTTAAAAGCCCAAGTTTAATAATAACCCAAAAAGTGCCGATAAATCCATAAATACCCTGGGTAGAAGGCAATGCTTGCAGTAATAAGACCTTTCCAAATTTTTCTGGCTCTTCAGAAACCACACCAGACCCGGCTTGGCCAGCTTTGCCCACGCCGATAATTGAACCGATTCCCGCCAAAGCAACGCACATGGCCGCTCCCGCTATCGCAAAAAATAAACCGATCATATTTTTTTAATTCAAAATTCAAAATGCAAAATTCAAAGTTAACTTGAAAATTTGAAATTTGAAATTTGAAAATTATTATTTTTTATTCTATTCGACTATATTTTAATTCTGGTTTAATTGGATTGAATCTCTTTCCCCCTCCCTCTAGAAATTTAGGAAAAAATTCCACAAATTGCAACCTTCCTGAATGAATAAAAGACCCCAAAGCATTAATCCCTAAATTAAATATATGCCCGCCAATCAAAACCAAAACGGTTAAAACCCACCCCACATAAGGTATCATCCCTCCCAATAAAAAAGCAATTTGATTAACAATTAAAGCAATAACAGCCGTCGACAAACCCAAAGCTACCAATCGAGAGTATGATAACACGTCCGACATTGTACCAATAATTCCCTGCAAAATTTTAATAGCCCCAACCAATGGCCTTAAAAATATCTTTTGGCCAAATGATTCAGCTATTACTAAAAATCCAAGAGAACTTGCTAAAAACACTGTAGGAATATAGGGCAATTGCACCATCTTAATCTTTGCTAAAACAAAGACAATCAAGGCTGCGTAAAAAATCAACCATGCCAAGCCATTAGCAAACATTTCCTTATTTTTGTTGTTCCTCCCGGTAATCATTTTAATTACCTGAGCAAAAGCCACCTGCAAATATCCAATGCCAAATGACAACCCCATAAATAAAATAGTGTCCTCTATTGGATCAATCATTTTTAATTTATACCAAAATGGAAATTTTTGCAAAGTTTGAGTGGTTGAGCCAAAATAACTACCAAATAAAATCCCCATTATTAAAGTAGAAATTCCTCCATAAAACATTAGCTTTATGAGCTTGGTGTCGCCTAGCTTTTTCTTTAAAAATATCAAGGCAGGCAGAGTAAAAGCAATCAGCAAAATCCCATAACCTGCATCTGTTAAACAAACTCCGAAAAATAGAATGAAGAAAAAAGCTAGATATGGGGTGGGGTCAACCTCGCCGGGTTTGGGCATACCAAAAATTTCCGTTACATATTGAAATGGCCTAATTAAGCTATGGTTTTCCAAAACAACTCTTGGCTCTTCTCCTTTTGCTGGGGCAATTTCTATTAATCTAGCCTCTTTAACTATTAAAGAAATTTGTTCTTTTAATTTTTTTGTTTCTTTTTCATATCCCCAAAAAATAACATAATCTAAAATTCCTTCAAATAATGTTTTATTTTTTATTTCCCAGTTTATTTTCTCAATTTCTAAAATATCCCTGTAAAGCTTAAACTTTTCCATTTCTTTAGCCATTAAAGAAAGTTCTTGTTTAAGCGCTCCTGTTGTTTTAATATTTTCTTCTGCTTGGTTTTGCAGGTCAGCTCTTTCTTGAACAGGGCCTTGCTTAAAATTATAAGAAAAAATTTCAGCTTTTTGGTTTTTTATAATGTTTACTGCCTTGTCTTTATCTTGCTTTAGCCCAGCTACCAAATACACTTCTTTGCCAGGTAGGGAGACCAAGGGCTTTTCCCAAAAACCACTATCTTTTAAAAGTTTAAGAAGCGCATCTTTGCGGGGCTTGGCCACACCAGCAACAAAGAAAAAAGCTTGGTCTGTGTCTTGGGGCAAAAAAGATAATCCATTAAATTTTTCAAGCTCCAAAAGGCTTTTTTGCGTATCTTTTCCTTCTTTTTTAAAAATATCTAACTTTTTTTCTATTTTTTCTATTCTTTTAGCTGTTTGGAAAATTTTTTCTTGCTCTGTGGAACTCAAAGAATCTTTATGAAGTAAAACTTTAGAGTCTTTAAATTTAGAAAGAAATGATGGCTTTTTGATAAACGGCAGTAAATACCCAATAGCAAAATCTATGGTAGCCAAACGATAACCAATATTTTGCAAATTCTTTAAAACATCCTCTTCTTTTACCTCTTTCTTAGCCTCAATTATTTCAAAAGATCCTGCCTTTGTTATAGCAGATGATACTTGGCTTCGGCTTTCTTTAGGAAAAGCTAAAATATATTTTTTAGCTACTTTAAGCATAAAATCTTTTCTACTAAATAATCCACCGCCAAACCAAGCTTTTCTTTTTTAATTTTCGCTACATCCTCAAGCCCTTTTTTTGTTTTTTCTTCAAATAGTTGCTTGATAGCTTGAAACTTTTTTTCTTTAGCAAGACTTAGCTGTTCTATATCGCTTGGCGATGGCGATATGCTGTTAAGCTTTTTTTCTAACTCAAGCTTTTTTTCTTGCAAAGCTAAATCTGCTGATTTTTGAGCTGTCTCAATTTTTTCTTTTACTTCTTGCTCTTTTTGTAAAACCAAAGAAAGTTCGTCCATAAATTTAATTTATAGTTTAATAAGATTTTTTCAGTTTATTACTTCTCCAAGAAAACGTCAACCCTTAAAAGACTTGACTTTCCCAAAACCCCCCACCTACTTAAACCCCAAAGCCTGTAAGTTCCAAAGCCGCTTGTATTCGCCATGAACAAACTTTGTTAATTCTTGGTGTGTGCCCTCTTCTTTAATCTTACCATTGTCAATTACCAAAATACGATCCACTTGGCGGATAGTAGACAAACGATGCGCAATAACAATCACAGTTTTGTTTTTCATTAACTCGCTAATGGCTTTTTGAATTAAAAGCTCAGAAGAAGAGTCTAGGCTAGAAGTTGCTTCATCTAAAATTAAAATCTGGGCATTACGCAAAATAGCCCTGGCAATGGCTACTCTTTGGCGCTCTCCCCCAGAAAGCTTAACCCCCCTCTCACCCACATAGGTATTATAACCATCAGACAAGTTGGTTATAAATTCATGACACTGGGCCATTTTACTAGCAGTTATTATTTCTTTCTCTGTAGCCAAAGGCCGGCCATAGCGGATATTCTCCAGTAAAGTTCGATGAAATAAAAGAGGGTCTTGAGGCACAAAGGCAATGTTTGCTTTTAAGCTCTCTTGAGTAACCTTAGCAATATTTTGGCCATCAATTGAAATTTCCCCAGCTGTTACATCGTGCATACGCAAAATAAGCTTTGCTAACGTGGTTTTGCCACTGCCCGATGGCCCGATTAAAGCAACCTTTTCGCGACTTTTCACTACTAAATTAAAATCTTTTAAAATAGGGCGAGTTTGATTATAATAAAAATCAACATTTTTAAACTCAAGAGAGCCCTGAGAAACTAATAATTTCTTAGCTTTAGGCATGTCTTGAATTTCATGAGGCGTTTCTAAAATTTCGGTCATTTCCTCTGCATCAGCTAAGCTTTCATAAATATTGCGGATAACTTTGTTAAAATCCCAAACCCTATGAAAAATACTTATTAAGTATGATTGTAATAAAGCAAAGTCGCCAATAGTTAAAAAACCTCTTTGCCAAAGAATAATCGCGCCATACATAATGCCAACCTCAAAAGCCACCATTAAAAATCCCTGGCCTGCGTGAAAAAAGTTATTAAGATTCCAGGTAAACTTGGCCAATTTTCGCCACTCCTCCATTTTACCTTTAAAAAACTTTGCTTCTCTGAAAAGCCCATTGAATAAATTAATGTTGCCGTGATTAGTAATAGTGTCAGCTAAAATACCGGTGGTTTCTGTTTCTTTTTGGGTCCTTTTAATATCATAGCGAAGCTTATAACCAGCAAAAATAAAATTAAAAAATAGGAAAAGAGCTGTCCACACAACAACGCCCAAGCCAATCCAAAAACTTCGTTTAAATAAAACAATTGAGATAATAACCATGCTCACAGCCAGGGGTATAATATTCCAAGTAAGCTTGTCAATAATATTTTCAAATGCCTTGCCAAACCACTTAACTCTTTTCACCAAAGCGCCCACAAAATTATTATTAAAGAAAGAAGATGAATGCTTTTGTAAATACTCAAAACATTGGCTGTTTAAATCAGCTATAACATGAGATTCAAAATGCGCTATAGCAAAATCAGAAACCCGCCAAAAAATCCACTCTAATAAATTTATAACCCCAATAATAATTAAAATTTTAATTAGCAATAAAACAGCTTGGGCTTTGGCAAGCCCGCTGTTAGCTAAAACATTGAAAAAATCTCTATAGTACAAAGGCGCAATCGCCCCAAGAGCCACAGCTATTACCACGGAAAATAAATTAAAAAATCCCGAAACTTTATATTTCAGGCCAGCTTTCCAAAAATATTTTAATGTCTTTTTAGTATTATCTTTCATAAACAGCTATATAAATATTTTACCACCATAAAAAACCAAATGCCAGCTATTTATTTAGCTGGCATTGCCTCCTTGGCGACAAACCTCTTTATCGCCTTGTTTAAAGCTTCTTCCGAAATCTCTTCGGAACTTTCGCCTCTTATAGTATAGTAAGGCTTCTCATAGTCAGGGCTTTTGGTCAAACAATGCTCAAAAATACCTCCCATCCTCTCGACTACAAGATAAAAAACCTTACTCCCTTTTTCATTGTAAACCTCTCCCCTTCTTACGGCAACGACTATGTTAGACATTTTATACCCCCCTATGTTTTTACAGCAATTAAATTATCTAATTGAAAATCAAACAATTTGCTTGCTGCAAATTTAATTTTTAATTTACTAAATTTTTTAACAGCTCGTTGATAAATTTCATTGAGCCGTCGTTTGTTATTATAACGTCAAAATTCTGTTTGTAAACCCCTAAATTTTCCTCAACATTTTCATTCAAAAACCCGATTTTTAATAAATTATCATATTCAAAACCCTCAATCATAGCTGTATCTTCAATATTATCACCTAATAAAATAACATTTTTTCTTTTTTCCACCTTTTTGAAAATTTCCGGAAAATCTTTTATTAAAGTTTCATCTTTATTCAAGCTATGAATGATTGGTTCTTTCACCTTAATCGCCTTCCCATTTTCATCCCACTCAAAGCTATTAGAAATTATGTGAATATTCTCTAAAGAAATCCCTGATTTTTTAAAAAATGTTTTTATTGCCTCCCCTACCCCACTGGCTGAAATAATTATTAAAGGAATCTTTTTTGTTTTTAAAATATTAAAAAACTCTAAAGCGCCTTCTCTAAATTGCAAGAGCCCGATATCTACAATTTTTTGCAAGTAACCTTGGCTAAAATTAAACTCAAACATCAAGTCAAAAGCTTTTCTCCACCACTCCCCCATCAAATTTTTCTTTTCTTCTTTACTTATTGAGCTATCAACTTCAAACGGATGGTAATAATTAAATAATTCTTGGGCCTTCTGTTTATATTCCTCTGACATAATATCGGTTTCGCGTAAAACACCCATAAGCGAGCAAGCTTTTCGGCCATTAGTAAACACTTTGGTTAAAGTTCTGTCAAAATCAGCTAAAATATGCAAATTTTCTACCCCGGCCTTTTTCATTTCATCCTTAATCCGCTCCAATCTTTCTTGATTTTCAATAATTATATTATTTTCTTGCATATTTTTTTATTTTAAAATAATTATTGTGATTTCTGGGGGGGATAAAAACCGAAAAGGGAAACTGCTAACCCCCAGTCCTCGGTTTACATAGAGCCAGCTCCTCCACCCTGTTTGAAATCTGCCTTTTGGGTAATCTTTTCCTCCAACAAATCTTAACACTATTTCCTTGGTTATAAAAGGCAGATACACTTGGCCACCATGCGTGTGGCCAGCTAAAACTAGGTCAAACTCACCCACTAAATCCTGCTTCACAATATCAGGATTATGAGCCAAAAGTATCTTGCACTTTCCTTGAAAATCAACTTGGCCAAACTCATCAGTTAAAACTACAGCCCCCGCATTCTCAAGCTCTTTTTGAAACTTAACAATACCAGTGCCAAAAGCATCGTAATCCCAATTGCCAAAAATAATATATGTTTTAGCTATAGCCGAAAGCTGTTTGGTAAATCCAACCATTAACTCTTTCCCGCCTTTATTGCTCACTAAATCTCCGGTGATAAAAATGTAAGCTGGTTGGATTTTTTCAATTTCTTGAAAAATCCTTTCTGCCCTGGCTTGGGGAGTTTTGTCTGTAAAATGCAAATCCGAAATCTGAACAATCTTTTCATTATTGATATTTTGCGAAAGGCAATTTAAATCAAAAACTTGGTTTTCAACCTCAATAATATTGGGCTCAATAAAATAAGAATAACCCAAAAACCCTAACCCCACAAAAAACACCCCCCACCAAATTATTTTTGATACTTTTGCCATAATTTATTTGAAAATTTTTCTGTAAAAAATTAGCGGGACAAGCAAAGCTATCTGGGATATTATTAAAGCCATAATTAAGCCTGTCTTGTCGGCAATATACCCCAA
>JAZDKU010000024.1:0-24183 GCA_043802745.1 bacterium | reverse complement strand
GTAATCTCTTATGGGGAACATTTCCTCAAAAAGCTCTTGGATTTCTTTTTCCCACAACTGATTCCAGCTGTCTTTTTGCAGTTGCAATAAATAGGGTAAATGAAAAGACAGTTTTGATTTAGAAAAGCTTTTTATTTGCATGTGACTTAGCAAAGTCATGCTGGGCATTACCTTGCATTAATTAAGGGAGAGAGTTTGCCCTTCAAGGTCTTCAGGGCAAGCGAAAAAGTTTTAAAATAAAAAACAACAAAAATACCTCCAACAATCGGGAGCTTATTTTTTTTGTGTTTCTATGTCTTAAAAAGTTTGAAAAACAAATCGGTAAATGTCAAGTCCTTATTAATTACCATTATACTTATTGCACAAAAAAAGTCAATGACCTTAATGCTCCCTGTGGATAAATCCCCTTGACTTTACTTTTTAAAATTATGTGATATACTTCAAATAGAAGTATGCAATAATAGCTTAGAGGATGCCATGGTGTTCCCTCGGAGAATCCGGGACTTAAGCTGTGGACAACCATTCTTTAAGACGCTACTTCTAACAAAATTCTCAATCCTTTGATTGGGATTTTTGTTTTAAAAATTTATTATCCCAATAATTTTGAAACAGCTCTTTACCCTCTTTTAAAATATTATTCTTCAAAATCGCACAGCAATCTTTGCCAAGAGGTTTACCCTCTAAAGACCACGCTAAAGCGCCAGCTATCCAGTCAGCAATCTGAATGTTTGCATTTTGAGCAGAGCTAACCATCTCAATTTGAATAATAGAATTTTTCGGCAATTGGGGTAATAGTCTAGCAGTAAGAAGTCTTTTAAATTCCGAACGCTTTATGCCCTTTAGGTGGCGTTCATCGCAAAATACCCTAAACTCTGAATCAGTAGTCGGCAAATACATTTCTAATGTCTCGCCAATAATATTCGTGTATAAAAGCCCGCTTTGGAGTTTATCTTTTTGCTTGTAATCATCGGGAATATTCTGTTTCAATAAAAATGAGTAGTTAATTCTAACGTCAAGATTAGCGATAAATTTTAAAGTCTTTAATCGAAGCTTTTCGGTAATTTTAATTCCCGAAAACTTAATTTCCGATTGAGAGCAAAGTTTTTTAGGGAATCTAAGTCTTTGCCAGGAATAAAATTGTCTTTCTGTCCGCCGCCAATTACCAACAGTAAAGGAGGCTACAACAAAAAAATTTTCACCATTATGTTTACTAAATTGTCCGCTTTCATCTAAAAATATGTAAGGCATTATTTTAATTACTCAAATTTATCAAGCGACATTATTTTATTTTTTTCGTTAAATAAAATTAATCTATTAAAAAATTTACTTGCTCTTTTCTGTGAATTAAGATTGCCCTCGTGCCAATTAATTATGTATTTTACAAGACTGTATATAAAATATAATAGGTATAATATACCGACTAAATATAATACTGCTTGCCATACGCTCCCACTCAACCCCAAAAAATCTTTGAAACTTTGGATAACAAAAAGAGGAGCCCAAGATGTTATCGCAATACCCAATTTTACCCAAAGAGATCCGATAGTTTTTCCAATGAAGAAAGAATGTTCCAAGGCCAAACAAAAAGATTCTCTCGGTATTATTAGAAATTCATTTTCTGTAGCATCCCAATATTCGGGATTTTTCATTTTTAATTCTTGCAAAACATTTTCCTGCATAACTTATTTATTGTGTTCTTGAAGTTTAATCACAAATAATGTTTCCGCTCCCTCAAGATTATGTTTTTCCCACTCGTATCTTCCATGGTATATTTCTGGATTTATATTGTTGCTTTTTAGAAAACTTCTTATAACAATTTGCCCACCGTATTTCTGACCGTGAATAATTTTAAATCCAGCTTTCTCTTTTTCACTAGTAAAGTAAATTCCTATTGCTTGATTTTTCTCATCCCAGTATAAAACAGCATACGTAAAATTCTTAATCTCATTATCCTGATAAAATTTATTTGGAAGGCCTATTGAGTGAGACTTAGTGAGAGTTATTCTATTTTCTGATTTAATGTTTCTATCCTCAAATTTTTTAAATTGATAATCCATAGTTTTTTTATTTATTATTTTATTTTTATAACTCTATAGTAGCAAGATATTTTATTTTTGTCAATACCATATTACTTGTTATTAAACTAAAACAGCCACTTATTGTGGCTATTGTAGTTCTATCAGGCTCTATTTTGAATTATTTTACTTCTTAATTTAATCTATCCACTAATCCTCTATATCTTTATTTTATCTCTAATATCTTCATTACCTCGTCGCCGTAGTGGTTGATTACTTTGACGGCGATTTTGCCTGTTTTTGGCTTGGGAAATGGGCGGGAGATAGTGGAGTATAATTCATCCCATGCGTCTTCGTTTATATCAGCCTTCAGCGCTTTCTTTAATTTTTCGTATGGCTTATCAGCACCGAGAAAATAAGCGTGAGTTACAAAAAATGCTTCGCCATTATAATTTGTATCAATAAACCATGCGGCAATTTCGTGCTCGGGGTCGCCAGAACCACTTGAGCGAATTTCGCTTTTTACTGGATCGTAAATATCCACGCCAACAATTTCCACTGCCATGCCATCTTTAGTTTCTTTTACTTTTACTTCTGGCTCGCCAAAGGCGATAAATAAATTGCCTGAACCAGTTTTTTTAAGCAAGTCGCCCATTGATAAATCTGGGTTAATCTTAACTTTCATTATTTGCAAACCATTTGATTGCGTACCTTCGGAAAATGCCGATGCCTCAAACGATGTAGCGGCGATAATAAGAAGATTGGCAAATTTCTTGGCCACTGTGGTGGCATCGCGAATAAAATCGTCATCCACACTGCCAAACTCCGGGCCGATAGAAACTGCGACTTTCTTTAGCCCATCGTTGGTTTTATATTCTCCAATTGCCTGAACTTCTGGGCCACTTGGTAAAATATCCAAATTAACAAATTCTACTCTTGCTCCTTTTTGGCCAGTTTGCACACCGGACTTCAAAAGATTACTCACTACTGTTTCCGCAAATCTTTCAGAGGAAAGCATTTCTTGCGCGTCAGAAACTCGATGCGGCGAAAGTGATTCAACTGTGAATGGCCCTGTTACACGGACAATTTCTTTATTTTCAAATGGCTGATCGTATAAAACTTCCTGCTCGGCTGGCTCGTCGTTGGCAAGAGATTTAAGCGTTACATGCGGCACGGTTTTATATTCAAAGCCAGCACTCACGCTTTTTTCGTCTTTAAGTTTGTAATACGGAAATTTGGCGGTCATTAACCGCGTGCGTGCCAAAGCCAAAGAAACGCGAGAAGTATCAACAGTAATCCACCGCCTCCCCCATTGCTCCGCCACAAAAGCTGTTGTTCCGGAACCACAAGTCGGATCCAATACAATATCCCCCGGATCCGTGGTCATCAAAATACACCGTTTTACTACTTCTGTTGTAGTTTGCACTGCATAAATTTTCTCTGTAGCCCCCACTGTTGCAGTCCAAATATTCATCATAGGTTGAACTGGGAAATCATCCAAAAAAATAACATGCTCGAGATTCTTCCCACTTGCTTGTAGGTATCCTCTATTGGCTAATTGAGACAGCCTTTCTTTTGATGTTAGCCAACTACCATTCCCCGGTGGTAAATATTTTCTTCCTTCAAATTCAAATTCATAAACACAACTACTATTAAAACCTGCTGGCCTTAAATCCGCAGTTCTGTAAACTCTAAACCCTTTGGGTAATAATGAATAATCATTTATTTCTTCCTTACTCATCTGTCTACGCGACCCATCGGGGAGCTGAACCCATTTCCAAATATTGTCCCCTTGAGTATTTTTTTGAGCAAAAAGTTGTCTATATTTCACCGATGATTTATTTTTTGCATACCAAACAATGTAATCTCCTTGAGTCTCAAGTAGCTTACCGCCAAGAGGCCTATTTTTTGTTCGATATGTTATTTGAGAAACAAAATTTTCAACATTAAACACTTCGTCCATCAATCCTCTCACATAGTGCACATTTTCATCATTAATCTGCACGAAACAACTGCCACTTTCGGTGAGAAGTTCGCGGGCTACCAATAAGCGGTCGCGTAAATAGGAAAGGTAAGAGTGAATGCCAAGCTCCCATGTATCGCGGAACGCTTTTACTTGTTCTGGCTGGCGGATAAAATCCTCAAGCTTGTTGTCTTTAACATCTCGCTTTCTCGTGGACACCTGCCAATTAGAGCCAAACTTAATGCCATAAGGCGGATCAATATAAATTGTTTGCACTTTTCCACGCATCCCCTCTTTTTCCAGTAAGCTATTCATCACTAAAAGCGAATCGCCCAAAATCATTCTATTTTGCCAATTATCCTCGTGCTTATAAAAGTCCACTGCTTTGCCAAACTGCGATTGAGCTGTTTCGCCAAAAAGCATTTGTTGCGCGTTTTCATCCGTACCAAGTTTAAGTCGAGCAATTATGGCTTCGGGCGCAATTTTTTCTTGCACATAAATTGGCACTATTGGCACAGCCAATTCAGCACCCTGCTCTTTTTTGCCTGCCCACATTAATTGCGGATCAAGAGATGGATCATAGTCATATTTCTTTTTAACCGGCTTTTTATCACGCTCTAGAACCTTGACTGACTCTTCTTGGGTTGGAATACGCACCCTTTTGCCATCGTGCTTATACGACTTAACTGGTGCGGCCGTAGTTGGTTGTGTTATTTTTTTTATTCTCATAGTTATTTTTCGTTAAATAAATTGCCTGGCAATAAGTTATCAAAACCGCGAGTCATGCCAGCACGAATCAAGTTTTGCGTTTCGTGAATATCTTGAACTTCCAACATTGCCCATTTACCATATTTTCCAAAATTATTAACTGCCGGTATCCAAAAATCTTGCGCAGTTTTAACTTTCATTTTTTTCTTGTCATCTTTTTTACCAGTTACTTCAATTAAAAGATTAAGTTTTGTTTTATTTGGCATTTCCAAAACCACAATAAAGTCCGGAATATATTGATGGGCCATACCTTGGTGTTCGTAAGGAATAGAAAAACCCATATTTTGATTTTTTACATACGCCAAAACTTCGGACATTTGTTCTAACTTTTTGGCAACTCCTTGCTCCCATTCCTCTGTATCCGCCACAACATAATTGATATGACTTTTGATTGTTTCTCTAACTTCTTTAGTTGTTAAAAAATCTATATAGCGAGTTGAACCAAGCGTGTCGTACGGCGCAAGAATTGGCAAGAGTTGTTTATCTTTTTGATGTTCTAAGTTTTCAGAAATAATGGCTTGCTGAATCTTAGTTAGGGCACCAGAAAAATAATCTCCAACAATAAGATAGCCAATGACCATTCTATCTTTAAGCACAACATATTTTTTAACATACTCTTCAGAGATCTTTTGCAATTGCGGAAATAGCCAATATTTTTTAGCTCCCTCTGCGTCAGTATAGTAAAGCTTAAGAAGCGCCTTTGATAAACGCATAATTACTTCACCTTCTCGGCACTCCTTAATTTTTTCTAATGTTTCCAGTGTCTCCTCGCCAATCACACCTCCGAGAGTAACTTCTGTCGGCTCATTTTCAATAATTGTTTTTGATTCTTCGCTAAATTTGGCCGCAAGCTTTGTCTCGTTTAATTCGTAACGATAGCCATCCACTCGCGGATAAGTAATTTCGTATTGTTCACGATCTGGCAGTGCATGCACACGATGAATTACTTTTGGCGGTTTTGGAATGGTATCACCACCAACTTTCAAAAAACTAAACGGCACGCCATAGACCTCAGCGTATTCTTCAGATAATAGCCCGGTTGACTCATCAACATTATAATCAACTCGGCGCAAAGCCCGGCCAACAACTTGCTCGCAAAGTAGCTGGGTAGAAAAAGCGCGAATGCCAAGAATATGTGTGACAGTATTTACATCCCATCCTTCTGTGAGCATAGATACAGAAACAACGCACTTAATATTTTCGCCAAGTTTGCCGGGCTTGCCAACGGTATTCATTACTTCACGGAGTAATTCTTCGTCTGTGGGTTCTTCTCGGCCGGGAAAACGCTTTTTATACTCTTTATGAAAATCTTCAATTTCAGCAGTAAATATTCTTTTGAAATTCTCGTCAATTTTTTCGCCACTTTCTAGTTGTCGGCTATCAATAATTAGCGTGTTGGGTTTGTCAAAAAATTGCACACCATCCTCGTTTCTAAATACTTTTAAATTACCCTCCTCTATAATCATTTTGCCACTTGGCGTTTCTCGCTCGAAACCAGCAATCCAACGATAAACCAATTCTGAGACAGCCGTGTTATTACAAACAATAATCATAACCGGTGGCATAACATTCTGATTGTTGTTTTTTTCTTCTAAATAACGCTTGTAATATTTACTTTCATAATTGCCATAAAGTGACATTAACGCTTCTTGAAGTTTTGTCGGCAATACATTGGCTGACAAATAATCCTTGCCACCCGTTTTCAACCCCTTTTTGGGAAGATCATCGGAAACATGGAGCCATAAATTACGAAATTCTGGAATATCGTCTTTTGATATTGTGTCAGATTCAACTGGCAACCGTGGAATTTTTACCACGCCACACTCCAAGGCGTCTAATAGCGAGAAGTCATAAATCGTCCAAGGAAACATAATGCCTTCTTGATATCCAGAACCACGAAGAAAATACGGCGTAGCCGAAAGATCAATCACTGCGTTAATAGATATTTTTTTAGATAATGCCTCCAGCCCGCTTAGCCAAACACGAGCCGCCTTATTATTTTCGTCTGCTTCTTTTCTATCCTCGCCAGTAAGTTTCTCATCGGTGGGCTTTTCGCGATAACAATGATGAGCCTCGTCGTTTATTACTAAAACGCGAGATTTATTTAAAATACTTTTGAATGCACGGTTAACCATAGCGCTTGGGCTTTCTTTCACCACTTCATCTTTTAAAAGGCCGGTTGCTTTCATAACTGCACCAACTTGAAAACGCGGATTCTGTCTTTGCGCTAATTGATGAAAATTTGTTATAAAAATATTTGCTTGCTGTAATAAATCAAAATCCTGTGGCGAAACAATCTCTCTTTCCTTATAATAATTTTTTGTGTCGTTTGGCAAAAGAACATTCAATCTATCGCGAATAGTAATACCAGGCGTAATAATGGCAAATGTATCAGTAAAGCGGGTATCTTGAGGATAGCGAATTTTATTTAATGTGTTATAGGCAATAATCATTGCCATAACGACGGTCTTCCCAGAGCCAGTAGCCATTTTAAAAGCCAAACGATAAAGACCAGGATTAGCCTCAGTGGATGCTTTTTTTAGTTCGCTAATAATCCAGCCTTCGCCAGCTTTTTCAGCTACCTCATTTAAATAAATAAGAGTTTCAAGCGCTTCAATCTGACAAAAGAAAAGTTTATTTTCCCTAGTGTCATCACGCCAATATGAAAGCAAATCGCGAGATGTTTTAGTAATCCCAGGATAACCACTTTCACGCCAGCTTTTTATTTTTGCTCGAATCTTGTTAATAAATTCGTTTTCTTTCTGCAATTCGCTACCAAAAGAACCTTCGGAGGTATTAAACTCCATCTTTTTTTGCTTCGTCTTGGCTCGAGGAACCGGTATATAAAAACTGCTTGGTCGACGGCTTTCTATTATCTCCTCAGTTAAGCCTCGTTCGTCTGCCTTAAAATGACGACTCGGCCCTAAGTGTGGCGAATTTAAAATTGGGGATTTCATATTTTCATTATACACTTTTTTAAAAATTATCCTTTTCGTTCCAGGGATATTAAAATACCAAGGCCGATGTAGAAAGCTAAAGTAAAAGAACCAGAGTAACTTACAAATGGCAGGGGTATGCCAATCACTGGGAAAAGCCCTAAGCACATGCCAATGTTTATACAAATTTGAGCAATTAGCAAAAAAGCGAAACCAAAAGCAAAAAGGCGAGTAAAGTTGCTTTGAGCGTGAAATACCACCGCGATAATTTGCCAAAACAAAGCCAAAAAAATAACAAACAAAATAAAAATACCTAAAAACCCAAACTCTTCAGCTATGGCGGAAAATATAAAATCAGTTTTTGGTTCAGATAAAAATCCGTACTGGGTTTGCGAGCCATGGCCAATGCCTTGGCCAAAAAGCCCGCCATTGCCAATAGCGATTTTTGATTGATTGGCGCTCCACGCCACACCTCGAGCGTCAATGCTTGGATTTATAAAAGCAACAATCCTCTGCTTCTGATAATCCTTAAGGTAAAAATTCCAACCCAGGGCGAAAACCATACCAAATAAAATAACGAGCAGGGCAAGATGGCGAGCCCTAATGCCAGAAAACAAAATCATACCAATCCAAATAACTATTAGAGATAAAGACGAACCCAAATCTGGCTGAAGTAAAACTAAAATAACTGGTATAAAAACATAAATACCAGAAAAAATAATAGAGCGCAACATGCTAATTTCCACATGACGGCTGGAAAAATACTTAGCCAAAACAATAATTAAAATTAAGGCCACAAAAGGTTCGGGGTCAAATGATATTGGCCCCAATTTATACCAGCCCTGAATGCCTCTTGTTTGCCCAGCTATCAATAAAAGCCCGGCCAAAGAAGCTAAGGCTATAATATACAAAGAAAAAATTAAATAAGAATTGGCTTTTAAAAACCGTAAGTCCGTAAAACCAATAGCCACAGCAACCACCAGAGAAATAGCCAAAGCTACTAGCTGTTTTTTAAAATTAAAAAAATCTCCGCGCGATATTGAAGAGCTATAAATAGAAAGCAATCCAAAGCAGCTCAGCAAAAAAGCTGGCGCAATTAACCGCCAATTAGCCGACCGAATAATATTCTTAAAACTCATAAACTCTTACCTTGTAACTTTAATTTCTGTATTCTGAATTTTTGGTAAAAACTTGTTTATTAAAAAATTTAATATTCTTTCGAGTTCGTCATCAGATAAATAGGACTGCACAATAACCGAGCTACCGTTGTTGTTTAATAAACTATCAACATTCAATAATTTAAATGTCTTTGAATTTTTATCGTTATGGCAAATATCCTTATCCACAATCTCCTCGATTAATCCGTCATGGATACCTTTTATTTCTTTAAAACCGTCAATAGTAAGCGGGTCTATTGTTTTATTTTCAATGTCTTTAAATAATGATCTATATAAAACATAAATAACTCTATGTGCCATACTACTAAAAACCTTTCTGGGCGATATTCTATCACCATTTAATTCGTCGCTGAATTGACTCTTATATTTTTTATAAAATAAAAAGTATTCTTGGAGCTCATTTATTTTTACCTGCAACTTGACAAGTGTTTCGAAACTAAAATCGCTAACGCTACATAATGACTTTGCCATATCTTTTTCATCTTTTATTATCTAAAAATGCCATTCTTAGATTATCAATATTTTAACCTTGACACTTTTTTTGGCTGATGTATAGTGAAATTGACGTTTGGAGGGCCTTGGCCCTGTCACGGCTAATCCAAGCTGTACCCAAGCGCCACTAAAACACACTGTTAAAAGCAGTGTTTTTTAATTTATTAGTATAATTCATCGAAATCAAGCATAGTATTTTTTTGATTATAACAAAAAACAACCATTGAAAAAAGGTTATTGACTTTAGTTTTTAATTGATTAAGATATTATTCACACCTCTAATTGACACTATTTCCTAAATTTTATGTTAAAGTGAAATTAAAGATATGGAAGGAACAATAATTACTTTTAATGTAGGTGCTTGCACTTTGCTTGTGGGCATTTTTGTTTTCTTTTTTGCATTATTAGGAATAATTTGGAAAGGAAAAAAAGAAATAGCTGATACTGTAAAATCTGAGTTGAATCCTTTTAGAAATATAGCTAATGCTATCACTGAAATTCAGACAATTATGAGGAATAAATTTATAGGAATAAACATCGTTCATACCATGGTAGAAAAAGGCGAAAGTCCGCTCAATCCTACTCTTTACGGTGCTAACCTGATTAAAGATAGCGGTTTAGAAAAAATACTTAATGATAATAAAGAACTGCTTTTCACAAAAATTACAGCTTCCTTACCTACAAAATATACGGATTATGATGTTCAGGAAAAGGCGAGAGAGCTTTTAATTTCTTTGAAAAAAGATCCTTTAATGTTTCCTGTAAAAAACTGGGTTTATAATAATCCTATGGATATAGACATAATTTTAAGGGTTGGCGGTCTTTGGTTAAGAGATGATTTTCTCAATAAACCTCGCAAAACTTCTGAATAATAATTATGCGTAAAATCTTAAAAACAATTTTAATTTCAGTATTGTCGGTGTTTATAATTGGAATACTTTATTTCATTTTTCCTAAATATTACTTTATCACTAATGACGGCGTATTAAAATATAGATGCAATAAAATCACTGGAAATTGCGAAGGAAGAATACCTGGGGGAACATGGCAAACTCTTTATCATAATTTTAACCCTCCTAAATAAAGCGTTTCTAGTTCAACTTATCATTTTTAAAAAATCTTGCTCGTTTAAAATTTTAATGCCGAGGGTTTTGGCTTTGGATAGTTTCGAGCCAGAATTTTCTCCGGCCACCACAAAGCTAGTATTTTTAGAAACAAAATCAGCTACCTCTCCCCCTAGGTTTCGAATTTTTTCTTTGGCAATCCCTCGAGCCATACTTTCTAATGTCCCAGTCAAAACAAAACTTTTACCAGAAAGTTTATAGTTAATAGTAGATAGTTTATAGTTTTCTATCTTAACACCAAACCTCAAAAGTTTCTCCAAAAATATTATATTTTCTTTTCTCCTAAAAAATGTATGAATTGATTCAGCGGTTCTCGGTCCGATATTTGGTATATCAACTAAATCTTCTAGGCTAGCCTTCTCTAAATTATCCAAAGAAATAAATCTACTAGCTAAATCTATGGCGCTTTCTTCACCAACTCCGTTAATCCCCAAAGCGTAAATAAAACGAGAAAAAGAAATGCTTTTTTTTGACTGAACAGACGTGATTAAATTATCGGCTGACTTTTCTCTAAATCTTTCTAAGTTAAGCAAATCAGATTTTTTTAAAGAAAACAAATCAGCTGGATCAGAAATAAGCCCGCTATCAGCTAGCTGGTCGATTATTCTCGGGCCCAAGCCCTCTATGTTAAAGGCTGGCCTTGAAACAAAGTAATAAAAATAACGTCTTTGCCTGGCTTTGCATTTTAAATTTAAGCATTTTAAAACAACATCTCCTGCTTTTTTTACCAACTCTGTTCCGCAAACTGGGCAATTTTTTGGCATGTGAAAATCTTTTTCTTTGCCAGCGCGCATTTCAACCAAAACTTTTATAATATCCGGGATAACATCTCCAGCTCGGCCCACTATGACTGTATCGCCTATTTTCAAGCTCAACCTTTTAATCTCGTCTTCATTATGCAATGTTGCTTTAGACACAGTTGTGCCCCCAATTTCTACTGGTTTTAAAATAGCCAAAGGAGTAATAGCGCCTGTTCGACCAACCTGAATAATTATATCCTCAACAATCGTTTGAGCCTCTTTTAAGGGAAATTTAAAAGCAATGGCGGCGCGAGGCGACTTGCCAGCCACTCCTAGTTTGTCAAACAGGCCCATACTATTTACCTGAACAACCAAGCCATCTATTTCAAAAGGTAATTTTTCTCTATTTTTTAGCCAATTTTCTCTGAATTTTAAAACTTCTTCTAAAGACTGGCATTGTTTTGAAAATGTCTCATTATTTATTTTAAAACCAAGCTCTTTTAAAATTTGATGCTTTTGTTGGTGAGTTTTCTGGCCCAAGTCCGCAATTAAATCCCAAGCGTAAAAATCCAGCTTTCGCTGAGCAGTTATTTTTGGGTCTAACTGTCGAATACTGCCAGCCGCAATATTTCTAGGGTTAGCGTACGAGGGCAGACCTAATACAGCTTGCCGCTTATTAATCTTAGCAAAATCTTTTTTAGAAATTAAAACCTCCCCCCGCACAATAGCTGTATTAAAAGAATTTTTTATTCTAAGGGGCACGGCTTCAATAGTTTTCAAGTTTTGGGTAATATCCTCGCCAATCAAACCATTACCCCGAGTTGAACCTAAAATAAAAAAACCGTTTTGGTAAATTAGCTCCACAGCCAAGCCATCAAATTTTAATTCAGCGAAATAACTTAAACTTTTAATTTCTTGTTCGCTCAAAAGACGCTTTAAACGATCCTCCCAGGCCAAAATATCATCAAAAGAAAAACCATCTTGCAAAGAAAGCATTGGGACTTTTCTTTCTACTTTTCTAAACTTAGCCAAAGGCTCACCAGCTACCCTCTGGGTCGGGGAATCAGCTGTGATTAGATCAGGATATTTTTGCTCTAAATCAAAAAGCTCTTTTTTAAGAGAGTCCAGAGCGCTTTCGGAAATTTCTTGTTTATCTAGAACATGCACCAGATAACGATAGTGGTCAATAATTTTTTTTAACTTCTCAATCCGTTGTTTCGCATCTTGCTTGTCCATATTAGTATTTTGCTTCTATTGTTCTTCGAGATTTTTTAAATTCTCCTTTTGACTGAATTGTAGCAGTTGTTGGGCCAGTAATAGTAATGTCAACTGAATAATTTGCGCCGCTAATGGGCATGCCTGTTACGCCAATATCGCTAGTGTCCAGTGGGTCTGCATTTCTAATATTATAAAGAGCTCTCTCAACGCCAGTGTCAGCGGCTGCAAATGCTTTAACAGAATCCCCGGCCTGCCAAGCAATCCTTATTTGGCTCAATGAAACAGTTGCTAAAGTAAGAACAACAGCCATAAAAACTGAAATTATTAAAAGAACAACGTATAAAATTATGCCCTTTTGTTTGTTTTGTTCTTTCATAAATTTTACCCCTGATTAATACCAAATATCAAGCATTCTTTGGGAAATAGTTGTTTGAATCAAAAAAGAAGGGGCCGCGCCTGTGACAGGCCTTGCCCTTAGAGCAAAAGAAACTTTTGGCTGTAAAGTATCGTCTTGGCTTTGCCCAGATAAAATAAATTTTAAGCTTTCAACATTAATAGCAGCTGGAGTTAAATCTTGGCCAACCCATGCCCCAGCGATTTTCTTGTTGACTTTTAAAACACCGTTGGCTAAATAAAATTCTTGGCATTCGTTGTTATAATTTAAAAACTTTATTCTCGTATCTCCAATTAAAACAAAATTTCCCCTACTCACGCCAGTACAGGCGCCCGCCACATCATCCTTTTGAGCCATTCTCATGGACTTTGACATATACTCGGTAGTGTAAGAAAGCGTGTTTAGAACATAAGCCCTGTCCAGCAAAGCTTGCTGATTTTTGATTAAAGAAATAAATAAGCCAATAGCCCCAACAATCACAATGGAAAATAAGCTTATAGCTATTAAAAGTTCTAGCAATGTAAATCCTTGGCATTTTGTATTTTTACCTCCAATCATAAAAATTTTCTTCAACTAAAAATGGCGAACCTTTACCATCCCACGAAACCACAACGATTGTATTTAAAGCTAATCCAACCTTCTGGATAGCTATCTTTCGCTTAAACTTGCTGTTTGGAAGCCCGATGTCGTATTTATAAAAACCATCGCTGTTTTTCTGTAAATATCTATTAAGATTTTCCTGCAAAACAAGGTCGTCATAATCAATTTCGCATCCGTCAACTACATTTGGATTAGCTGTGCCCACGCAATTCGGAGAGCCAATAAGGCCAGCGTCCCACGGGCTTTCTTTTAGCCAATTACTATCTCTTAAATTACGAACTAACTCCACGCCCTCATTAGCAATTTGACTGGCTAAAAAAGTGTCTGCGTTCATTGTTTGATTTTTTATCATTACGGGTAAAACGCCAAAAGCTCCCACCACCCCAATGGCTAAAACAGACATGGCAATAAAAACCTCCATTAATGTGAATCCTTTTTGCCTACTATTGTATTTCAATTTTTCCAGCATTATTTACTTTAATTATTCTTTGAACGCTAGTGTTCGCCTTTAAACACAGGGTAATTACCGCCTGTGTAGTGGCTTCGTTCCCCCAGGCAATATTATTTAAATAAACAATCGGATCTGGCGGGGTAAAAACTATATTTAAAGGATTGCCCCCAGTCAAACTATAAATTTTAGCCTTTCCCAAAGAAACTGCTGGCAAAGAAATGTCGTTGCCATCTAAAATATGGTTACCGGTTAAACAACTGTTTGAGCAATCAACAAACGGAGTATAAAAATCATTATCTTGGGTGAAATTAATTCCAAAACCGCAAACATTTTTTCCTGTTCCGCAATCCACACTTTCACCCGACAAAGCCTTTTCTTGATATTCTCTTAGGTTTTGGCCTAACGTAAAAGTAGTTGTTCGTAAAAACATTTTTTGCTCTTCTCCGTTTCTGCCAATCATCACAAAAGAAGAAACAATAATAATAATGGCTATGGAAACCAGAAGCTCAAATAATGTGAAGCCGTTTTGCATAAAGATTGCCCCGACCCCACTCCTCTGCTTGCGGGCAGAGGGGTGGGGTCGGGTTAGTAAATTAAGTTTAGGTACCAACTTATAATTTTCTCTCCCCAAAATAAGCCAACAAAAGTGCCAGCAATAAGAAATGGACCAAAAGGCACTTGGCTTTTCATTTTCTTTTTTTGTAAAGCAATCAAAATCAAGCCAATAACCGACCCAGAAATAAAAGCAAAAAATAAGGCAATTAAGATATTAGGCCAGCCCAAAAATAAGCCCATAAACAAAGCTAGCTTAACATCGCCAAAACCCATCCAGCGACCCCGTGAAACCAACCATATCAAGAAGAAAAAACCAGCTGAAACAACGATGGCTATTATGGAGTTAAGCAGGGAATCGCAATTTTCAATTTTCAATTTACAATTTACAAACAAATTCAAAATATTAAAAAGTAAAACGATAATAATCGCTGAAAATACTAAACTATCAGGGATAATATAATGCTTAAGGTCATAAATAAAAATTACTTCTAACAGGCAGGAAACCAACAATAAATAAAGTAGCTTTGAAAATTCTAAAATTGAAAATTGATTGAAAATTGAAAATTAGCAGAAAAAGCAGTCCGGTTGCTATTTCAACTATAAAATATTGTTTGGCTATCTTTTTTTTACAATACCGGCATTTAGCTTTTAAAAATAAAAAGCTTAAAATAGGAATTAAGTCGTGCCAGGCTAGAGTATGCTTGCATTTAGGGCAGAAGGATCGGCTCTTGGTAAAACTTTTTTTATTTTCTAAACGATAAACAGCGCAATTCAAAAAACTGCCCAGACAACACCCAAAAATAAAAATCACAATATATATTAAAACCATTATATTATTCTAACAAAAAAAGACTAGCGTTTCCACTAGTCTCAAAAAATAAAAACATGTAACTAAATTAAGGCTCCGCTATCACTGTTGGACAAATAGCATTTGTCACTGTGCAACAAGGCGTGCTACCAGCGCAACCAGTTAAGCTGGCTGGATAAGTGGTGGTGTAGCCAAACTTACCAGTGGAATCAACACAATACCAATAATTTGTTGGCAATTTAGCATTTAAAACTGCATACATACAAGCACCAGTATTGCCAGTTTTTCTAGTAACAAACAAAACATAATTGCTGGGGCTATTAGCTGAAACATCGCTTCCTAGGGTGGTCATCTCCGAGGGAGATGTAGTGCTAAAAGCAGAATAGCTATTATCCATAACAAATGCTTGCAACATCATTTTCCTAGCTTGAGTAACAGCAGAAACAATTCTTGAGTCCTTTGCCTTTTTACTAGCAGAGGGGAAGCTCACCAATACAATAGATGCCAAAACGCCAATAATGGCAATGACGACTAGTAGCTCAACAAGCGTGAAACCTTTTTTCATATGATTTTTATTATTATTTATTGTATAAGTATAAAAAATAATAAACAAGTCAAGCCTGTGGATAAAAAACTACCCCCTCGCCATCCGCCAATTTGGCGGAGGCGAGGGGGTAGTGAAAGTTTTCGAATAACCTAAAATTAGTCACCAGTAATAGCTGGGCAAGGCACGGTGGCACCTGTAGCAGGACAAGCCGTGGCTGTTTTTCCGGCTCTTCCAGTAGAATCAGCACAGTAAAAACCTCCTGAATTAAGTTGCGCAGACATACAAGCCTCTTTAACATCAGTTGACTTAACAATAGTCAATCCACTACCATTATCTTTAGCGTCAATTTCAGCACACAGAGTAATCATGTCCGCATGAGTACATGAAAAATTAGTTAAGAGATCATTATCGTTACCCTTAACATAAGTCATAATGGTTCTAGCCTGGGAAACAGCAGAAATAACCCTTGAATCATTGGCTTTCTTATTTGCGGATGGGAAGCTTACTAAAACAATAGAAGCCAAGATGCCGATAATGGCAATAACGACCAGTAACTCGATAAGTGTGAAACCTTTTTTATTGAATATCATATTAAATGATTGATTTTTAAATTTAATTTTTGCGACCTTTTATTAATTAATAATATTAATTCTATTATAGGGCTTAAAAATTTTTTGTAAAACACCCCCTGTGAATAACTCCGCTATTTATCCCTCCATTCCACCCATACCAATTTTGAAAAGAGGTATAAAAATAGCAATAGCAAAAATAGCAATAGCAATGCCAACCCCTAAAATCATTATTGGCTCAATAATCGTAGCTAGATTATCGGCTGTACGTTCAATCTCTCGGCGATAAAACCTCACCGCATCCATTAAAGTTTCGTCCATTTTCCCTGTTTCCTCTCCAGTGGCTATCATCTGGGTAACAAATGGAGGAATATACTTGGGATGCTCTAAAGCCACCACGCTTATTTTTTCGCCCTTGGCCACTCTATCGCTAATATCTTTGATAATTTTTTTGTAAACAGTATTGCCCACAATCTCCTGAACAATGCTTAAGGCCTGGTTAATTGGCAGACCTGCTGATACTAAAACAGACAAATTTTCCGTGAACCTAACCAAATAAATCTTGGCAAAAAACTTCCCTAAAAGAGGCGCTCTTAAAATTACTCTATCATATATCGTTTTTACTTGTTTATTTTTTTTAAAAATAAGCGGTAAAATCGGAATAACTATAAGAAAAAATACAATTACTATCCAGCCCCCTCCCATCACAAAGTCAGCTAAAGAAAAAATCATTTTTGTGGCCCAGGGTAATTTACCAGAAAAAGCTTCCAAAACTTCTTTCATTTTAGGAATAATAAAAAAAATAGCCAAAACAAAAGCAGCTATTAAAGCAAACACAATAAAGGCAGGGTAAATTAAAGCGCCAAAAACTTTATGGTTAAAGTTGTATTCTTCTTCTAGGTGGTCAGCTAAGTAAGATAAAGAGCTAGCAACCTTGCCTGTTGCCTCTCCCGACTTAATCATACTTACAAAAAACTGATTAAAAACATTCGGATATAATCCAAATGCCTGGCTCAAAGGGCTCCCCATCTCAATGCTTTGAGCCATTTTAGAAAGAATTTCTTGAAACCTTTGATTTTTCATTTGATTTGATTGAGCTTTTAAGGCTTGCAGGGGCGGAATAGCAGACCTCAACATTACCGCAAGCTGACGAGTAAAAGCCACAATCTCTTTTTGAGGAACTTCCCTTAAAAAGGGTATCTTAATATTTAGGTTTCTTTTAATCCCCCTTTTTTCTTCTTCTTTTAGCGAGGTAACGTAAAAACCGTGCTTTTCTAATGTTTCTAAAGCGGTTTTTTTAGAATCAGCTTCAATAATGCCTTTTTTCTCCTCGCCTTCTTTTGTGCGAGATTGGTAAAAAAATTTCATACTATAGTCTTCCCAAACGAAGCTTTAAGTCATCTGGAGTTAACGAATAGCTCAAAGCTAAGTCACTGGTAATTAACTTATCTTTCACCATATCAAGTAAACTTTTGTTTAAAGTGCGCATACCCACGGCTCCTGACGTTTCAAGAACAGAAGGAATTTCATGAATTTTATTTTCTCTAATAAGATTACTAATCCCAGCTGTGGCAAATAAAACTTCACAAGCCGGGAAAAAACCTTTGCCTTGGGACGGAATAAGCTTTTGAGAAATAACTCCCAGTAAAGAAGAGGCTAATTGGGCCCTTACTTGACCTTGCTGGTCAGAAGGAAAAACATCAATAACCCGGTGAATGCTTTGACTCGCTGAGTTTGTGTGTAGGGTAGCAAAAACTAAGTGGCCTGTTTCGGCCGCCGTAATCGTGGTAGCAATTGTCTCCAGGTCCCTCATTTCACCCACCATAATCACATCTGGGTCTTCTCGCAAAGCAGCCCTAAGAGCATTGGCAAAACTTAGAGTGTCCTGGTTAACCTCTCTTTGCTCTATTAAAGAAAGGTTGTCTTGGAAGACATACTCTATTGGGTCTTCAATAGTAATAATGTGCTCGCGCCTGGTGTTGTTTATTTCATTGACTAAGCTAGCCAGAGTTGTTGATTTTCCTTGAGAAGAGGCGCCAGTTACTAAAACTAAACCATGCTTGGATTGAGCAAACTTTCTAATTGCTAAGGGTAAATTAAGCTCTTCAATAGTTTGTATTTGCGAATTAATCAAACGCAAAGCCATGCTTACAAAGCCCATTTGAAAAAATACATTGACCCTAAACCTAGCCTTGTCAGAAAAACTATAAGAAAAATCGCATTCTTTTTCTTGTATAAACCGCGTCTTTCTTTCTTGGCCCATTAAAGCTAAAGCAATGCCCAGAGAATCTTCTGGAGATATAATCGGCATATATTTTTGGCTGATTAGCTCTCCGGCAATTCTTAAAATAAAAGGGTGCCCAGCTACAATATGGACATCCGAAGCATTATTGCTAACAGCTGTTTCTAAAATATTGTTTAGAATTTTTTGATAATCTGGCATGAATATTAATCTTTTAGAATCTTTTCAACTTCTTGAACAATTTCTAATGGGGTATGCTGGGATTTTATTAAATACTTGTTTGCTCCCAAAGCCAAACCCTTTTCCACCTCTTCTTTTTGGCTAAGGTTGCTAAAAATTATAATTTGGCAAGTATCCCAGGCCTTATTTTCTCTGATTTTTTTTAAAATTGACCAACCATCCATTTGTGGCAAAACAATATCCAACAAAATAACTTCTGGGATTTTTTCTTCTAAAAGCTGAAACAACTTAGAAGCACTGTCAGCCGCTTTAATATCAAACCCACTTTTTTGAAATTTTTTGCTATAAATATCAATTAAGAATGGGTCGTCTTCGACTAAAAAAATTGATTTTGTCATAAATATTTATTTTCCTCAGCCACCCTCATAACTTCTTGGAGAGATGTAATGCCTTGCAAAACTTTTAAAATACCGTCTTCCTCCATCGTGAGCATGCCTTGGCGCCTAGCTTCTTGCATAATCAACTTTTCGGTAGGATCTTGAACAATAATTTCACTTAACTGGGCAGTCATTTCTAAAACTTCAAAAATTCCTATGCGGCCCGCATACCCGGTGTCGCCACATTTTACGCATCCCTTTGGCTCAAAAATAGAGCTGTCAACGCTTATTTTTAAATTGTTTTTTACCTCTTGGGGAATATTCTTTAATTTTTCTTGCAAAAATGTTTTTGTTTTAACGTCTAAAACAACTTTCGCTTTGCAATCTTGGCATAAAAGCCTTAACAGCCTTTGGCTTAAAACCACCGATAAAGTTGGGGAAAGCAAAAATGGTTTTATTCCCATATCAAAAAGGCGAGGTATGGCTCCAGTGGCGTTATTGGCATGCAAGGTGCTTAAAACCAAATGCCCAGTTAAGGCTGCGTTCACAGCCAAGCTAGCTGTTTCTTCGTCTCTAATTTCCCCCACCATAATGATATTTGGGTCTTGCCTTAAAATCTGTCGCAATCCCCGAGAAAAAGTATAGTCAATTTCCGGCCTAACTTGCGATTGATTAACTCCGCTCATAAAATACTCAACTGGATCTTCTAGGGTTACAATATTAACCTGGTCTCTATTTAATATTCGCAAAACAGTGTATAGAGTTGAAGTTTTACCAGAGCCAGTTGGTCCAACCACTAAAATCATTCCGTACGGCTTTTTTATCATTCTCATTAAAACATCGTAATTCCTGCCAATCAACCCTAGGTCTTCTAATTTTTTTAAGCTATCATTTGAGTCCAAAACCCTAATAACTACTTTTTCTCCTAGGGTAGTGGGAAAGGTGGCCACCCTAAAATCAACTCTTTTACTGCCTATTTTAGTGGAAAATCGACCGTCTTGAGGAATACGATTTTCATCAATTTTTAAACGGCTTAAAATTTTAATCCTCGCCACAATGGCTGGATGAACTTTTATAGGTAAAAATAAAGAAGAATACAAAATTCCATCCATTCTATAGCGAATTCTTAAGTTATCTACAGTTGGCTCAATGTGGATATCAGAGGCTTTCCCATCGACTGCTTGGCGCAAAATAACCGCCACCATTCTAATAACTGGCGCCTCTTCTACTAATCTGTTGCCTACACTCTCGTTACCCGTCATGTTATTTTCAAGAATTTCTTTATCGCCTACCGCGCCAAATTCTTTCTCTAATTTTTCCAAAGCCCCCTCAACCTCTCTTTCGGGCGCTTGAAATTTATCAAAATATTTTCTAAAGCTAGATGCAGTCACCAAAAAAGTGCTTAGGGAAAGACGCTGCTGCCTGGCTAAAAATTTTAAAGCCTCTTGCGCTTGGGGATTTTCTGGATAAACCATGCCAACCTCCAAAGTATTTCTTTGGCGGTCAATCTTTAGGGGAATAACTTTATAAAATTCAACCGCTTCTTTGGGAATAATCAATGTAACATCTTTAGGGATTTCATCAATATTAACTTTTAGCAAAGGAATGCCCAAGGCTTTTGATTTTAAATCAAAAATTTCATCTTCGGAGGCAATTTTCTTTTCAACTAAAAACTCTTCCTGGTCTCTTCCCAACTTCTGGGCCTCTCCTGCAAGTTTTTCTGCTTCTTCTTTGCTTATTTTTTTTTGCTTTAACAAAAGCTGTATAATATTCATCTTTTTGTGGTTGTTGCTTGAGTGGTTGTTGCTTGAGTAGCTACTGTTTTTGTGGTTGTTGCTTGCTTCTTCAATAATTCCCCTGGCTTAACAGGCGAAAATGGATCCTGCCTGCCTATTATTTCAGGCTTTTTCTCTACCTCAAAAGAGGAAAGTCCCTTTAAAACAGTTAGCGAATCAGCAACGCAATAAGAAAAGCCACCCCTGCTGTCAGTTACTTTCGCTTTTGGCACAAAATAGCCTACTGTTTTATAAGTATACTCTACGTTTTGACCTTCAGCCTTATTGCCATCGCCAAAATCCCATTCGTATTTTATTTCATCCCCATTTGGATCTTGGGCTTCTGCGGTAAAATTAAATTTAAAGTTAACTTGAGTAGTGCCTTCAGTACTATCAACGTCGCACTTAGAAAAAAATGGGGCTACATTTGTTGTTTGAACCGTTATTTCAGTTTGAGCTTCCGCAGTTCTTTTTTCTTTTATCTCCTGGCCATCGCGAAAGAAAACAAAGAAGCCATCAACCACAACTTTAGCTAAAAAAACACCTTCTTTGTCAAAAAAACAAAGGTCTTGAGCTGTATAATTTTTTTGAAAACTTGTTCCTGTTTCAAGCTCAAAAACTCCATCGCCCCGGCAATCGAAGTGATACGTAAACGGTCCTTGAGAAATCCCTTCTACTTTGGCTGTCAAATCAACATAACTCCCCGAAGTTGTGGTTTGAGGAAGGGCAGAAAGGGTAGCGCTCAAGGTGGGGTCTATTACAGAGATTGGCTTTCTTAATAAATCCCAGTTTAGGCTAGCCTGCCTGGTCGGAATATCTTCCAGGGCGGTGTTAACCACAGTATTTGGGAAAAAAAGCTTAAGAACCAAAAGAAAAATAACTATTAAAAACAATCCTCCTGATAAATAAATAAATTGTCTAAAACTGAACTTTTTTTCTTCCATACTAGTAGTAAACTTTTACTTGAACAGTTATTTCCGACGACGAACCTGGCGAGTCCTCTGCCTCTTTTTGCTGTAAAGAAAAACTTTCAACGTCAACCAATCTTAAGGACGACCTTATATCTTTTAGAAAGCTCTCAAAAGACGAAACGCTTCCGCTTAGCGCTAAGGAAAAAGATTGAAAAAGAATTTCCTCTTTATTTTCTAAGCCTCCCTCGGGGATAGTTGTTTGAAAAGGCGCTACTGATTTTAATGTTAAGCCATTAGCGTCAGCTTTTTTGTTAAAAAAACCAAGCAAGTCAGATAAAGAAACTTCTCCTGGCATAGATAACTCTATCCTGTCTAATGTTTCTTGATAAGTAGCAATCTCCAAAAGCGTCTTTTTCAAGCCCTCAAAGTACTCCTGGCGCGCTTTGACATCTTGCTCTCTTTTTAAAAAGTTTTCTTTTGCTTTGCTTTGAATCTCTCTTTGGGGCAAAACAAGATAAAGAAAAATCATAAAAGAAGCAAATGTTAAAATTGGAATAATAAAAATTCTCTTCATTGTTCTAATGTAAAGCTAATATTAAAAGAAACGCTACCCTCTTTATTTAAAGAAACATTTGAAACCGATAAATTGCCTATATTTTTAAAATCTTTTAAGATAAGAACTTGTTCGCTTAAGCTTTTATAAGTGTCTGTTTGCCCAAATAAAAGAACAACACCAGTCTCAACAGAAAAAGATATGCTGGAAAAACTAACCTTAGGATGGCAAAAACTTCTGATAACATCAAAAAAATTATCTGGAGACCTTCGAGAGGAAAATGTCAGAGAAAACCTTTCCAATTTTTTAGAAATCTCCCACACCCTCTTTTCTGTTGCCTGATTTTCTTCTGTATTTAACGCTAAATACTCACTTTCCTTTGCTTTTGCCTTAGCCTCCCAAGTTAATGCTTGGTAGTAGTAAAAAACAGCCAAGCTAACCACCACCAAGGCTAAGGCCAAGCTAATCCCAATAACAACACTCACCCATTTGGGAATAACTCTTTTTGTTTTCGGAATTATATTAAATAAGTCTGGCTTTGTTGACATAATATTATTCGCTAGGCATTAAAGCTGCCCCCAAGGCAATAGCAAAAGAAGGGCCAATTTGCTTTAATCGCTTGCTTAAGGCTAGGGGATAATTAACATTCAAAAAAGGTTCGGCCAAAACAACATCTTTTTTAATGCGAGACGATAAGTATTCTTTTAAACCAAAAAGATTAGCCGTGCCCCCAGATAAAACCAAACAATCAATTCTTTTGGCAGTTGTTTGGAAATAATCCTCGCAAATTTTTTCAATTTCCATGGTAAGCAAATTAATTTTATCTAAAAATATCTTGGCTACCTCTGGTTTTTGCGGGTCAATCCCATAATTTATTTTTATTTTCTCTGCCTCTTCTAGGGGAATTTTTAAGGCATCTGCTAAGTCTTTTGTTAGCTCAATACTGGAAACATCAAAACTAAAGCTAGCTGACAATTTTCTTTTCTCTACAATGCTTATAGTGGTGCTTTCCCAGCCAAAATCAATCATGCAAACGGGCAAAAATTCATACTTCCCCCCAGGCCAAGCAGACCTAACAAAACTAAAAACCTCTGCTTCCATGCCCACAATATTAAGGCCGCACAGAGAAGCCATTTTTTGATAATTTTGCAAAACAACATTAGGAATAGCCACCAAAAGCACTTTTCTTCTTAGGCCAGCTACTGTTTCTTCTTTATTGGTAACCTGCCAATCAAAAGTTACTTCGCCCAAGGGCAGGGGGATGTAATGGCGAGCTTCAAATTCTACGGCTTGAGGCACCTCTTCTTCGGTCATTGGGGGTAAGGTAACAGTAGTAAAAAAAGTAGAAAAATCAGGTAAAGATAAAACTATTTTCTTTTCTTTTATTTTTGCTTTTTTTAACAAAGCTTGCAATATCTCTGAAACCTCGCTGCTTAAAAGCGTTAAATTTTCTCCATGAAAAGCCTTAAGAGATGCTTGGGATGATGGCATTTTAAATTCAATATAATTTTCTAATTTCTTTTTTTTACCAGCCATTGAAACCTCGGCAATCTTTATGCTTGAAGATCCAATATCAATCCCTAAATAATTTTTAGTAAATAACGACATAGATATTTATTTATGATAGCATAAATAAAAACAAACAAGTGTATAATGCAACCCAATTTTGGACTCTTCGGACATTTTAAATATTGTTTGCGACTGTTGCCAATTCATAATGAATTGTATCGGAGAAAGTTTGTTTTGGAAAGCGTGATGAACCCTTAAAGTATTGTAGAAAATCAAGT
>JAZDKU010000023.1:0-9194 GCA_043802745.1 bacterium | reverse complement strand
CCAGCAAACAAAAATTTATCGCTAATACCTAGGTCGGCCGCCATTTCAATCATTTGACGCTCCATGTCTCCACTCCCAGCCATAATAAAAATTACATTGGGATTAATTTGCAAGACTTTTTGGCTGGCTCTTAAAAAATAATCTGGACCCTTTTGCAAGGTAATGCGGCCAACAAATAAAACAATTTTTTTACCAGCCTTTTTTAAATCAAAAAGTTGATTCGGACTTTTAATGTTTTGACTAAAGTATTCTGAATCAATGGCATTATGAACAACTTTTATTTTATTAGAATCGATTCCGTAATTCTCTATTATTTTATTTTTTGTATAATTGCTCACCGCAATAACAGCTTCAGCTGTTTCCATGCCAATTTTTTCAATTGAATAAACAAATGGATTTGGGTTGCTGGGAGAGCGGTCAAGCTCTGTGGCATGAATTTGCACCACCAATGGCTTGCCAGAAGTATTTTTGGCAATAATCCCAGCTGGAAAACTTAACCAGTCATGAGCGTGAATCACGTCAAATGTTTCTGCTTGCGCTATTTTTTCAGCCATTTTCCCGTAGCGTAAAACCTCTTTAAATAAATCGTTTTCATAAAAATTATTAAAACCAATTTTCTGAACTATTTCTTTATATGATTGGCTTGTTACGTAAGGCGTTATGATAGAATCCAAGGCTTTTATTTTTAAATTAGTAAAAGCATTGTCAGCAAAAATAATTCTAAAATTAGGATGATGGCAATTTAATCTTCTTGGCAAAACAAAAGTTACTTTAACTCCCAAAAAAGCTAAAGCCTTGGCTAATCCTTCGCAAGCCACGCCCAAACCACCAGAATTAAATGGCGGAAATTCCCAGCCAAACATTAAAACTTTCATAACAAAACTTTCTGCTCCCGCTCCTGACGGGTTACAGACTAATTATTCTATTGTAAGCCAAAAAAATAAAAAATAATAGCTGTGCAAAACTTTGTTTTGCCTTTATATTTTTATGTGGTAAAATTTAGTAATTAAATTAAAACAGTTAATAAGGAATATCCCGATTAAACGCTTTTTGAGAGAGCGTTTAACAGGATCTAAGAATTCGTAAATTCGCTTCGCTTATTAACGACTTCTAAGATATGTTTGATTTATCAAATCGTCTCTATAAAATCGTTGCTGGGTTCTTGGCAATTTTAGCTGTATATTTTGCGTTCCAAGCTTACTATGACTATGAAATGCTACCACAGAATAATGTCTACCCAGAAATCTTTTCAGTTACTGGCGAGGGCAAGGCAAGTATTAGCCCAGATATTGCTAAAATTAATCTTGGCATAACCACCGAAGGTAGTTCCATTGACGCAATAATAGAAAAAAATACTAATAACATGAACTCTGTCTTAGCTGATATTAAAGCTTTGGGTATCCAAGAAAAAGATATAAAAACAAAAAACTATTCTCTCCAGCCAAGATATGAGTGGACACAAAATGGCAAAAGAATTCCCCAAGGCTACACGCTGAACCAATCAATTGAAGTGAAAATAAGAGACTTTGCTAAAATCGGCAAGATTTTGGAAATTGCTTCCGCCCGAGGCGTAAATGATATTGGCGATTTGCAGTTTATAATTGATGATATGGAAAAAGCTAAGGCTGAGGCTCGCACCAAAGCTATTGCCAATGCCAAGGCTAAAGCTCAACTAATAGCCAAGCAAGCCGGCATTAAGCTAAAAAAAATAACCAATATCTATGAAGACACTGGCTGTGGTTCTTATGGTTGCCCTTATCCAACATATGACTCATCTGGCATGGGGGCTAGCATGAAAGCCGAAATTGCGCCATCTATCGCCCCAACCATCCAAACCGGCGAACAAGAAATAACCGTAAAAGTAACCATAAATTACAGAACCAAATAATTATTTATTTTAATTACTAAAGGCGGCATTTCCAAATGCCGCCTTTTAGTTTTGAAGATATCCAAGGATAAATTTTATTCTTTCTTCCACTGACACAGGAGGAATAAAAATTAATTCATAGCCCTCTTCTTGATAAACTTTTTTTAAGAATTCGTCAATTTGGCGAGCTGTTTCTTCGTCTTCAGTTCTAGTATGATCCTTTTCCCAAACTACTCTTTCTAAAAAGAAAATCTTTGAATATTCGTACTTTCTGCTAACTTTTTGCCGTTCAATTGGGTTGCTATTGTTGAATAAAGAATACGCTAAACAGTCTAATAGCGATCTGTCAAGAAAAACTAACTCTTTGGGGGAAAGGCACTGCTCTCTTTCTACGGCTTTTTTAAAAACTTTTTCTTGAAAATTCCCTTCAGGTCCTCTTATCTGCTCAAGCGTTTTACCTTTTAAAACTTCTTCCTCAATAATTTGGCGCGCCACTTCAGGGCTAGTCTTATAGCCCATCTGGCTTAAAGAATTAATAAGGGTAGTTTTACCACAACTTGGCCCACCAGTTAACACATGCCAACAAGTTTTATTTTTCCCTGTGCGCATAATAAAATTATCCGTGCTTAATTTCAATGACATCTCCGTCTTGAAAAATATATTCTTTGCCCTCCATGCGGATTTGGCCTTTGGCGCGAGCATTAGAAAACCCCCCGCAGTCAAGCAAGGTTTGCCAGTTAATAGCTTCAGCTTTAATAAAATTTTTTTCAAAATCACCATGAATTACCCCAGCAGCCTGGGGCGCTTTTGTTTCTTTTTTTATTGTCCAGGCTCTTGTTTCATCTGGCCCGGTGGTTAAAAATGTTATTAGCCCTAAAAGCTCATAGCATTTTTTAATTAAAATATCTATTTGCGAGCCCTCGTTTAGGCCAAGTTCTACTCGCTCATCCTGAGTCAACTCCCCTACTTCAAATTCACTTAAAATATCTATTATTAAATAAGGTTCACCCCCACAACCAAACTTTGTTTGGTGTGGGGGCAAGTCCCCTCTAAATTGTTCTAAAATATCTGAGCTTATTTTTTCTTTTTCACCATTTAATAAATAAATTCTTGGCTTTGAGGTTAATAGCTGAAAACTTTTTAAAATTCTTTGTTCTTCTTCACTCAAATCCTGTTCAGATAAAATTTTCTGTTCTGTAAGCGTTGCTTTAGCTTTTGCCAAAACGCCAAATTCAGCCATGGCTTCCTTGTTCTTGGCTCTTATATCTTTTTCCAACCCCTGCATTCTTTTGTTTATAGTATCCAAATCCTTACAAATTAATTCCACATCTAGAATTTCTTTATCCCTAATAGGATTGATGTTTTCTTGAGTGTTAATAATGTTTTCATTGCTAAAAGCCCGCAACACATAAACAATAGCGTCGGTTTCTCTAATATTAGCTAAAAATTTATTGCCAAGCCCCTCCCCCTCGCTAGCGCCTTTTACCAAGCCAGCTATGTCAACAAACTCCACGGTGGCGTAGATTTTTTTGGCTGAATTAGTCAATAAGGCCAGCTTATCCACCCGAGTGTCAGGCACAGCAACAACACCCACATTTGGGTCTATGGTGCAAAATGGATAGTTGGCGCAATCCACCTGTTTTTTTGTAATTGTCTGAAACAATGTGGACTTGCCCACATTAGGTAACCCCACAATCCCGATTGATAAGCTCATAAATTAAAGTTTCTCTTGAATTTCACGAATTAGGACATCTTTGATATTCTTAGACAGGCCTTTTACAAAATCACTGTTTTCCATTAATGGGCCCAAATCATACTCAATGCTTTTTCCATCAACTTTTTCTACCACAGCCAAAAGCTTTTTCTTAAATCCGTCTTTGTCTTCTTTATCCATCAAACAGTTTAAGTTTGGCTTTACACCCTTATTTAAATACCACATTAAATCAAAATAATCTCTGCCCTTTACTTTTGCCAACAGTTCGCCACTCTTATCGATTTTATTCCATCGGCGATTCATAACCGCCCCGATTTTTGTGGCCATCATTGTTGATAAATCAAATGTTTTTATTAACATTGAACGATTAAATTTAAAAATTGGTATTGTGTTTATTCCATAGCCAGAACAAAAATCAAAATACTTAAAAACTTCAAGTTTAAGATACAATATATCGGACTCGCTTGGTCCAGCTAAACCCATCTCTTTTAAAATAGAAAACTTTATTTGTACCCTTGATGGCTGAACTTTTATGGTAATCCTTAAATCAGTATTTTTTTTAAAATACTCTGCTAAGTCCCCGGCTAGATCATCGAGTACTATGTCTTTTTTTAAGTCAACAAAATCCAAATCCTCAGAAAGCCGAGGCAAATCAAAGCAATGGCGCAAGGAAGATCCACCATAAAAAACTATTTGGCTGTATTTTGGATGAGAATAAATAAAACTTAAAATCACTACCTGAATATAATCTTTTAACAAATTTCGCCTGTAGATTACATTGTCTGATTCTGCGGAATTTTTTAACAACTGGACTAAAAATGGTTTAATAATTTCCATAAATTTTAATTTAAAAGATGCTCAATGATTTCTTTCATTTTACGAGACCCCTCTATGTCCACATATTTTTTTAATTCTTTTATATCCACCCTATTTAAGTTTTCCACATTTAATCTCAACTCTTTAACCGCCTCTTTAACTGGCAAAATATTTTTGCGTAAATATAAAAAATCAAAAAGTGCTTTGGCTTTTGTGGCTCGCATGATAGAGAAACCAAATTCTTCACTTGTCTCAAAACCGCAAAAAAGCGATGGCTTAATTTTATAGTAGAAAAAATTGCCTAATTTATTATTAAAAATAATAGTTTTGTTTTTTGTAATAGAGGTAGAATGAAATGGCACATCTGTTAATATGTTATGGCGATAGAGAACCATCTCTAAACTTAAGTAAGAAGGCTTGTATAAAAAATTAGCTAAAAAATCTATGAGCACTTCTATTCGCCCGCGATTTTTCATTTTCTCAATATAATTCATACTCGTGTAAACACCTCTTTTCAAACGCAAAAGCTTGCCAGCTTCTTCGTGCCGATGCAAAATAATCCCAAGATAACTTTTACTCTTTTCTACTCCCGCCAAATCATCAAAAGTAAAAAAGGGCAATTTTTCTGTTAGAGAAATAATTTTTTTACTCCTGTTTTCTTTTTTGCTCATATTTTGCCATTTCTTTTAATATACAATAATTGTATATTATCGGAAATAGCTTGTCAAGAACAACTTTGTCCTTTTCTAAAAAATGTTTAGTAGGTCGGTTAGGGAGGAAATTGTGAAGTCCACGATGTTTTTTGGGATGTCTTGGCGACCCGTGTTATTAAAAAATACAGTTGTCATGCCTAGTTGCTTGGCCACATCTAATCCTCGCTCAACATTGTCATCTATCATAGCAGACTCTGCAAATTTAGCACCAGCATCCCCTAAAACTGCTTTAAAAAATCCTGGGTCTGGTTTATGTAAGCCATAATCTTCAGAAATTCCTAAAATTTTAAAATAATCAGCTAAGCCAGACTCTTTTAAAAACCCGGTAATAGCTAAAGAATAATTAGAAATTATGCCAAGCGAATATTTCTTTGAAAGCTCCTTAACCACTTCCATGGCGTGGGGCATAATAGGCGCTCTTTGCAAAATTTCTGTGCCTTGGCCTTGGATTTTATCTCTAATCTTTTTAGCTAATTCTCTGTCTCCTGTTAATATTTCTAAAATATTTTCCCTTAAAGAGCCGGGCATTTTACTGGCTTGGTTATGAGCAATCTCAAAATCGTAATCCGATATGTCTGGGTTTATTTCTCTGGCTTTTAAAAGCAAAATATTCTTGCGCCAATTATTATAATCGGTTTCATCTCTTAACACCCCGCCAATATCAAAAAATATCCATTTAATTTTATTCATATTGTTTGGTAGCCTTGCGGTAGTTGCAATAAGGGCAGGCAAAACTGGCTTGAGGCAAGGCTGAGCTTTCCAGGCAAGCCTTAATATCAAGCAAAGCTTGTTCTATCCAAGACGGGTCGCCTTTATACGGGAGTAATTTCACATCAAATTCTAATTTCCCATCAAACGCTTCTTTATCAGTAATGCCATTGCAGTAAACAAAGTAGCCAATATTGCAAACTTTAAAACCGTTTTGCCTAAAAAGCCATTGATAAACCTCTATTTGGCGCTTATAGCCAATTTGCCAGTCAGCATCCAAGCTTACCTCCCCATTCTTAGAAGTAGCTTTGTAATCCACAATTATCAGCTCGCCTGTTTTAGTGTTTTGCCAGACATCGTCCACCCCGCCGGTTACATAAAAATTAGTGGGCTTGTGCAAATAGCATATCCCGCCCGACAAAGCATTGCGCCACTCGTCCATTAAATCATTTTGATAAGGCAAAACATTATCAAGGCCGTATTTTTCAATAAACGGGTGGCTGGTTTGCTTGACTCGGTGAATATCAAATTCTTTTTTCAACAAAGTATCAACAGCTGAATTTAAAGTAAAGGGAAAGCTTGGGGGCTGGGCTATGCCTAATTTTCTATCTAAATAAAAACATCTTGGGCAATTTAAAAACAAGTCAATCTTTGAGCGACTTATTCTGAACGGCCCAGCTTGCCCAGAAACATAATTGCCTCTCTTTGTATAAATCTTTTCTTGCATAAAATTAAAAAGAAATTATTTTTTTGTGGCTGGATTTGCCAGCTATTATTTTTATGCTAGTTTGGGGAATTTTAAAATATTTTGCCAGAGCCTTTTGCACAGCCATATTGGCCTTGCCTTTTTCTGGCAACGCTTTAACCCAAACCTCATAGTTATTATCCCCTATTTTAACCACCTTTTTCTCTTTGGCTTTTGTTTTAACTTTTACAACTATCTTCATTTTTCAAATTTTCTAAATACATTTTAGCGCCTTCTAAAATCGCTAGTTTGAAATATTTTCCTAAATTGTCTTTTGTTAATTTAACCCACTGAAAACCTGTATGCTCATCGCTTGTTTTTATTTCGCCACCCCTATAAATTGCTTCAAAAAACACATTCAACGCATGGACTGGTCCCCCTAATGGACTTTCTTTTTTTGTACTAGAAACGCGTCCCATTCCCACTGGTCTTGATATTAAACTAAACACAACATCGCCAATCTCTTCTGCCACTTCCCTTTTTATAATATCCTCAAGTGGCGTTTTAAATTCGTCGAGGTCAATTCGTCCACCTGGCAAATCATAAAAACCTTTATAAACGCTGTCCTCTACAGCCCTTAAACCCAAAACCTCCCCCTTATTATTTTTAAGAAAAATCTTTAACGAAACTTGATAAAAATCTCTTTCGCTTGGCATTGTATTATTTTTTTACTTTATACATTCCAGCATGGCCTGGCACAATATAGTCAGCTATTCTTAAGATCATTTCTCGATTTTGTTTTAATAATTCCATGTCATCAGCATAGGGGTCAAACTCTGGGCTATTCTCTTTCCAAAAAATATCACCGCAAACCGCTACCCTGCCCTCTTTTGTGTCAACTAATAAAGTCAACCCTGTATGGCTGTGCCCAGGGGTTTTAATTATTTTGATATCTTCTATAAACTGTTCTTGCCATTCCTCTGCAATATTTCCATTCCACAAAGCAAAATACTCCAGAAGCTTGGCGCCTGGAAACATTCCAACATTTCTGTAATGGTCAGCATGCGAATGAGTAATAAAAACTATATTTACATCGCTTATACCAATCCCTTCTCTTGCCAAAGCATTTTTTAATATTTCTTGACTTTCTAAAACCCCTGGGTCAACTACCATAATGATATCGCCTGACTTTACTAAAGAAACTGTTGGACAAGTTTTTTCCTCCCCGCTATTGTCTTTAACGTCTGCTGAGGTATATCCCTCAATTAAAACTTTTACTTCTGCCATATGTTTTATTGATACGCTCATTTTACCACTTTATTAAAAAACTGAAAGGCGCGACAACTAGTCACGCCCCCTTCCTTCGCTTTTTTTATTAAAAAAAGCATACACCACATCATGGATATCTTCAGGACCATTGGGGTATTTATTTTTTATTTTTCTCAAAAACTTTTTCTCACAAATAGGGACAAAATCCCTGTTGTCCCCCAACAAAGTGCCGTCCTCCCGTACAGAGCTAAAAATCCGTTTTAAGCACCCAAAACCGGTTAAAGCAGAACTTCTTAATCCAGACTCTGAAATAATGCCATCTTCGGCAAGGTTGGGAAGAAGTGTTCTTACTCCTCCGTAGTTATGGCCCCTCTCCAATATCGCGTCTAAAACAGCAACCTGAGAAATCGTTAAATACTTTCTTGCACTCATTTTATTTCCCCCCAAATACTATTTATCAGTTTGTAAAAAAGCTAACAGAAATAACTTAGCAAAATTTTGGTTAAATATCAACTAATTTTATACTCAAATATATTAATACCGGCTTGGACTAATAAATTGTTTAATTTAAATAATGGCAAGCCAAGAATGTTTGGGTAATCCCCCTCTATTCTTTCAATAAAAACAGCAGCTTGGCCTTGAATGCCAAAACTGCCTGCTTTATCAAGAGGGTCGCCTGTGGCTATATAGTCATCAATTTCTTGCTCACTCATTTCTTTAAATTTTACTTTGGTTATTTCAAAATCTTGAAACTCTTTTTTATTTGCCACATCAATAACCGCCAAGCCAGAAATTACCTCCACAATTTGACCACTGAACTTTCTTAACATTTCTTTAGCTTTTTCTTTTGTGTGAGGCTTGCCAAAAATTTCATTATCTAAATCCACCACCACATCAGCAGAAATCACCACGCCTTCACTTAGCTTGCTGGCCACATCTCTGCCTTTTTCTAAAGCATGCAACATTACTAATTCCTTTGGCACTAAATCTAAAGTATTGTCCTCTTCGTAATTGCTTGCTTTTATTTCAAAATTATTGCCAATCAAAAGCGTTAAAAGCTCTTTTCTTCTGTATGAAATTGAAGCCAATATTATCTTTTTCATATGTTCTATTTTTTTATCTTACCATGAAAATTTTATAATTAAAAAGTAGCCGCTTTTTTGATGTTAAGTGGGGTAGATTTCATCAAGATTTCACCTCCCTCCAAATTTGCAGCTACTTTTTATAATATAATTCCATACTATAAAACTATTTACTTTTTGTCAAAACTTAAAAACGCTATTTTTTACGTCGGCAATTTCCTCTGGTTCTTCCAACAGCTCGCCTTTATATAATTTATACAATAGCGGAACAGCTCCGCATTTTTGGCACTCGCCCCAATTGCACTTGCCCCTATTTTCTTTCGCCAATTTCCGGCACAAA
>JAZDKU010000022.1:0-24081 GCA_043802745.1 bacterium | reverse complement strand
TTAAAAATAAAGCAAGTGGTTATTAATATTATTTCCAATGCTATTCAATACAATGAAAGAAAGGGAAAAATAGAAGTGATTATAGAAAGAAAGGGAAATGACGTATTGTTTTCTTGCCACAACACTGGCATTGGCATTGGGCCAGAGGAAAAAAAGAAAATCTTTACAAAGTTTTATCGAAGCGAAAAAGCCATGGCTATGGTGGCTGGGGGTTCTGGGCTAGGGCTTTTTATTTCCAAAGCAATTATTGAAAAAAGCCAAGGAAAAATCTGGTTTAAATCTAAAGCAGGGCAAGGGAGCACTTTTTATTTTTCCCTGCCTATAAAAAAATATGCAAAATAAAATTCTTATTATCGAAGATGATAAATTTTTATTAAAGCTTTATAGCGACAAGCTCAAGCGGGAAGGGTTTTTGGTGTTCGAGTCTCTTACGGGCGAGGAAGGGCTAAATAAAATTATGGCTGAAAAGCCAGATTTAGTTATTTTAGATTTGCTTTTGCCAGAAAAAAATGGCTTTGAGATTTTAAGTGAAATAAAGCTTAATCCTAAAACAAAAAGCATTCCCGTTATTATTTTAACAAACTTAGGCCAGAAATCTGACATTAACCAAGGACTTGAACTAGGGGCAGCTGCTTATTTAGTGAAAACAGACTTTCCTATGAATCGATTATCAGAGTTAGTAAAAGAACATTTGTTAAAAACAAAAAAACAAAGTAAAAAAACATGATAACAACCAAACGAGCTGTTGGTATTAGCATTGCTGAGCGCACTATTGAAATAGCTGAAGTTGAAAGCAGTAATAAGGGCGCTAGTATTTTAAATTTAGGCCGGATTAGATTTGGCGCTGGCGTGATTACTCATGGCAGGATTAAAAACGAGAAAAGGCTTATTGGCTTAATTGATAAAGCCCTTAAAACAGCTAAGCCCCAACCCATTACAGCCAAACGAATAATCTTTGCTTTGCCAGAGTCAGTGGTTTTTACTTTCCGCTTTGCCCTAAAAGATGTGGGCGAGAAAGAAAAATACGCTGCTATTTTAGAAGAAGTTAAAAAAAATGTCCCCCTAGCCCAAGAAAATTTAGTTTTTGATTATTGCGCAACAGAGGAAGATGTTTTGGTGGTGGCCACCGATCGCTTGGTGGTTGAGGAATGGAAGAATTTTTTTAATAAAATAAAAATACAAGTAGATTATTTTGATGTGGAAGTTTTAGCTAGTTTTAGGGGGCTAGTTAACAAGCCAGCTAAAGAGCCTGTTTGCCTTATTGATATTGGCTCAATTTCCACTAATATTGCTATCTTTAACGAGCAGGGCTTGCAACATTCATTTTTAATTCCTTTGGCGGGCGAGTCTTTTACTGACGATCTTGCCCTGCAATTAAAAATTGATTTAACTGACGCAGAAGCAAAGAAAAAACAAGTAGATTTAAAAAGGGGCGATAGCCTTGCTAATACTTTAGTTAAGTCATTGGAGCCTCTTTGCGATGAGGTTGAAAAATCAATTATTTTTTTCCAAAATAAATTAGGCCAGGAAATTAAAAAAGTTATTTTAATTGGCGGTTCTTCTAAAATTAAAGGATTGTTGGAGTATTTTAAGTCAAATTTAAACATCAGCACTATTCTTGGCCAGCCATTTTTAAGGCAAAAAAATACCAAAATTAAAGCAAGCAGTTTTTATTTAAACGCTATTGGGAGCGCTTTGCGTGATCTTGACGAGCAATGGGCTAATGACCCAGCTATTAGAGTAAAAGAGCAAAAACTAGCAATAAGCAATAAGCCAGCCAAGATGATTTTTATTTTAATCCTAATTATTATAGCCGGGATTGGGCTTGTGGGCTTATCTTTTTGGTATAAAAATCATAACAAGCAAATTAATAATAATGTTGAGGAGGTGGTTCAAATACCTGCCCCCGCGCTTGCACCAACTACCACTCAAGAACAAATGGCCAGCGAGAAAAAAGTTAAAGCGCTAATCAAAGAAACCCCAACTGGCTGGTTAAACGTGCGTTCTGGCCCAGGCACTCAATACCCTAGCCTGATGAAAGTTAATACAGGTGAAGAGTACGAGTTTTTGGAGCAAGGAGATAAATGGGTAAAGATAAAAACTTTTGATAAACAAGAAGGTTGGGTTTTTGATGCCTATGTTCAGCTAATAGAATAATATGAAAATTCTTTGGGGCAAATTTCTTGCTGGCGTATTTATTACTTTACTTATTCTTGGCTTTGCTTATTACTATAGAGAAGACATTGGTCGATTTTGGCAAGAGCTTTTCAATAAGCTCCAACCTTGCCAAAAACCAATAATGTATTCCATTGTTAGCCTTGACCCTCGTTTTGGCTTAACAAAACAAGAACTATTAAAAAATTTAAAACAAGCTGAAGCAATATGGGAGCTGCCAATTAATAAAGATTTGTTTGCCTATTCAGCCACGGGAAGTTTGAAAATAAGCCTTATTTATGATTATCGCCAAGAGGCGACTGATGCATTAAAAAAAATGGGCATAGCTATCAATGGCGATCGTTCTACCTACGACGCGCTAAAGATTAAGTATAATTCGCTTATTGCTTCTTACAATAAAGAAAAAGCGCACATAGAATCTTTGAGTGTTGCTTATAATTCAGCTAAAAGCGCTTTTGAGAGGGATGTTAATTACTGGAATAGCCGGGGCGGAGCGCCAAAAGCAGAATATAGTGCGCTAGAACAAAGAAGAGCAGCTTTAGATGGCCAGCTGGCCATCATTAACCAGAACAGCGGTTCTTTAAACGAATTGGTTAGTAGTATAAATTCAACAGAAACAATTCTTAACAAGCTAGTAGCCACTCTTAACCTTAAGGTGGATAAGTATAATACAGTTGGCTCCTCAGCTGGTAAAGAGTTTAACGAGGGTGAGTATATAAAAGATGCAAACGGAGTAAAAATTAATATTTTTGAGTTTAAAGACAAAGAACAGCTTTTAAGGGTTCTTGGTCATGAGTTTGGGCATGCTTTGGGGCTTTTGCATATTGATAATCCCAAAGCTATGATGTATTACCTCAACGAAGGCGGGAACGACAGCTTAGCAACTGACGATTTGGCCGCTATTAAAGAAATGTGTGCTATACTTAAATAAAATTATGGAGTCATTAATAAAAGCAGATGTTTTCTTTCTTATATCTTCGGTGGCAACGGTCGTGCTAACGATTTTAATTTCTATTCTTTTGTTTTATCTAATTAAAGCAGGGAAAATTTTATATAAAATTTCAAAAGCGCTTAAGGGTGGTTTTAAGGAATCAGAAGAATTTATTATGGAACTAAGGGAACGTTTAGAAAACAATATAGTTTTTCGGATATTCTTTCCTTTGCCAAAGAAAAGTCGCAAAAAAAGTCGTAAATAAAAAATCCCGCCCAAGGCGGGTCAGCCTATGGCTGAAAAAATATATGACAACAAAAAAAACAATCAAAAAGAGCGGTTCGAATGCTTCAAGCGTAATGGGCGGGGCTATTCTGGGTGCTAGCTTAGCTGGCTTAGCAGCCACAGCTTATTTTTTCTTTGGACCCAAAGGAAAAACAAATCAAAAACATACTAAGGCTTGGGCCATCAAAATGAAGGGCGATGTTATAGAAAAGCTTGAAACAGCTCGTGAAGTTAGTGAGCCAGTCTATCACAAAATCATTGACTCTGTGGCTTTGCAGTATGAGAGAAGCAAGAAGGCTAACCACGAAGAAATAGTTGAATTAGCTAAAGACTTAAAAAAGCACTGGCAAACTATTACTTGTGCAAAAAAACCTGCAAAACGCAAAAAGTAACACGATAACTAAAAAACCTTTTTTGAAAAGGTTTTTTAGTTTATCTTAAGAATGTTCTTATAGTACTTTTTGCCCCCTGATTAATCGTATCAAAACCATGATTATTGCTATAACAAGAAGGATATGGATAAATCCTCCAATTGTATGGGCAGTGACTAATCCGAGGATCCAGAGAATAACTAAAATTATTGCAATTGCGGTTAGCATAAATTATTTTTTATCTTCTAATTTGGCTGCAGCTTCGGGTGTGGATACTGTTTTGCTCATAAAAAATAGCTTAACAATACCCCAGGCAATTAACCAGTAGACAAGCATGGCTAAAAGGGTGGTCCATTCAAAAATACTGCCCGCTATTTTTGAAATATGAAAGACAGCGAGAAAAGGAGCGGCAAAAGGATAGCTTACGTTGTAAATAAAGCTAGAAAAACCAGCTGAAGGGTTGGCGGCAAGTAGTTTTAAAATAAATCTAAATGCTAGTAGCACTTCAAAGATGCCTAAAATATACCAAACAATTTGCGTGCCACGGTACAATGGCTTTGTAGACGGAGAGTTATACGAATTCATATTTTTTTAATTTAATTTGTGGTTACGACTATTGCCACATATTTAACTACAATTTAATTATAACATATTTTATGCTATACTTAAAAGGTAATTAACTCCCGCCCAAGGCGGGTCAGCCTAAGGCTGAAAAATATATGGCAAAAAGAGCAAATGGGGTGGGCAAGGTGCGAAAAACGCATTCCCATAAAACTAAAAAGAGGCTGGAAATAAAAAAGGTTATGTTGGCTACAAAGAAAGAAAAGGAGAGCAAAAATAAAAACAAAAAGCGTAAATAAAAATAAAATTTTTTAAAAAGCCGTCCCTCGACAGGGCCTTCGACCAAGCTCAGTCGGGCCCCCGGGACGGTTTTTTATGTTAATATATTAAGATGTCAACCGACGAAACAATAATAAGATTCAAAGAGGTTTCTTTTGAATGGAGCCAAAACAAGCCTATCTTAAACGAGGCTAGTTTTTCGGTGCGTAAAAATTCAAAGATTGCATTAATGGGGCAGAATGGTGCTGGTAAAAGCACAATTTTTCAACTAATATCTGGAGAATTAAAATCAAGCTCGGGTTCGGTTAATGTGGGCCAGGACATAACAATAGCCACAGCCAAGCAAGTAATTCCTCGCGAAGAATTGGATTTAACTATAAAAGAATTTTTTGAAAAGCGTTTCCAAAATAAAGTCTACGATATTGATAAAAGAATAGACAATGTTTTAGAAGTAGTTAACCTGGCTATTCCTCATAACAAAATAATTAAAAGCCTTTCTGGGGGGCAAGGAGCGAGAGTTCTTTTAGCTTCAGCTTTAATCCAAGGCCCAGACATACTTTTATTAGATGAGCCAACTAATAATTTAGACAAAGAGGGTATTTCTCACTTAACAAAATTTATTATTGAGTATGCAAAAACTTGTATTGTTATTTCTCATGACGCTGACTTTTTAAATACTTTTACTCAAGGCGTCCTGTATTTGGATATTTTTTCAAAAAAAGTTGAGCAATATAAGGGCGATTATTTTTCGGTTGTTCGCGAAATAAAAATGCGCTTGGAAAGGGAGCGCATGGCAAACGTTAGGCTAGAAAGGGATATTCTTAATAGAAAAAAACAAGCTGGCTTTTTTGCGCAAAAAGGCGGGCACTTAAGAGATGTGGCCTCAACTATGAGAAAAGAAGTTAAAAAGCTAGAGAACGAGGTTGTTGACTTACGGCGCGAAGATAAAACAATAAAAAAATTTATTATTCCATCGCAAAAAGATATTGGTGGTGTAATTTTGCAATTAAATTCAGTGGCAATTTTAATAAAAAATAAAATTATAGAAAAAGAAGTCAATGTAACCTTAAATAAGAAGGAGAGGCTTCTTTTGATTGGACCAAATGGCATTGGCAAAACCACGCTTTTAGAAAAATTATCTGCAGGAAAAGCAAAAGGAGAGCACATTAAAGATGGCGTTAAAATCGGATACTACAGGCAGGACTTTTCAAACTTGGATTTTAACGCAACTGTGTATCAAGCGCTTGAGAACGCCATGGGGAGGGAAGGCACAGAGCAGGGCTTAAGAGTGCACGCGGCTGGATTTCTTTTAGATGCTGAAGTTCTAAAGGCTAAAATAGGGTCTTTGTCTGAAGGCCAAAAAGGGTTGGTGGCTTTTGCTGCTATTGCCTTAGAAAAGCCGGGCTTACTTATTTTAGATGAGCCAACAAACCATATTAATTTTCGCCATATTCCCGTAATTGCCAAAGCTATTAATGACTTTGAGGGGGCGATGATATTGGTGAGCCATGCCAAAGATTTTGTGGAAAAAATAAGAATAGATTTTACTTTAGACTTGGGGGCGCTTGCTGGTTAATTTTTTTCTTTAGTTCAACCATTTTTAGTTCGCGCCCAACCGTGAGTTTGTAAAATTTTTCTAGTTCCTCTTTTTTTTTGTTTATTTCTTGCATTCTTTGTTCAGCTAAAATTTTTGCCTTTTCCGCTTCTTCAGTGCGAGCCTCTGCTTTAATTCTAGCAATTTGCAGCTCTTCGGTTCGCGAGCTAACCTCTTTTTCTAAAGTTTCTTTGTAATGAGTTTCTTTGATGGCGTTTTTAACTAAAATATATCCAAATATACAAAAAATAGCAAAAACTATTGCGGTAAAAGCTATGAGCATTGGTGTGTCCATTAAAAAAGGAAGCGTAAACAAGACAAGACCGGTAATAACAACTAAAATTTCTGTTAAAACAACTTTAGTCTCTAGAAGCCGGTATTTACTAATGGCTAAAAGAGAAAAGCCAGAAAAAAATAAAGAGCTTGGGCTATCAAAAATAGGCACTAAGCGGTAGAGCTTTAAATAGGGAAAGATAGAGTTTGATACGATGATACAAAAAATATTTACGGAAATGCCGATTAGAACATAACCAATTTGCTTCTTTTTAATATCTTTAGCCTTTTTGTAGCCAAGAGCTAATGTTGAAATAAGAATAATAAAAATAACAGCTAAAGAGAGAAAATAAGCTAAGAAAAAAGTTTCGTTTCCCGGATATTCTACGCTTCCTTCGTAGGCTTGGCTTATTTCTTGGCCGCTGTGTGGAGAGATAACTAATAGAAAGTAACAAGCAAATAAAGCAAAACATGCCAAAGCAGAAACAATAGCAATTTTAACTAAGGTAATTTTTTTGTCACATATTTTCCAAATCCAGAAAAGGGCACTCAAGGCTGCCAGAAACCCCATAGCATAAGTGGTTTTTATCCAGAAAGGAGAAGGGAATGTAATTAGTAAAAAGTTAGTAAATATCCAGAAAGCAAAAACCAAAAGGAATCCGCTAAACAAATAATGGATTTTTCCCCGAGGCTTACTTGTTAGAGCCAACGCTACTAAAACAAGATTTATCAGCCCAGCCACCAAAATAATAGCAGCTAAGATAATCATATTAAGTTATTATACACTATTTATAATTTTTTTGATAAGATAAAATAATGGCTATTAATAAAAAAATAAAATTAAATAAGGTAATTCAGATTTTGCTTTTATTTCTTTTTGTTGTAAATGTTAGCGGGGGGTTATTTTCTCCGATTCTGGCGGTGTTTGTTACTAACTTTATATTTGGTGCCACGCTTAAAACAGTTGGGTTTGCTGTGGCATTGTTTGCTGTAGCTAAGTCAATTGTGCAAATTCCTCTGGCTCGCCGTTTGGACAAGAAAATCGGGGAAAAAGATGATTTTTATGTAATGCTAATTGGGGGGATCATTAGCATTCTTTATGCGTTTGGCTTTATTTTTATTAAATCTTCTCTACACTTGTATATTTTATCAGCTATTGGCGGGATTGGGGCGGCGTTTTTATTAGCTGCTTATTATGGAATTTTTGCTCGCCATGTGGATAGGGGATCTGAGGGTTTTGAGTGGAGCTTATACAGCACTGTTGGCCTTACAATTTCTGTTGCTATTGGAAGCGCAATCGGTGGGATATTAGCTGACACTTTTGGCTTTAAAGTTATTTTTTTAATGGCTGGATTTTTAAGCGTGTTAGCAACCTTTTTGCTTTTATTTTTATACCCTTTTTTGAAAAAGAAAGATAATAAGATATAAATAAAAAATTAAACCAACCAAAAACCTCGGCCCCCCGAGTTTTTTGGTTATTTAACTTGATTTTTATAAAGATTGGCCTAAGATGGGGGCTAATCTTAAAAAAGCTTTTTAAGCGCTCTTTAAAATTTAAAAAAGTTTTTGCGGTGGCAAATGCGCCCAGCTATCTGGACCCATCTGCCACCGCAAATCCTCGTTTTGAGGACGGAAGATGTCAGGGATGGCCTTGATATTTTTTGAGCAACAATGCTTTTGAAAAGGCGGTCCGAACAAAGGAGGTATATAATGTTTGCCTTATTTCGGTTCAAAAAAATGTTCGAATTTTTTGAGGGTATCGTTATAGATTCTTTTTTATGTCCTTCAAAATTTTTGGAGCAAGGAAGGGTGCTAGAGATAAAAGTCAATAGTGCCCCAAAGGCACAAAATTTGCTAAGTCGTTTCCCTAGCAATATTCAAAGTGCAATAGAAGGCTCAAAAAAAAGATTTAAGTTCTCTAAGATTCCTGGCGGGGAAACATTTGATATAATAGTTTATGACAACCATGGTGGTGCGACTCGAGTTTATAGAATATTTTATTGGGGGTTGATTTGCAGGGATACATCGGAGCTTTATGGAAATATAATAGGGCACTGGAAAGCTATGTGGGGTATTCCTCTGCTTTGTTATTCTGGAAGTAGAAGCCATTTTTTTAGTGATTGCGATGGCTTAAGCCTAAATGATCTAGAGATTATTCGCCTTGTGACATCAAAACCGGAAAAGCCACTCCTTCTTAATGAGGCCGATATAACTCCAAAGGATGTTGTTTTGGCTGATTCTGAGGGGCAAAAAGATGTTTTTTATGCAACAAACTTAAAAGAGGAGTTTTTAAAGCTCACGGGAAAGGAGAGGATAAAATGAGAACGAAAAAGAGAAATACTCGGCTGACAAAAAAGGATGACAAAAAGAGGAAGATAAAAATAAAGGGTTGGACAAAAAAAAGGTCTCGAACCCAAAGGAAAGACGATAAAGAGCGGAAAGCAAGAGGGGAGCGAAGAAGGAAGCCCAAGAAAGAGGCATTTGAAATGGTTTTAATGGCTAAGGGTCTTCCCAAAAGCTTAGTTGAGCGGACGAAATGGCTAAACGATCTTTATACTGTATTCAAGAGCTTGGATAAGTCAAAAGAAGTTCTCGAAGCCATAGAGGAGGGTGATCAAGTCATTTCCTCTGGCACCGAGAAAGAGCTAATCGAGCTTAAAGGAAGATTCGCGGTAGAATCTTTTAAACTTTCTATTGACATTAGAAAGGCTACAAAATAAAGCTCGGTGGCTAAATAAATAACCCGTTATGGTGGAGTGCTAAAACATAACGGGTTATTTGATTATTTTAAGATTATAGCTATTATTAAACCATATTATTAAGCCATATGAATATTAAAATAGATGAAATAGGGCCCCAATATATTTTAGAGGTTAATGACCCAAAAATAAAAATGAAAGGTTTTTTGGTGATTGATAACACTGCTTTCGGCCCGGGTAAAGGTGGTATTAGAATGACTCATTGTGTTTGCTTGGAAGAAGTTTTTCGCTTGGCTCGTGCTATGACTTATAAAAACGCCTTGGTTGACTTACCTTTTGGGGGAGCAAAAGCAGGCATTATTTGGCATGGGGGAAGCGAAAGTTTAAAAAAGCAATATATTCAAAGCTTTGCTAAATTAATAAAGCCCTTAATTCCTCAAAAATATATTGCTGGGCCAGATGTGAACACTGGCGAAAAAGAAATGGCTTGGTTTAGCTCGGCCGTTGGCTCTTGGGGATCGGCCACTGGTAAGCCAGCGAATTTGTGCGTGAGCAAAGCCAGGTCTTTGGGAAAAAAGTGTGGCCTGCCCCACGAGCTTGGTAGCACTGGATTTGGGGTGGCTCAAGCTGTGAAAGAAGCAACTGAAATATTAAAGATTGACATTAAAAATGCCAGAGTGGCTATCCATGGCTTTGGCAATGTGGGAACTTTTACCTATCATTTCTTAACTAAAATGGGAGCTAAAGTTGTTTTGCTAGCTGACAAGGGCGCGACAATTTATGCCGAAAACGGCTTTAATCCAAAGATAATGGAGAAATTTATCAAAGCAAAGGCAGAGTTATGTGGCTACCCAGAAAAGGTAAAGAAAATGAAGCAAGAAGATTTTTGGAAGGTGCCGGTGGATATCTTTATCCCAGCTTCCGTGACTGATGTGATAAATGAAAGTAATAAAAATGACATTCAGGCAAAGATTATTGTGGAAGCTGCCAATATCCCTATGAGAGAGGAAGTAGAAAGCGAGCTTTTTAAAAAAGGCATTTTAATTGTGCCAGATATTGTGGCAAATTCTGGCGGGGTTATTTCATCTTATGCGGAGCATAAAGGGTATGGCCCTGATAAAATGTTTTCTCTTATTGAAAAAAGAATTAAAAAAACCACAGAGCTGGTTTTAAAAGAAAGCTTGCGAAAAAAAGAAAACCCTCGCTTGATTGCCCTATCTATAGCCAAGCAAAAAGTTTTAGCCAAAATGCGCAAATTAAAATGAATAATGTAAAAGAAAAATATGATGTGGTGGTGGTTGGGGGTGGGCCAGCGGGGATGATGGCGGCCATTAAGGCAAGCGAAGGAGGCCTTAAGGTTGTTTTGATTGAAAAAAATTCTGGTTTTGGCAAAAAACTTTTAATTACCGGCGGGGGCAGGTGTAATATTACCCAGGCTGAATTCAATGATAAAAAGTTTGTGGGGGCATTGGGTAAAAAAGGCCAGTTTCTTTTTTCTTCGCTTTCGGTTTTTGGGCCAAAACAAGTCATGGATTTTTTTGAAAAAAATGGCTTAGCCACAAAAGTGGAAAGAGGGGGAAGAGTTTTCCCTGTGTCTGATAAATCCCAGAATGTTTTGCATGTTTTGTTGCGATGCTTAAATAAAAATAAAGTTAAATTTTTACTTAATCAAGAAGTCCTTGGTTTTAATGTAAAAAACGGATTAATAGAAAGCGTGAAATTAAAAGACAAAGAAATATCTGCTAAATCATTTATTTTAGCCACCGGGGGCAAGGCCTACCCTGGCACTGGTTCAACTGGGGACGGGTATTTGTGGGCTGGCAAAATGGGGCACAAAATTATAAAACCAATGCCAGCTTTAGCGCCCATAGAAACGAAAGGAAATTTATTTAAGGGTTTGGCTGGGTTGACATTAAAAAATGTTAGCGTTGCTATTTTTCAAAGTAATAAAAAAATTGATGCAAGCTTTGGAGAAATGATTTTCACACATAGCGGGGTGAGCGGGCCGATAATTCTTGATTTAAGTAAAAAAGTTGGAGAATTGATTGCCAACGGGGAAGTGAGATTAAAAATTGATTTAAAGCCAGCCCTAGATGCCATAGTTTTAGACAAAAGATTGCAAAGAGATTTTAAAAGTAATAAAGATTTTAAAAATTATTTGCCAAGTTTAATCCCGCAGAGATTAAGCGATTTGCTTATCAAGCTAACAGCCATATTACCTGATAAGAAATTAAATGCTATTAGCCGCGAGGAGCGGAAAAGAATTGTCGAAGCCTTAAAGGGGTTAGAACTAACTGTTAAAGCTGTGGCTGGCTTTGACCAGGCTATTATAACGAGCGGGGGAGTTGATTTAAAAGAAATTGACTCAAAAACAATGCACTCAAAAATTATTAAAAATTTATTTTTAGCTGGTGAAATTATTGATTTGGACGGCCCAACTGGCGGCTATAACCTGCAAATTTGCTGGAGCACTGGACATGTAGCGGGCTTGTATGCTATTATCTAAAGTGAGGTAGTTGCTTTATAAAAAATGTAGTCGAGTTTTTTGAGAAACTATTTAAATAAGTTTATAAATATGACAGGAACAATAAAAACCCTTACAGAAAAGGGATTTGGGTTTATTGCGGTTGAGGGCGAAGAAAAAGATTTATTTTTTCACGGCAATGAGTTAAAAGGCGTGAAATTTGAAGATCTAAAAGTTGGCGACAAAGTGTCTTTTGACAAAGCCGACTCTCCAAAAGGGCCAAACGCAGTGAACGTGTCTGTTGTTTCGGGTGATGATGCATCTGACGCAGACGAAACATTGGAAGTATAATCCATTAAATTTCAACAAAAAAGCTCCCATCTTGGGAGTTTTTTTGTTAGTATTATGGTAGGTTATAATTATGTTTATTGATGATGTAACAATTAAAGCAAAAGCTGGGAAGGGCGGGGATGGCACCGTGGCTTTTAATAATGCCAAAATGGCCTTGGGCCCAACAGGCGGGAGAGGAGGCAATGGGGGAAGTATTTATCTTGAAGGAGTAGCTGACTTGGGCGCTTTAATTCAGTTTCGTTATAAAAAGGAGTTAATAGGGGAAAATGGAGAAAAAGGAGGTCAGCAGATGAAGGATGGAGCAAACGGTAAAGATTTAATTTTTAAGGTGCCAGTTGGCACGATTGTCCACAACCTAACAACAAGCGAAGACACAGAAATAGCAATTATTGGCCAGAGATTATTGATAGCTCGGGGTGGGCGAGGAGGCAAGGGCAATTTTATGTTTCGCTCCTCGCGAAACACCAGCCCAACTAAGTTTCAGTATGGCTTACTTGGCTTTGAGTGTGAGTTGAGGCTGGAGTTAAAGCTCATTGCTGATGTTGGGTTTGTGGGCTTGCCAAATGTTGGCAAATCAAGCTTATTAAATACTTTAACCAATGCTAAAAGTAAAGTAGCAAATTATGCTTTCACAACTTTGGAGCCAAACCTCGGTGTTTATTTTGAACTTGTTTTGGCTGATATTCCGGGCTTGATTGAGGGGGCAAGTGAGGGCAAGGGGCTTGGCATTAAATTTCTCCGTCATATTGAAAGAACAAAAACTCTTTTCCACTTTATATCCGCAGAATCGTCAGAGCCATTAAAAGATTATGAAGTTATAAGAAACGAACTAAAGGCCTTTAACCCAGAATTATTGGAAAGAGCAGAATACATTTTTTTAAGCAAAACTGACTTAGTGAGCAAAGAAGAGGTGGGGCAAAAATTAAAAAAATTAAAAGCATTAAATAAAGAAGTAATTCCTATCTCCGTGATTGACGAAGCCAGCCTCGAGCCAGTCCACAAACTACTACGCGAAATCATAAAACAAAAAACTAAAATATGAGCCAAATTTATAATATTTATTGTGATGAGAGTTGTCACTTAGAAAATGATCGCCAAAAAGCAATGACGCTTGGGGCGATTTGGTGTCCAGTGGAAAAAGTGAAAGAAATTTCAAAGAGGGTAAAAGAGATCAAAGAACGACATGGGCTAAAGAAAAATTTTGAAATTAAATGGACAAAAGTTTCGCCAGCCAAAACTTCTTTTTATTTAGATATTATTGATTATTTTTTTGACAATGACGATTTACATTTTAGGTGTTTAGTGATTGGAGATAAAAGTAAACTAAATCACAATGATTTTAGTCAAACTCACGATGAATGGTATTATAAAATGTACTTTGATTTACTAAAAATTATTTTAGAGCCAACTGAAAAGTACAATATATATCTTGATATTAAAGACACAAGGAGTGCCGACAAGGTAAAGTGCCTGAAAAAAATTTTATGCAATAACATGTATGATTTTAATAGAGAAATTATTGGAAATATCCAAAATATAAGGTCGCATGAATCAGAGTTAGCTCAAATAGCAGATTTGTTAATAGGGGCGATTTCATATCTAAATAGAAGCTTTAGCACAAGCGAATCAAAAAAAATATTAATAAAAAGAATTCAGGAACGTTCGGGGTATTCTTTGCAAAAATCTACTTTAATTAGCGAGTTAAAGCTTAACATACTTATTTGGGAAGGACAGCAAAAGTAATATGTTGGAATTATCTGAACTGATTTTATTTAATGGTAATTGGGATGAATATGAAGAAAAATTGTATTCTGTTTTTAAAAAAGATTTTTTAGATAGCAGACCATATTTTAAAAAAATTTTGCCTGTTGGGATAAAAAAAGAACCAAAATTGAAAAGCAAAGAAGCGACATTTTGGCATATTATAACTTATGGGAAAATAGAAGATCAACGACTTCCAGATTTGCGAAAATGCGAAAGGATTGGTTGGATTAAACCAATTATAGAGGTTTTTCCTCATCAAGACATAAAGGCATGGATAGATCGACGAGGTAAGGACGAACGAATTTGTTTATGTTATGGTGATTGGGACTTTATGGTTGTTTTAAGGAAAATGAAAGATTATATTTTATTGATTACTGCTTATCCCGTAGAGAGGAGACAAACGAGAGAACAATTAAAAAGTCAATATGAACATTACTTGCATTGTAAAAAGACGAACACCGCCTTTTGAAGGGCGGTATCGTTACTCCTTCTACACATGGTAGATGAGATACTATAATGATACCACGATTTTATTTGTCAAGCAAGTTTTTTAATCACATTTGCAGGGAGGGTTGAAAATGGAAAATAATATGCGTGTTTTATCCATAGAATGCGGCATTTCTCACCATTTACCATTTGCAAAGCGTAGGAATATCTAATAATTTTATTTACCCAAGACAAAAGTAAATAACACAGCAACCCGCATTTTATAAGTAAATTCGTATAGTTTATTTTCAAGGGGGGTTGATAATAAAATTAACAAAGGTCATTTACCCCTTTAAATTGGGCAAATTCTCTATATTTTATTTTCATAGCAATAGAAAAACATATGGATTACTTAAAATATTATCATCTTGAGAATTATTTGTTTGATGAGGCAAGAAAAAATTTTACTGAACAACATTTTTTAACTCCTGAAGAGTTTTTTTGTATCGTGATATGGAAATCAAACCGTGCGAAGACGGCCATAAAGAAAAAGCTATTGAGATTTGGCGATTTGGACATAAAAATAAAAGAATTAACCAGTCAAATTTATTTCGCATCTGAACCTTGCGCAAAGTTAAAGATTCTTTTAAAGAACTGGAGATTTAGCTTGCCTATGGCGACGGCAATTCTAACTGTTTTATATCCTATGGATTTTACGATTTATGATGTGAGGGTACGCCATCAACTTGAGCAAAAAGAAATTTATGGAGTTAAGGCATATTTTGAGAAATTCTTACCTGCAGTTAAAAAAATCGCTAAAGAAAAAAGATTAAGCTTAAGAGATACTGACAGATATTTATTTGGAAAGTCATTTTATGAAGATTTGGTAAAATTTTTGAAATAGTAAAAAAACAAAAAACTCTGGTTTAGGCCAGAGTTTTTTGTTTACAAATTAATTTTTAAATTATTTTTTTCTAGAGTCGCGTTTTCTATCGAGTTCGGTTAGGAATTTTTTGCGGAGGCGAATGTTTTGCGGGGTTACTTCCAAATACTCGTCATCTTTCATTATTTCCAAAGCCCGCTCCAAAGAAAGGTTAAACGGGGGAACAAGCGTGATAGCTTCGTCAGATCCGCTGGCTCGCATATTACTCAATTGTTTGCCCTTGGTTGGGTTAACAGCCATATCATTACCTTTGGCTGTGTTGCCAATAACCATACCCTCATAAACCTCAGTGCCAGCCCCAATATACATAACGCCCCTCTCTTGTAGATTCCACAAAGCAAAACCCAAGGCTTTGCCTGTTGCCATTGATGCCATTGAGCCAACATCTTGCTTTTCTATTTCCCCAACAAAAGGCCGAAAGCCAATAAACTGGCTACAAAGTATGCCCTCGCCTTTTGTGGCTATAACAAACTCGCCTCGATACCCAAGCAAGCCTCTGGTTGGCACTTCAAAAACTATTCTTGTATGGTTTTGTTCTGGCCTCATTTCTATCATTTGACCTTTTCTTTTTGAAAGTTTTTCAATAACAGTGCCAGCTGATTCGTTTGGCACATCAATTGTGGCTTCTTCAAATGGCTCCATTTTTTTACCATTTTCTTCTTTAATAATAACTTGGGGTTGGGAAACTTGAAGTTCATAGCCCTCGCGCCTCATATTTTCCAAAAGTATAGCAATATGTAATTCACCCCTGCCTGAAACCGTAAAATAATCCATTTCAGTAAAATCAACTTTTAAGCCTACATTTATTTCAAGCTCTCTTTCTAAGCGTTCTCTAATTTGCCTAATAGTGACAAATTTGCCTTCACGCCCAGCAAAAGGGGAGCTGTTAACCAAAAAATTCAAAGAAATAGTTGGCTCGTCAATATTGATTGAGGGTAAGGCGGGCTGGTCTTTGTTTTCGCAAATTGTTTCCCCAATAAAAATATCAGGAAGCCCAGCAATCATCACAATATCTCCAGCCACGGCTTCTTGGGTTTCTATTCTTTGTAAGCCAGAGAAAGAAAATATTTTAGCTATTTTGCCAGTTCTTGTTTCGCTGGTCGGTGTTTTAATAAAAACAGGACTGCCTGTTTTAGCAATGCCTTCATAAATTCGGCCAATAGCTAACCTGCCCATAAAATTATCATAACCCAAATTAAACGGTTGGATTCTTAATGGCTGGTTATTTAATTCGTTGCTGGAAGAAGATGGAATTTTTTCTAAAATAACATCTAAAAGCGGGGTTAAGTCAGTCGAGGTGTCTTTTAAATTAAGCTTGGCAATGCCTTCTCTAGCTATGGCATAAAGGCAAGTAAAATTTAATTGCTCTTCGGTGGCTCCCAAGTCATAAAAAAGTTCAAAGACCTTGTCGTGCACCCAATCAGGCCTGGCCGCTGGCTTGTCTATTTTGTTAATCACTAAAATTGGTTTTAAGCCAAGCTCTAAAGATTTTTTTAAAACAAATTTTGTTTGGGGCATTGGCCCTTCTTGGGCGTCCACCACTAAAAGCACAGAGTCAATGGAGCGAAGCACTCGCTCCACTTCCGAGCCAAAATCAGCGTGCCCGGGAGTGTCCACGATATTTATTTTTGTGTCTTTGTAATAAATAGAAGCGTTTTTTGAATAAATGGTAATGCCTCGCTCAAGCTCTAAGGCGTTTGAGTCCATAGTGGCGCCTTCTATAGCAAAACCCGTCTGGCGCATTAAGGCGTCAGTTAAGCTTGTTTTACCATGGTCCACATGGGCAATAATTGCGATATTTCTAATTTCCATAACCCCAAAATTATAACACAAATAATTTGAAATAGCAATTTGAAGCAGCACCGTGGGCAAGGTATAATAAGAGCATATATTTATGACACAAGAACAGGCGTTGGAAATTTTAAAAACAGGGGTGAATGTTTTTTTAACTGGGGAGCCCGGTTCTGGGAAAACCCACACAGTTAATCAATACGCTGATTATTTAAAAGGGCATAACATTACCCCGGCCATCACGGCTTCAACCGGCATTGCCGCCACTCATTTAAATGGCATAACAATCCACTCGTGGGCTGGCATTGGTATAAAAGAGCATCTTACAAAGAGAGACTTAGAAAAAATTGCCAAAACTTCGTATATTAGAAAGCGTGTAGAAAAAGCCAAAGTTTTAATTATTGATGAAATTTCAATGTTGGAGGCCCAAACTTTTACTATGGTTGATTTGGTTTGCCAGCAAATTTTTCAAACAAAACAGCCGTTTGGAGGGTTGCAGGTTGTGGTGGTGGGAGATTTTTTTCAATTGCCCCCAATTGGCAAAGAAGCCCAATTTGCTTTTAAATCTGTGGCTTGGCAAAAAGCTAATTTTGCGGTTTGTTATTTAACCGAGCAATACAGGCAAGACGATGAGAATTTTTTAACAATGCTATCAGCCATTAGGGCGAATGTTTTTAATGACAGTCACCTCCAAAGTATTAAAGCGCGGGTTATTGAAGCAGATAACTCGCCCCGAGACATTACTCGTATTTTTTCTCATAATATGGACGTGGACAGGCTTAACAGTCAAGAGTTAGGTCAACTTCCCGGCCAGCCAGAATTTTTCTATATGTTTTCTCGAGGCCAAAGAAATTTTGTTGATAATTTAAAAAAGGGTTGTTTATCGCCAGAAACTTTAGAATTAAAAATAGACGCTTGCGTGATGTTTACTAAAAATAATCTTAAAGAAGGATTTGTGAATGGCACAATTGGCAAGGTTGTTGGTTTTAGTGAAAGTAATAATTATCCGCTTGTTGAAATACTAAGCGGAGAGAAAATAGAGGTCTCGCCAATGGAGTGGACCGTTGAAGAACACGGTGATATTAAAGCCAGAATTAGCCAAGTGCCTTTGCGATTGGCTTGGGCTATTACTATTCATAAAAGCCAAGGTATGAGTTTGGAGGGGGCGGTTATTGATTTGCAAAAAACATTTGAGTTTGGCCAGGGCTATGTGGCATTGTCTCGGGTTCGCAGACTATCCGGGCTTTATCTTTTGGGCTATAACCAGAAAGCATTTTTAACCCACCCTGAAATGCAAAATCAAGACCAAATTTTTCGCGAAAAGTCCCAAGAATTCCAGCAAGATTTTACCCTAACTCCTAAAGAAAAAGTTTTAGAAAAGCAAAATATTTTTTTGATAGCTTGCGGGGGGACAACAGAGAAACAAGTATATGTTAAAGAAAGTATTGTTGTAAAAAAAGAGAAAGTTAGCACTTATGATAAAACTTTGGCTTTAATTCATGAAGGAAAAAATCTTGAAGAGATTATCAGAGAAAGAAAACTAACCCAAGGCACGATTATTAGCCACTTAGAAAATTTAGTGTTAAAAGAAAAGATTAATTATGAGGAGCTGGAGCAATTAGTGGATGAAAGATTACTCCAGAGAATACCAGAAATTAGCAAAGTTTTTCGCGAATTAGACACTGACAACCTCCAACCAGTTTTTGAAAAACTCCACAGCCAATACTCCTACAACGAACTCCGCCTCGCCCGCTTATTTTTAGTTTTCGGTATTGACAAGTAATTTCGATGTGCGTTATAATGTACATAATAATAAAATTTTATGAATTTAAAAAATAATCAAAATATAATACCAGCTACTGAGGCAAGGAAAAACTTTTTTAAAATTATTGCTGATGTGCAAAACCCAGGAACTTTTTACACCCTAACTATTGATGGCAAACCAGAGGCGGTTTTGATGTCTTTTAACGAATACGAGTCTATTTTAGAAACTATTGATTTTTTAAGTGAACCGGGTGCTTTAGTTGAGTTGCAAAAAGCAGAGCAAGAAGTAAAAACAGGCAAAGTTTTTAGCTGGGATTCTGTTAAAAATGAGCTTGCTTTTGCTCAAAGCGGAGCCTCGGTGATAGCCGACGCAGGTAGAGAAAAATATCAACCAAAACAAAGGAAAAAAAATGCAAAAAAGATTTCAAATTAATCTTTCAAGCCGAGCTAGACATAACTTAAAAAGAATACCAATGCCTTGGCAGGCAAGAATTGTTGAGGCGATTGACGCAATCTCACAAAATCCATTTTTGGGCATAAAAATGTGGGGTGAGTTAGATAATAAAAGAAAGGTGCGAATTTGGCCTTACAGAATTTTGTATGAAGTAAATGAAAAGCAGGCTGTTATTTATATTTTAAACATTGGCCATAGGGGCAGTATTGGCTATTAAACTATGGAGAAACAAACTATAAAACAATTAGCAAAAGTTGATAGGCCAAGGGAAAAGCTTATTGCCAAAGGCGCTGCAAATTTAAAAGACGCAGAATTATTGGCAATTTTGTTAAATACCGGCATTGAGGGTGAGAGCGTTTTAGCTGTGGCAGAACGAATTTTAAAACAATATCCCAAAAGAGAAATTTTAAAACTTAATTTTAAAGAACTTTCTGATATTAAGGGTGTAGGTCAAGCTAAGGCATGCTTATTGTTGGCTTGCGCTGAACTTATAAAAAGAGCTCTGGAAGTTAAAGAAGAAATTGCGCCGATTATTAAAAGCGTTGATGATGTGGTGGCTCAAAGTATTTATATGAAAGACAAACAAAGAGAGCATTTTATGGTTTTATATTTAAACGCTCGCAATGAATTGATTTTTAAAAAGCCAATGTTTGTTGGCACGTTAAACAGCAATATAGTTCACCCCAGAGAGATATTTGGGGAAGCGATTAAGCAAAACGCGGCTTTTGTGATTTTTTGCCACAACCATCCATCGGGAGTGTCAGAGCCATCGCAAGTTGATTTGGAAATAAACAAACGGCTGGTTGAGGCGGGAAAAATAATGGGCATTGAGGCCTTGGACCATATTATTATCACTAAAACAAAAATTTTTAGCTTTAAAGAAAGCGGGCTTATGTAATTTTTACTGAGGGCAGCCCTCCCCAAAACTGAGCTCAAGTTCCCAAGGAGGGCTGCCCTCAGTAAAAAACTAAAACTATGCAACAAATAACAACTCAACAATTTTTCTTTTTTATAGCTGATGAAAGCGATATTGTTTATAATGCTCGTTCAGAAAGAGAAGAAACTCGGGGTAAGTTTTTGGTGAGATTATTAGAAGAACAGGGATATGAAATGCGCGATATTCAACTTGATTTTGAGGGGCCAAAATACGAAATTTTGGGTTCTGCGGATTTGGTGGTTTTTGGTGAAAATGAGAAACCGTTTTTAATTGCCCAGTTTTTAAGGGACAAGCCATCGTTAACAGAAATTTCTTTGGCTCGGGAGGCCTTGCACGAAAAAATAAAAGACCTCAAAGCCAAATATGGCGTTTTGGCCTGGGCCAATAAAAAGGAAACCTTTTTATTAAATAACGGAAGAATTAAAAGAGTTAACTTGCACGAATAAGACCGGTACAAAATGTACTATAACAAACAGGAGGGTATTATGGAACTCAAATGGAATGGTGATAATGGTGAAATAACCCTCGACGGGAAGGTTGTTAAAGATATTCCCGAAGAGGTCAAAAATGCCATTGATTTTTTTAAAGAAAATGGCGTTGAAACTATCAAAGCCGACCTTTCGGAGAGTAAGTTCATATTTTATAGGAACGGGGTAATGGACCATATTCCTATAGAACAACATCCTGGTCCTGGGCGAAAAGCCAGGGAAGTAATAAAGAATTATCTTGAGGAATTGAGATAATATCTTTAAGAAGCCGTCAGTGGGTCAATAAAAGACTACACGGGCTTCTTTATTTTATTGGAAATGTTAAAATAAATAAAATAAATCATATGGAACAAGAAAATTCACAACAATTGTTAGAGCAAAAAATTGATAAGCTACAAAACTCCATTGATAAGCTTAATAAAATGTTTAAGTGGACGCTTATCATTACCGTAGTCCTCTTTGTCGTGCCCCTAATCGGGCTTTTGTTTGTTATTCCCAAATTTATATCCAGCATAGACTTAACAAATTCGAGTTATAGCGAATTCCTGAAATAGAAAAATATGCAAGAAAAAACAAAGCAGGCTTTTTGGCATGTTGAGTTGTGGGTTAATATTTGTTTGGCGTTTTTGCTGTCTTTTGCTTTAATAGGCAAGCAATTTTTAATCGCTAGCGCTTTGCTCGGGTTTTTGCCGGTTTTGTGGGCTATAGCCAAGGCAGTTTGGCAAAAAAGGCTATCCATTGATTTTTTAGCTGGTATTGCCTTAGTAGCTTCTTTCTTGGGGAGAGAGTGGCACTCCGCCGCTTTTATTGGCTTAATGCTGGCTTTTGCTCGGGTGTTTTTTTTATGGACGCAAGCCAAAGAAAAAAAGATTTTAGACAGTCTAATAAAATATCAGCCTAAAAAAATTAGAGTAAAACAGGGAGATGTTATAAAAGAAATTGATTTAAGCCAAGTTAAGAAAGGGGATTTAGTAGTGGTTGAAACAGGTGATTTCTTGCCAATTGACGGGGTAGTGGTTTCTGGCCAGGCTGGGGTGAATGAAGCCATGATAACTGGGGAAAGCGAAATAAAAATTAAAAAACCAGGCGACTGGGTTTTTAGCGCCTCGGTTAATGAAAGCGGGTCTTTGATTGTGCGGGCAGAAAAAATTGGCGATGAAAGTTTTTTAGCTAAAATGATTATATTGGTTGAGCAGGCCAGCCGGAAAAAAGCTAAAAGCGAAAGAGTGGCTGATAAATTTACTTTGTGGTATGTTATTGGCGTTTTAAGTGTGTCTTTTGCTGTTTTTTTAATTTTTAAGAATTTTCAAGTATCTTTGGCAGTATTGTTAGTGGCCTGCGCGGATGACATTGCCGTGGCTATTCCCCTGAGCTTTACTTTAGCTTTAAGCCGAGCTGCTAAAAATGGCGTTTTAATTAAAGGCGGAGAAGTTATTGAAAAAGCAGCTAAAATAAAGTTTTTCATCACCGATAAAACTGGCACGCTAACAACTGGCCAGCCAAAAATAAAAGACGTTATTATTTTTTCTCCGTTTAGCGAAAAAGATATTTTAGAAAAAGCAGGATTGGCTGTTTCGAACTCGCGCCATCCAGCTAGTGTGGCCTTGATTAATTTTTTAAAAAAAGAAAAAGGATTTTCAGTTTTGGCTCCAGATAGCTTTTTGGAGTTTTCCGGGGAGGGCATTGAGGCTAAAAAAAATAACGATGAAATTTTAATTGGTAAAATGGATTTTTTGCAAAAACGTGGAATTGAGATTTTTACTGGGCAAGTCAATGAAATAACCCAAGAAAAAGAAAAGGGATTTAGCGTGATGGGGGTGGCTATAAATAAAAAAATGGCTGGGGTAATTGTTTATGAGGATGAATTAAGGCCCTCGGCCGCGCGGTTAGTTCGCGAGATGAAAAGTTTGGGAGTTAAATCCTGGACAATTTTAACTGGCGATAATGAAAATGTGGCCAAAAAAGCAGCCGCACAGCTTGACTTAACTCATTTTCAAGCCAATATGAAGCCCCAAGAAAAGCTAGAATACATTGAAAATTTTAAAGCAAAAAAAGATGGCATTTTAGCCATGATTGGGGATGGGGTAAATGACGTGGCTGCTTTGGCTATTGCGGATGTGAGCATTGCTATGGCCAAGGCTGGAGCTGATTCAGCCATTGAGGCTTCGGACATTGCCCTTTTAAATGATAAGCTGGAAAATATTCCTCATGCTATTGTTTTGTGCCAAAAAACAATGAAAATTATTTATCAGCATTTTTGGCTTTGGGGAGCTTTAAATTTAATTGGCATTGGTTTGGTTTTTGCTGGGGTTCTTGACCCCACCAAAGCTGCGGCTTACAATTTTGCCACTGATTTTATCCCTATCTTAAACGCCTTTAGATTAACAAGGCTTGGTTTAAAAATTCCCGTGAGAAAATAATTTTTTAATTTTTGTGATATAATAAACAAAAAAACTATGAACAAAGAGTCAACAAGTGATGATAAATATCGAGCATTGTTTATGGCTTCTCGTGATGCTGTGATGACCCTTGAGCCTCCATCATGGAGGTTCACATCTGGCAATCCAGCAACGATAAAAATGTTTAAAGCAAAAGATGAGGCAGAGTTTTTATCTTGCGAGCCGTGGAAGCTATCGCCAAACAAACAACCAGACGGCCAGCCTTCTGATGAAAAAGCCAAAGAAATGATTGAAAAAGCAATGAAAGAGGGGGTTAATTTATTTGAGTGGGTGCACAAAAGGGTTGATGGCGAGGAGTTTTTTGCCGAGGTTTTGTTATCAAGGGTTGAACAGGGCGGCAAGGTTTTTCTTTATGCGTCGGTTAGAGATATCACCGAGCGAAAAGAAATTCAAAATAACATAGAAAAGCTCAACAAGGTGATGATTGGCCGAGAGCTGGCCATGAAAAAGCTAAAACAAAAAATAGCAGAGCTAGAAAGCAAGAAAACGTGATTATTCCCAGCAGCAGTTGATAGCTTTTTTAACTAGCTCGCCCATTTTACCTAAAAACCCAGAAGGCTTTTTATCGTGGACGTTTATGGCTTGTTCGTCAATATTTTTAATTTGGCTTGTATCTATTAAGTTCATATTAAGCCCCCAGAATAAAGAGTAAAGCGAATAAGCTTTGTTAAATAAATCATAAGCCTCTTCTTTTTTGTCTTGGCCGATAGCTTTGGTGCCAACCTCCATTAAGCGCATTGAAGCGGCCAACAAGTGTTTTGAAATGCACCATTTTTCACTGCCATCTGGGGAGTCTTTAACAATTTTTTTGAGCAATTCCTTGCGCATCTCTCGAACTTCTTTTATTAAATTATAATACTGGTTGTTGCCAGTTTTGCCTCCGGAAAAGAAAAAGTGCTCTTCAATGCTTACTAAATTCATAATAGCAATGGAGAGGTCTTGGTCAGAAGAGAGATCTAATTTTTCTTGTTTTTTCATTGAGTCAACCTTGTCGATAAACTCTTGAATTTTTTGTATTTTTTCGTCCATATTTTTAAATTATCTTATTATCAAATAAACTATTAAGCTAGCT
>JAZDKU010000021.1:0-2233 GCA_043802745.1 bacterium | reverse complement strand
CAAAAAAGCTGATGAGCTAACCAAAGAACCAATTGCCAGAATGGCTTATACTTACCCCCTGGGAATGAGTGTTAAGGCCAGCCCCGAACTTTTGCTTCGCGATGTAGTTATTGCTAACGAAAAAGGAGAAATAACTTGCGCTGCGGAAATTCCCGAGGGCTCTGAAATTCGTTTAATGATGGGCGATGCGGAAAAGGCCATTGGGGCAGCTAAAGAAGCAGCAGAAAATGCCCTAAAACAGCTTAACGGCGCCATACCAAAAGCCATTTTTGTTTTTAATTGTATAGCCCGCCATAAGCTTTTAGGGCCAAAAATTGGCGAAGAAATTTCAGCTATTCAAGGTGTTTTAGGAAAAAACGTTCCCTTGATTGGTTTTTACACTTATGGAGAATTAGCGCCATTGGGCGGTGTGTTGGGAGATGCTTGCCGGTCTGCCTTTCATAACGAAACAATGGCTTTATTGGTATTAGGAGAATAGATTTAAAATGCAAACACAAGAAGAGCTACAAGCAATAATTGCTGGCTTAGACCGCACTATTAAAATGTTGATAAGGCGAGATTTTGAGTTGTCGGAAGTTAAAACAAAGAGAGAAGAGGAATCAAAACAATTAGATCGCATTGCTAAGCTTTTAGTTAGAAGGGATCTTGAGCTAAATGAAACAAAAGAAAAAAGAGAAAATGAGTTTCAAGAACTAGAAGAAAGGACAAGAGAGCTGGAAGAATCAAAGCAGGCTTTATTAAATATCTTAGAAGATGTTGAGGAGTCAAGAATGGCCGCTGAAGAAGAAAAAAACAAAACCCTAGCTTTAATTGCTAATTTTTCCGATGGAGTTTTATTTTTTGATAGCAAAAACAAGCTTTCTTTAGCCAATATTAAGGTGCAAGATTTTTTTGGTGTTGATTACAATGAAATTATTGGCAATTCGCTGGAAGGCTTAAGCGCTTTTGAGGACTTGAGGCCCCTAGTTAGCCTGCTTGGAGGGGGGTTAAAAATTATAATAAGAGTTAGAGAAGAGCTGTCTTTGACTAATGATTTAATTTTGGAAGTAACTACTGTTCCCATAGAGTTTGAAAAGCAAAAAATGGGAACCTTGGTAATTTTGCACGATATTACCAGGGAAAAATCTGTTGAACGGTTAAAAACTGAATTTGTGGCTATAGCCGCCCACCAGCTAAGAACGCCACTTTCAGCTATCAAGTGGACATTGCGAATGTTTTTAGATGGCGATATGGGGAAATTTTCCGAAACGCAAGTAGACTTTTTAGGAAAAATTTATGATAATAACGAAAGAATGATAAATTTAGTAAATGATCTTTTGAACATAACAAGAATAGAGGAGGGAAAGTTTTTGCAAAAAATAGAAAAATGCGATGTTGCCGAATTATTGAAAGAGGTTGCTGTGCCCATAGATGATGCAACCAAGAAAAAGAATTTGGGTTTTAGTTTGGTTTTGCCAGACAACAAAGCGCCCAAGATAGAGCTTGATAAGGAAAAGGTTTTGCTGGCTTTGCAGAATTTATTAGAAAATGCCCTTCATTACACAAAAACAGGCTCAATAACATTAATTGGAGAATATCGGGAAGCCAAAGAAGATTTTTTAATTAAGGTTAAAGATACTGGCATAGGTATTGCCAAAGAGTATCATTCTAGAGTTTTTTCGCGCTTTTTTAGGTCAAGTAGCGCAGTGAAAACCGAAACCGAGGGCACGGGTCTAGGACTGTTTATTGCCAAAAATATTATTGAAGCGCATGGGGGAAAAATTTGGTTTGATTCTCAAGAGGGGCAGGGAACAACTTTCTATTTTACATTGCCAGCTCATGGTATTGCCACTAAAAGTTTAAAATGATATTGTAGAGTAAAATATGGAAAACACAACAGCAAAAAAAATTTTAATTCTTGAAGACGAGGAGATTATTTTGAATTTGCTTTCAAAAAAGCTTTTAGCCCAAGGGTATGAAGTGAAAACAGCTAAAAATGGAAAAGAAGGGATGCTTATAATGGAAAAAGAAGTCCCTGATCTTGTTTTAACTGATATTATTATGCCAGAGAAGAATGGTTTTGAGGTTATTTCTGAAATGAAGCAAAATGAGTTGCTTCGCAACGTGCCAATTGTTATTATTTCTAATTCTGGCCAGCCAGTGGAAATTGACAAAGCAAGAGAAATGGGTGTTTCGGATTGGGTTATTAAAACAGAGTTTGACCCAGAAGAAATTTTGCAAAAAATTAAACAAG
>JAZDKU010000020.1:0-3387 GCA_043802745.1 bacterium | reverse complement strand
CGCGGAAACATCGGGCCTAAGTATATAATTGATAAAAACTTCAGCTGTGTATTTGTGTTGAGCGCCAATTGGTATTAACAAATTATCTGTCCAAATAAATCCGCCTTCTTTAGGAATAACATATTCCACATCTTTATTCTCTTCAGTAGCAGACGTGCCGCTTCCACTATAATTATGGCCTGCCCAAATCTTTTCAGAAATTAAATCTTCTTTAATCGCTAAATCATCTTCATAACTTCTTACCAGCGGTTTTTGTTTTAAAAGCAGCTCTCTAGCTTTTCCTAGCTCTGCTGGGTCAATTGAATTTGCTGAATATCCCCCATATTTTAAAGCAGCGCCTATAACGTCTTGCATATTATCCAGCATAGCAATTTTTCCTTTGTAAGCCGGATTCCAAAGGATTGCCCAGCTTGGCTCGGCTTCTTTAATATACTTTCGGTTAATAGCTATACCACTTGTTCCCCACATATAAGGAATAGAATGTTCATTATTTGGATCATAAGAAGGGTTTTTAAATTCATTGCCTATGTTTTTAAAGTTTGGTATGTTTGCTTTGTCTATCTGAGCCAATAGCTTCATATTAATCATTTCTTTTACTAAAATATCACTAGCTACTGCTATGTCATATTTTCTTGGGTCAGACTGCACCCCAGAAAGCATAGTGTCCTCATCGTCATAAGATTCAAGATTAACTTTTACGCCAAATTCTTTTTCAAAATCTGCAATAGTAGTTTCCCCAAAATAATCTTCCCAGTTATAAACATTTAAGACCGGTGAAAGCTCTTTTTTCTGAGGCAAATTTACTTGCTCATCTGGCTTGGCCTGCTTGCTAAACTGCCAGAGACCAACAGCACTAACTAAGACTAACGCTGAAATAACGCACAATATTATAATTTTATTTTTCATATTAGAAATTCTTAATGAATGAGTGGCGATTAGCCACGAGTGAATTTAGAAGTTCTTATACCCCGTTAAGTGCGAGCGATGAGCGAGCTACTTAACTGGGGTTTGCTTGTATTTCTATTCAACCCCAGTGAAGTAGCCCGCCTCTGGCGGACACTTCACGGGGTTTAGTTCTCCATAAGCTCTGGCTTCGGCTCATCGCCTCGCCATCGCTAACGGATTACTAAACCTCTCCCCAATTTTTGCCAATTTTTATTTCGACCTTTAGGGGAGCTTTGATTATGGTGGCTTGTTCCATTATTTTTTTTAATTTTTTCCCAATTTCTTCTATCTTTTCTTTTTTCACCTCAAGCAGTAATTCGTCGTGTAGCTGTAAGGCCAACCTGCTTTCTTTATTAAAAACATTTTCTTTAGCCAAGTCCTTCATAGCCATTTTCATAATATCAGCCGAAGTGCCTTGAATAGGAAAATTACGAGCGATTCTTTCTGCTTGAGCTTTTATGCGAGGATCTCTTGAATGAAGTTCGGGCAAAAATCTTTTTCTCTTAAAAAGCGTTTCAGAAAACCCTTTCTTTTTTGCTTCCTCAACTGTTTCTTTCACAAAAACAGCAATACCTTTAAATGTTTCAAAATATTGAGCAATAAAGTCCTTGGCCTCTTTAAAATCAATGCCAGTTCTGCCAGCAAACCCATAAGGACCTAATCCATAAAGCACACCGTAGTTTAATGTCTTAGCCAAGTATCTTTGCTTTTCAGTTACATCTGTTTCTTTTAATTTAAAAATCAAGCTAGCTGTCATTAAATGAATATCTTTGCCTTGTTTTAAAAAACCTAACATTATTTCATCTTTTGCCAAGCTGGCGGCCACCCTAAAATCCATTTGCGAATAATCTGCTGACAAAAATTCGTATCCGTTTTCTGGAATAAAGCATCCTCTAATTTTTTTACCCATCGCGGTTTTAGTGGGAATATTTTGCAAATTTGGGTCAGAGCAACTCATTCTACCTGTTTCTGTGCCAAGCTGATGAAAGTGCGGATGAATTCGACCATCTTTTGGGCTTATCATTCTTGGCAAGCTATCCACAAATCCTGTTTTTAGTTTAAAAAATTCTCGATATTCTATGATGGAATTTATTATTGGATTTTCTTTGGCTAACTTTTTTAGCTCTTCGGCATTTGTGGAAATAGCTCCCCCTGGAGTTTTTTTAACTCCTAGGGTAGAGATGCCCATTTTATCAAAAAGAATTTCCGAAAGCTGGCTGGGAGAGTTTAGATTAAATTCCTGGCCTGTTGTTTTAAAAATTTGTTTTTGCAGTTTTTCTATTTCTTTTTCAAAATCCAAAGAAAGTTGGTTTAGTTTTTTAAAGTCAACCAATATGCCGTTGTCTTGCATTTTCTTAACCAAAGGAACAAGCTCTTTTTCAAGCTCAGCTAATTCGGGGGAGAGTACACCTGCTTCTTTAAGCTGCTCTATTTCTTTTTCTACGCTTTCTGAACTCGCTTCCGCCCCACTCCTCTGCTTTGGGGCAGAGGGGTGGGGCGGGGCAAGTGAAAACTTTTCTATTAAACTGAAAAACTCTAAACGTTGAAAAATTGCTTTAACTTTTTCTTTATCATATCCCTTAAACTCAATTTCTTTTAAATTAAAATCAATTGGGGCGTTGCTATCCATTTGCGCTAATTTTTGGGAAACAAAAGCTTGGTCTTTGTAATCAATAATTTTTTGCAAAAGATTTGGCTTTAATTTTTGTAATAATTTGCTTTTAGCCCCTACTTCTTTGTATAAATTTTCTAATGATTTAAAGTCTTTTAAAATTTGTATGGCTGTTTTCTCCCCAATGCCAGTAATGCCCGGGATATTATCAGATTGATCTCCTCGCAATGCCTTGTAATCAACAACCTGACTTGGCAAGAGGCCGTCATATCTTTCTTTAACTTCGCCAATTCCATACAAAACTACATCTTTTAAGCCCTTACGCATAGTGTAAACCTTTACGGTTTCAGAAACCAACTGCAAATTATCCATATCGCCACTTAAAATAACTATTTCTGGCTTTGGAGATATTTGTTTTTTTTGTATTAAATAACAAACCGTGGCAATTAAGTCATCTGCTTCATAGCCCTGCTTTTCAAAAATTGGGACAGAAAAGGCAGATAAAACATCCTTAACAATATCTATTTGATTATAAAGCTCATCTGGCGCTTTTACTCTTTTGGCTTTATATTCTTTAAACTGCTCATGCCTGAAAGTTGGACCCTTAACATCAAAACAAGCTATTACATAATCTGGCTTAATTTCATTTAAAACCTTTAAAAACATTAAGCAAAAACCATAAGCCGCATTTGTCATTTCTCCGGTTTTTGTTTGCATGGGTGGCAGAGCGTGATAGGCTCGGTGCACAATAGCGTTGCCATCAATAACTAATAATCTTTTCCCTTTAGGCATTTTTTAATTTTAGCACTTCGAGTTAAAAACGCAAAAGC
>JAZDKU010000019.1:0-4351 GCA_043802745.1 bacterium | reverse complement strand
ATGGCGATGTGTGGAAAAAGTCAATTGAACTTGGTAGGGGAGAGATAGAAGCAAAATATGGCCAAAAAATTGAAATAATTTATGAGGACTCGCAAATGAAGCCAACGGACGCGGCCACTGCTGCCAGCAAGCTGATAAACACTAACAAAGTTAAAGCCATTATTATTGGCACTTCAAGAGAAACTCTAGCCGCCGCCCCTGTTGCTGAGCAGAGTAGGGTTTTAATGTTGGCGGGGGGCTCAAGCGCGGAAATTACTAAGGCAGGGGACTATATTTTTCGTGTTTATCCCAGCGATTTTTATCAGGGCAATAATTTAGCTGATTTGGCAATAAAAAAAGGCTACAAAAAAATGGCAGTTTTAGCTGTAGCTGATGATTACGGCCAGGGCATTGGCGACGTTTTTGCTAAAAAATTTAGAGAGTTAGGCGGACAAGTGGTCATTACCGAAACGCTAATGCCCGAAGGTGTATCTGATTTTCGAACTCAGCTGACAAAAATTTCTATTACAAAACCCCAAGCTGTTTTATTGGCTCTTTATGATAGACAGAGTCTTTTGGTTTTGAAGCAAATGAAAGAGCTGGATTTAAGTTGGCCGCTTTTATCTACTGAAACCATTAAAAACCCCGACACTATAAAGGGAAATGAAGTATTGTTCGAGGGAATATTGTTTGCTTCTTATGTAGAGCCAAAAACTATTGAATATGAAGGATTTTTAGCAGATTATAAAGCTAAATATGGCGTTGAAGCAGGTCCTTACGCTCCCGGGTTTTTTGATAATGCCCAGCTAATTCTAACAGCTTTAATTGAAAGCAAGGGTGATGTTGAAAAAGCCAAAGCCTGGCTTTATGCGGTGAAAGATTGGCACGGCGCCACAGGCACTATTAACTTTGACGCTAACGGCGATGTTATTGGCAAAAGCTACACAATCTACACCGTCAAGAACGGCCAGTTTGTGCCATATGAAAAAAGTGACTAAGTGGCTAAGTGATTGAGTGATTAGCAAAAACTCTGGTGACAGGGTTTTTGTTTTAGGCGGGCAAAGAGTCCCAGATAAAATTCCAGATACTTTTCATAGACATTGCTAGTTCTGCGTCTTCTACAATAACGCCTATTTTACTATGAAAAGAAAGTAGAGCTATCTTATTGTCATAAATTATGATTTCATTGGAGATTGGATATTTTTCGTAATTAAAGGTTTTTGTTTCTCTCATTACTTGCACGCCTTCTTTTTCGTACTTTTCATTTCCCCTAGTATTGGTTAATAATACTTTTACCCTTATTTTCTTTTTAATCCTTTTCTTAACATAATTGCCAAAGAATTCTTCACTAATAGTATTTAACAAATTTTCTGGGTGGGCAATATTATAAATAATTTTTTCTTTGCAAAATAAAGTATCTTCATATATTGATTTTATGCCCTCCGTGCCGTCATAAAATTCTATTTTTGGCCGGCTTTTTTCATTATTGCCAAAAAGCATTAATTGAGGGAGGAGTATTCTGGACAGAGCTAAGCGACTTTCCATTTTTTCTATAAATTTTTCAGGAGTGATAACTTGAAAAACAAGAGTGTCGTTATAAACAGCGCTATTGGCCAATCCTTTTTTCTTGAGCCTTTTTAAAATCTCATAGGTTGTTATACGGTTTAGCCCGGCTTTTTTGGCAATCTCGCTTACGCGAACTTTTCCTAATTCCAAACCAGCAAGGTAAACCTTTGCTTCTTTTTCCTCTAGGTTAAAATTTTCTATAATTTTATCAAGCATATTAAATATTGTTGTAAAATATATTTACAGCTAATTAAGCCAATACTAACTTTCCTTGATTATAAAGTCAATATCGCTCTAATTTTTGTTAAATTATGTAAAAATTGTTGACAGCCACTCCTGCTTATCTATAATTAACAAAATTAAAAATATGCATAAAATACGAAAATTAGTATTTGCGATTGCTATCGCGATGGTAGTGGGTGTTTTCTGGTATTATATTGTGCAAAGCAACAAAGAAAAATTAATTAGGGTTGGGGTTATCGGCCATTTCAGCGGCGCATATGTAGAGTATGGGGTGCCAATGAAAAAAGCTATTGAGTTAGCTACTGATAAAATAAACCAAAGCAGAGAGGCTAATAAGCAAAAAATAGAATTAATTTTTGAAGATGACAACAGCGCAGCAAACAGCGCGGCTAGCGCAATGAATAAATTAATTTCTATTGATAACGTTAACTATATTTTATCTGCTCAGGGAAGTGGTATAGCTGCGGCTGTTGCGCCCATAGCAAACAATAATAAAAGGATTATGATTATTACCCTAGGCTCTGCCCCAGACCTAACAAAATCTGGCGACTACATATTTCGTTCAATTCCTTCGGATGTCTATCAGGCAATAAAAATGGTTGATTTGATAAATAATAATTTAGGCTCAAAAAAAGTGGTTGGATTATATATAAACGATTCGTATGGAGTTGGTATCAAAAATATTATAAACGCTAATTCAAATATTATTAATGTGGCTAGTGAAATGTTTGAATCGCAAGCCACGGACTTTAGAACTCAATTATTAAAAATTAAAGAAAGCGAGGCAGACACTTTAGTGGTGGTAGCCCATACAGAATATCCCTTGATTTTAAAACAAATTAAAGAATTAAATTTACATCTAAAAATCATTGCTTCAGAAACATTTAAAGACGACGCATTACTAAGTCAAAGCGGATCTACCGCGGAAGGGGTAATGGTAACATTTATGGCAGACCAAAAAGATTATGTTGGTTTCAGCAATAATTATCAAGCTAAGTTTAACGAAAAACCTTCTGCTTATAGTATGTATGCTTACGATGGATTTATTGCTTTAAGCAAAGCCATAAAAGATGGTGGTAATAATATTGAAAAAGTTAGAAGTAGCTTATCGCAACTGCAGTTTAACGGTGCTAGTGGCGTAGTTGGCTTTGATAATCACAGGGACAGAACAGGATCAGAATATATAGTTTATATTGTCAAAAACGGCCAGTTTGTTCCGTATCAGCAATAAACGAGTAGGCGAGTAAGTAGTAAATAGTAAATAAAACCAAAAACCCTCCGCCTTGCAGGCGGAGGGGTTTTGGTTGAGTGTTAGGTGGGGAGGCGTTTCCATAAGCTTTCAAAGATTTCTTTTTCTGATTTAGCAATTTGCGAGGAGCGAATAATAACACCAAAGGCAATACCTCTAAAATTCATTAAAGCCACCTTGTCTTTATAAATATTTTTTTCAATATTTACGAGAAATTCATTTTCTGGCATTATTTTTATTCGCCTTAAATGTTGTTTGTCTTTTCTTTTGTAATAACGTGTTTCTTGGGAGTCGCGGGCAATGACCCTCATACTGATTCCTTTTTCTGCTCTCTTGTCGATATAGCTATTAAGGTAGTCTGAAAGAAAGCTTACATTCTCAGCTGAAGCGCATGATAAAATTTCATCTCCTTTTTGGCAAGAGGCAAGGGTATCTTCATAAACAGCTATTAAGCCTTCTTTGCCCTGGTAAAATTTTACCTCTGGTTTAATGTCGCTGTCTCCAGTATTAGTAATAGCTAAAAGATTAGGCAAAATTTTACTTAGCTCCTCTTCTCTTTTTTGGAAAATAGTAATTAGTTTTTCCGGGGATTCAGCTAAGAATTTCTGGCCTCTTTGGTCTTCAAACTTGCTTAATAGCCCCTTCTCTAATAAAGTTTCGACAATGTTATAAACAGTGGTTCTTTTTAAGCCACTTTTTTTAGCTATTTGAATAATAGTAGCTTTGCCAAGCTCCAAGCAGGCTAAATAAGCGCTTACCTCGCTGGATGTGAACTCTACATTTAAAATTTTAACTAAATTTTTATCCATATTTTTTAGGTTATTTAATGTCGACAGCTAATGACATCGCTTATTCTTGATTTTATATCATTTTTTAGCAATGTCAATAGTTAGTCAATAGATATAGCAAAAATAGGCAATTTACCTTGATTTATTAAGGTTTTTAGACATGTCTATTTTTATTGACTTATCTTACCAACAAAGTATAGAATATACAGCAAAGGTTAAAGAATAGTTTAATAAGATTAAAAATATGAGTAAAAATAAGCGAATTATAGCCAGCGTTATTGTGTGTATTATCGTTATTGCTGGTGTTTGGCTTGGTGTGGCCAAAAATAAAGCCAACACCGCGCCAGAAGTAAGCGAGCCAATTAAAATAGGGGCTATCTTGCCGTTAACCGGAGAAGGGGCAAGCTATGGCGATGTGTGGAAAAAGTCAATTGAACTTGGTAGGGGAGAGATAGAAGCAAAATATGGCCAAAAAATTGAAATAATTTATGAGGACTCGCAAATGAAGCCAACGGACGCGGCCACT
>JAZDKU010000018.1:0-3199 GCA_043802745.1 bacterium | reverse complement strand
TAAATGGGAAGTACCGAAAATCTCTGGGATACAAGAGTGCTTATGAGGTTTCATTGGAATGTGGTATTATACAAAAAAAGCTCGCGGTGAGCGAGATTAAAACATTAAGAGAAGTTGCATTTCACTAGACAATTTACCATTTTATTTATTTTGTTATTTTAGCTGCTATTTTTTATTTGTCAAGGTAGCCTTAGCTACCCCTGTGTAGCATTGACTACACATAGCAGGAAATAATACCATGGCTTCATAATGAAAGATGGCAGGCATAGGTTATATAACCTTTTGTTAAGTTAATAAGCTATTTGTTTGCTGTTTTAATAATATGGGAAAAAATAAAAAAATATTTACTGGTCTTATTGTATTAGCCGTAGTGGTTGTTGGTGTTTGGTATGGTGTTTCTGGGGGAGGAAAAAATAACCAAGTTAGCCAAAGAGCCGTGGTTAAAATAGGGGTTATTTTGCCCCTTACTGGTAGCACAGCTTTTATGGGAGAGAGCTGCCAAAAAGCCATAACAATGGCTCAAGAACAATTAGGTAATACAAAATATGATTATCAAGTTATTTTTGAAGACGATGCTATGGATAAGGTAAAAACAGCCACTGCTTTTAGCAAGCTGGCCAATGCGGATAAAGTTGACGCAGTAATAAGCTGGAGTTCTGGTGGGGGTAATGTAGTGGCGCCATTAGCCCAGCAAAATAAAATAATTCATTTTGGCATGGCTACAGATCCTAATGTGGCTAAGGGTGATTATAATTTTATTCATATTACTCCTCCAGAATCCGAAGCACTAAAAATGGTCCAAGAATTAGAAAGGCGCCAAATTAAAAAGATTGCCTTCATTGGCTTAAATCAAGAAGGGCAAGCAGCTATTTTCAATTTTTTACAAAGCAAGATGGCTGATTCAGGAATTGAAATTGTTTATGATGCTTTATTGCCAGGAGAACAAATGGATTTTAAAACAGAAATCCAGAAAATAAAAAATGCTAAACCCCAAATTATTTTAGCAGACTTTTTTCCGCCCCAAATAGAAGTTTTTGCTAGCCAAATAAAAGAATTGGGCATAGACACGCCCTTAACCGCGATTGAGGCTTTTGAGTTTTCGGAAAAGCCAGAGTTATTTAATGGTTTTTGGTATGTGCAAGTGGCTGACCCAACCAATGATTTTATTAAGATGTATAAAGATAAGTACAATGACGAGCCAAAGCTAACTGCAGCCAATGGTTTTGATATTTTTAATCTTTTAGTAAAAGGTTTTGAAACAGCCAGCCAAAGCCAGAAAATTAAGCCAGCTAGGGAAGAAGTGATAAAGGCGCTTTCAGGGATAAAAGATTTTCCTGGCGCGGTTGGGTTAATTTCAGTTGCTCCAGAAACTGGCATTGTTTGGTCCGAGGCTGTGGTGAGAATGATAAAAGACGGCAAGCCAGTAACAATTGGCCAGTAATAAGTAGTAAGTTGTAAGCTAGTAAGTTGGAGGTGGTTTGATTGAAAGGGATAAAAAAAGCTGTCGCAGATACCTTTGCTATGATTGTTTTCTCAACCTTTTTTGGAATCATAGTTGAGGTGTTTGTCTCTGGGATGACTCTTAGCCAATCTGGCCGAGTTAGGTTTATCGCCCTTTGGGTGAACCTGCTTATTGGCCGACCGTATGGTTGGTTTAGGGACAAAATTTTAAAATTGCTAAAAGCTGAAAAGAACAAGAAGAGAAAAGTTCTTGCTGATCTTTTAGCCTTTGCTTTGTTTCAGATTCCAATTTATATTGGAATTCTGGTAAAAAACGGAGCTGGGCTTAGGCAGGTTATTATAGCTTCCTTTAGCATAACCTTTCTTTCGGTTTTTATTTTAGGAGGGCCGTACGGAGCCTTCTTAGATTTATGCCGAAAAATATTTAAGGTTAAATAAGAGCTTTCATTTTATTTTTTTATTATGGAAGCTCTTTTATATTTTCAATAGTTAAGAAAGTTTGTCCCATAAAAGATTAAACATGGCTCTTTCGGAGTTGGCGATTTGCGGAGATTTAATAATAATGCCAAATTGAAAACCTCTAAAATTCATTAAAGCCACTTTGTCTTTATAAATATTTTTTTCAATGCTGACTGGCCATTCTGTTTTATCCAATAATTTTGTTTGCCTCAATTCTTTTTTGTCATTCGCTTGATGGATTTTAGCATATTCGGTTTTGTGCGATATAGCCCTCATAGTAATACCTTTGGCAATTCTTCTTTGCAAGTAGCTTTGGGCATAATCAGACAAAACATTATAAAAATCGTCTATGGAAATATAGGTTAAAATTTCACTTCCTTTTTCACAGTAAGCAAGCGTGTCTTCGTAAGCTGCCTTTAAGCCGTCTTTACCTTGATAGAATTTTACCTCTGGCCGGATGTTGCTTTCTGCTTTAGAAATAGCTAAAAGGTTTGGTATGGCTTCCATTAGTTGTTTTTCTTTTTGCTGAAGGCTACTTATTAACTTTTCGGGTGGCTCGGCGGAAAATTTTTGGCCTCGAGCGTCCTCAAACTTGCTTAAAAAACCTTTTTTAAGCAAGGACTCAATAATGCTGTAAGTAGTGGTTCTTTTGAATCCAGCTTTTTGGCTGATTTGAATAGTGGTAGAGTCTCCCAGCTCCAAACAAGCTAAATAAATAGTTATTTCTTTTTCAGAAAGGCCAATATTTTTTAAGGCCTCAGTGGGTTTTTTATTCATAGGTTTTGTATTAATTCTGACGACATTTTTCGTCGTCTGCTTTTGTAGTATTTTATCAGTTTTTATGAGCTTGTCAATATTATTCTTATTTAACGCGAAAAAGAGGCGATTTAGCTTGATTTAACAAGGGTTTTTAGATATGGCGAAATTTATTGACACTTATTTTATCTTTGGTTAATATTGGCCTAAACAGTCGATAAATTATTAAAAAATAAATATTATGAGCAAAAATAAAAAAATTATATCTAGCATTATTGCTGTTGTTATTGTTGTGGCAGGTGTTTGGCTTGGTGTGGCTAAGAATAAGGCTAGCACCACCCCAGAAGTAAACGAGCCAATTAAAATAGGGGCTATCTTGCCATTAACCGGAGAAGGGGCAAGCTATGGCGATGTGTGGAAAAAGTCAATTGAACTTGGTAGGGGAGAGATAGAAGCAAAATATGGCCAAAAAATTGAAATAATTTATGAGGACTCGCAAATGAAGCCAACGGACGCGGCCACT